>JAFRBB010000029.1 GCA_017405085.1 Eubacteriaceae bacterium
GGATTGTTATTCTTTTTCAAAGATTGAGCTGAGTGTTAGAATGTATTTTTGATGGTTTTGATAAAACATGTCTTTTTTAGACGTAATATTTTTCAGTTTTTGTTTCCCATGAATAATTTGGGATTATTAATTATTCATTAAAAAAAGGGGGGGGATAGCCATGAACCAACAACCGAACGATCAAGCAAAACTAAAGCCCGAAATGGCCGTCTCCGTCAAAGACCTTGTCACCTTCGTTATGCGCTCGGGAAGCATCGATTCGCGCATAACCGGGACCAACCGCGCGCTGGAGGGGGCGAGAATCCACCGCATGCTCCAAGCCGAAGCCGAGCAGGGCTATCACCCCGAAGTGACCCTCAAACAGACCATTGATGCCGAGAACGCCGTCTATCACATCTCCGGGCGCGCCGACGGCATCATACTAGACATGACCGGTGTGACCATTGACGAAATCAAAACCGTTTCCCGGGATGTTTATGACTTAACCGAGGAAGATTATCCCGAGTATTGGGCCCAAGCCAAATGTTACGCGGCCATCTACAGCGAACAGCAGGGCCTTTCCGAGATCACCGTCAGATTGACCTATTATCAGATCACAAGCAAAAAAATCCGATATATGCATCATCGCTACAGCCGAGGAGAACTGACGGCCTTTATGCGAAAAATTATCAACACCTTTGATCGGTTTACGGGCCTGATTCAAAACCGGATCATCCAAAGAGACGAAGGGCTAGGAGCGATGGCCTTTCCCTTTGCCCGTCCCCGCAAAGGGCAGCGTCAAATGATATCCGCGGTACATCAAACCGTCACAGACAGGAAATTACTGCTTTGCGAAGCGCCGACGGGCATCGGCAAAACCATGGCCGTGCTCTTCGGCGGCCTTGAAGCCCTGAAAGAAACAGACGCCGGACAGATCTATTACGCCACGGCCAAAACCACCCAGAAAACAAACGCCGAAAAATCCTTATCCCGCCTGATCAGCCGAGGAACCGAGCTTCTCACCGTCAGCGTCACCGCCAAAGACGACATCTGTCCTTTAGAAAAAAGACAATGCAACCCCAAGGCCTGCCCCCGGGCAAAAGACTATTTTTCCAGGGTTAACGATCCCCTCTGCGCGGCCGTTGCCGCCTCCGGCGTGTTTGACCGAACACGCATCGAGAGCATCGCCGACACCCACAACCTTTGTCCCTTCGAATTTGCCGCTGAGCTTGCCGGCTATGCCGATGTCGTCATCGGGGATTACAATTATCTTTTCGACCCGGTGATCGCCGAGGGAACGCTCTCCGGGGAACGCCCCCCGCGAATCCTGCTCATTGACGAAGCCCACAACCTCGTGGATCGGGTCAGGACCATGTACACCGTCTCCCTCAGACGATCCGCCTTCAACGGGGTAAAGAAAAAAGTCCCTGCCAAAGCAAAAGCCCTGCGGCGGGCCATCTCCGCGGTGACGGCCGTCTTGAAAGAAACCGCCGATTCCCGGGAGGAAAGCAGGTGGGTCACCGCCGAAAACCATTTTGGTCTAGTCGATGCATTAACCCGGTTTATCAGGGAATGTGACACTTTATTTTCCGAGGGAACAGATACACCGGAAGAGCTGACCGAGCTCTATTTCAACGCGCGGCGCTACCTAACGGTCAACGCTTATTTTGATGACGCCTTTGTCATCACCGTGGATGCCGCTGGTCGGGATATCGTCATCACCGAAAAGCTGTTAGACCCCAAAAATGCCATATCCCGGGTGACCCAAAACGCTTATGGCGGTGTCCTGTTTTCCGCGACCCTCACGCCAAAAAACTACTACAAGCGTCTGTTCGGCCTTGGCGCGGGGGATGTCCATTTGACCCTTTCATCACCTTTTGATCAAGACCAACTCAAACTGTTGGTTTCCGGAAAAATCGACACGACGTACAAAAAACGAAACGAGAGCATCGGGCCCATTGCCGACATTATCGCCGCCGCGATTTCCGGAAAAACCGGCCATTACGCCGTCTATTTTCCTTCCTATGCTTATATGCGCGCGGTTGCCGAAGAATTTCAACAGCGATTTCCCAAAGTCCCCGTCATCATCCAAACACCGGGGATGACAGAAGGGGAGAAGACGGCTTTCCTCACGGCCTTTACCGGAAATCCCGACAGCCTTCTTGCGGCCTTTTGTGTCCTGGGCGGTATTTTTTCCGAAGGTATCGATTTGGCCGGCGAAGCCTTGATCGGCGCGGTGATCGTCGGCGTGGGACTTCCCAAAATCGGCGACGCTCAAAATCTCATTCGCGGCTACCACGACGCCATGGGCGAGAACGGCTTTGATTTCGCCTATCGAATCCCTGGGATGACTAAAATTTTACAAGCCATGGGACGAGTCATCCGGGATAACAATGACCGCGGTGTCGTGCTCCTTGTCGATAAGCGCTACACCCGCCGGGATTATCGTTCGTTATTGCCGGCTTATTATCAGGATTTAACATTTGTCGAAAACGCCGGCGAAGTCGAGACGATTGTCTCCGAGTTTTGGAATGAGAATGAGGAATCATTAACGATTCATGATGAATGATTATGGATGAAATGCGGCAAATCGGATTTCAATTTAAGAAAAGCTCACTGAGCGAACCGCCCTCGAAGCCGGACCTAAAAACAAAAAAAAGCAGAAACTCGGCAAAGCCGAGTTTCATCCAGAATTATTCATTATTAATTATTCATTATTCATTATTAACCATGAATCATTCATTCGTCGAAGCAATCACGTCCATTACATCGACAAGCTCACGAGCCTCAAAATCCCGCCTTATACTCCACCTTATAGATCTCTTTGAGATCTTCGATTTTGTTGATATAAGCGCGATTTTGCTTCATCCCGAGAAGATATTTTTTCAGGCTGTCTTTGACGGCGCTGTAGGGCGCGGTCTCACCGATTTTCTTATCCGTGACTTTGATAATGTGATAACCGAATTCGCTTTTAACGGGTTTATCAGTCATTTCGCCGACATCCAGGGAGAAGGCGGCCTGCTCAAACACCGGCACCATTTTGCCCTTGGGGAAATAGCCGAGATCGCCTCCCTTATCCTTGGTCATATCCAACGAATAATCCTTGGCAGCTTGCTCAAAAGTTTTCTTTTCGGACTTGATTTCCTCAATGATATCGATGGCCTGTTGTTCGGCAGGAACCAAAATGTGGCTCGCGCGAACGTGATCCGGCGCGATAAACTGTTTCGGATTTTCATCGTAATAGGCGCGAACCTCTTCGTCCGGCACATCGATTTCCGTCATAAAATGAGAAATCATATAGGATTTGAGGAACTTTTCCTTCATTTCCTCAAACTCTTTTTGATATTCCTCGGTATCTTCAATGTGATTGTCTTTGCCTTCCAAATAGAACAATTCTTGGCCGATCATTTCATTGAGCAATTGTCTGCGCCCTTCATGGGTGCGAAACTGCGCCTGTTGATCATCGGGAGCCTGATCAATCAACAGATTTAACTGTGACGCTTTAATTTCCTTGCCTTCGACAACAGCAAGGACTTTATCGCCGATATCAATCATGATATTCCTCCTCTTTGCGTAAAAATCAAACGCCATTATGGTAGCCTTTATGCCCTGTTTTGTCAAGATAGCGCCAATGTTTTCCTTGACGCGATCAACGATAAAAAAACGATTTACGGCGAAAAAAAGGTTGACGTCTGCCCATGTAGTTTTATAATGAAAAGCGACAGACAAAATCATTCCAAACCCACGTTCCGGGCAAAAGTACAAAACCGGATGAACGAGGGTATACTAAAAAACAATTGAACAGGAGGATAAAATGAGCATTATCACCTTTGTGGGCGCCGGGCAAATGGCATCGGCGTTAACTTTTCCGGCCTTTGAAAACGGCCACGAAGTCCGGCTGGTGGGAACCCCCCTTGACCGGGACATCATCGATCGTCTGCGCGAGGATAATTATCATCTCAATTTAAAACGAACCCTGCATGACGGCATTGGCTATTATCAAATCGAAGAACTAGACGAGGCGCTGACCGGCGCCGACTGCGTGCTCGGCGGCGTGTCCAGTTTCGGCGTTGACTGGTTTGCCGAAACGGTACTGCCCAAAATTCCCGAAAACGTGCCGCTCCTCTCGGTCACCAAAGGGATGATCGATACCGAAGCGGGCGATCTCATCACCTATCCCGACTATTGGGCGTCGACCGAAGCAGGAAAAAAACGCTCGATCAACGCCATCGGCGGCCCCTGCACCAGCTATGAGCTCGCGGACAAAGATCACTCCGCCGTGGCTTTTTGCGGGCGGGATATGGCCACGCTCAAATATCTCAAATCCTTGTTCGCCACCGACTATTATCACGTCTCGCTCTCGACGGATGTCGTCGGCGTCGAATGCGCCGTCGCCATGAAAAACGCCTACGCCCTCGGCGTCTCGCTGGCCGTGGGCATCGCCGAGAAAAACGAAGGGGAAGGGGCGATTCACTACAATTCCCAGGCGGCCTTGTTCGGTCAGGGCGTTCGGGAAATGCGAAAACTCCTGGCCATGGTCGGCGGTGGTGACGACAACATCGTCTACGGCGCCGGCGATCTCTACGTGACGGTCTTCGGGGGCAGAACCCGAAAAATCGGCACTCTCCTCGGCCGGGGCATGAGCTTTGATGACGCGATGGAAACCCTGGCCGGCGTCACCTTAGAATCCGTTGTCATCGCGACGCGTACAGCCCGTGCCGTCAAAGCCCGCATCGCCGCCGGTAAAGCCAAAGCCTCGGATTTTCCGCTTTTGCTCCACGTCGACGAAATCATTTCAGAGGGATCTGAGGTGAGCATCCCATGGGAGGCCTTCACCGTGGAAAAAGAAATGCCCCGGGATGGGGACGCCAACGCCAGAGGATTGTTCCGATTAAATTAAATCGAAGCATCCCCCGAAGTCAAACACGTACATTGACGTCCCGGGACCGGACAACGGATGAAACTTGATAGGGGATGGGAACAAAAATGCCCCGATACGCCGCGTTTTTCAAAAAATCACAAATTGTTAGAGAATGTTTTCATTGGCTTTCTCATGCGAAAACCGGGTCGGTCAAAAATGTTTCATTATTTGAAAAATCGTTCATCTTGTATTTTTACTATTGAAAGCCCACAATATCTGTGGTATGATTATCTCGCCTTTCCAAAAGGGCGAGATTTTTATTTGCATTACACAAAGGCAAAAGGACACGGCCTTTGTCAAAAAAGGAGAGAATCCATGGAGCATATTGACTCACTGTTTAAACGGCATTTTACAAAGTCCCTCGAGAATGATTCCCGGACGGTTTACGACTTGTTCGAATGGCAGACCGTCGACGTCAGCCTGACCAACTATCAAACCGGTGAGACCATTCTCGAAATGAACGATTTGGAATTTCCCGCTCACTATTCCCAAAACGCCTGCAACATCATCGCCGGCAAATATTTCCGAAAAGACGGCTTAAAGGGTCGTTTTTCCTACGAAAACAGCATGCGTCAAGTCGCGGATCGCATGGTGGGATTCTGGGCCGACGCGCTTCGTGATGAAGGATTGATCACCAATGACGATCAGTGGCAGATTTTCTACGACGAAATGGTTTTTGCCCTGCTCTCGCAAATGTGGGCGCCCAACTCACCCCAATGGTTTAACACCGGCATCGCCCGGGCCTACGGCATCAAAGGCGAAGCCGACGGCCTGTATTATTACGATCCCGAAAAAAAGAAAGTCGTCCTCGCGGACGACCGTTATTCCCGCACCCAGTCCAGCGCTTGCTTCATTTTGTCCATCCAGGATAAGCTCCTCGGCCATCAATCCATTTCCGATCACTACGTCTCGGAAACCCGGCTCTTTAAAGGCGGCTCCGGGGTCGGCACCAATTTCTCCACGCTACGGGCGGAAAACGAAGCCCTGTCCTCAGGCGGTCATTCCTCGGGAATGATGAGCTTCCTTCAAGGCCTTGACCGCAACGCGGGCGCCATCAAATCCGGCGGAACAACAAGACGGGCAGCCAAAATGGTCATCGTGGACGTCGATCATCCGGAAATCGAATCATTCATCGACTGGAAAGTCAAAGAAGAAAACAAAGTCCGCGCCCTGGGCAAAATGGGCTATGATATCGGCATGGACGGCGAGGCTTACCGCACCGTATCGGGACAAAATTCCAACAACTCCGTGCGTTTAAACCGCGATTTCATGAACGCCGTCGTCGATATGGACAGACACCCCAACGCCGAAATCACCCTCAAAGGCCGGGTTGACAGCCGGGTCGATCGCACGGTGTCGGTCAAATCCCTGTGGGATCGCATCAATCACGCCGCTTGGGAATGCGCCGATCCCGGTTTGCAATTCGACAATATTTTCAACAACTGGCACACCTGTCCCGCCGGGGAAGACGGGGAAGTGGGCGCCAAGCACAACCGCATCAACGCCACCAATCCCTGCTCCGAATACGCCTTCCTCGACGACACGGCCTGCAATCTGGCCTCCATCAATGTCTATCGCTTCCTAAACCCCGATTCCCGCAAATTTGATATCGAAGGCTTCATCCATCTGGTCGGTCTCATCCAGCTGGTCCTCGAAGCCTCCATTCACTGGGGACAATTCCCGACGGCCGACGTCGCCAGAAAGAGTTATCTTTTCCGCACCACCGGCCTTGGTCTTGCCAACACGGCGTCCATGATTTTGGCCCTCGGCTATCCCTACGATTCCGATGAAGGACGCAACATCAGCTCCGCCCTGGCGGGACTTCTGACCGGCCAGTCCTATTATGTATCGGCGCTGATGGCCGAAAAAGTCGGACCCTTTGCTTGCTATGATATCAATAAACCCTATATGATGCGCGTCATTCGCAACCATGCCCGCATTGCCGGCGAGCGCATTGACGCCTTTGAGGAACTCGATTACGATCCTTATGTGGTCGATCATCCGATTCTCAAAAAAATCGGCTATCAAGACGTGTCTGACGCGGTGAAAGACGCATGGCATCGGGCTCAAGAAGCGGGAGAGGCCTACGGCTATCGAAACGCCCAAGTCAGCGTCATCGCTCCGACGGGGACCATCTCCTTCGCCATGGATTGCGGCGCCACCTCCATCGAGCCCTTTTTCAGCCATGTGGTGTTTAAAAAACTCGTCGGCGGCGGCTCCATGGAAATCGTCAATCCCGTTTTGGAAACAGCCCTTAAAAATCTCGGCTACGCCAAAAACGAAATCAAAGCCATCGTGGACTACATCATGGAAAAAGACGATTCGGGCTTTTCGGTGCATCAAAACTTAAATGACGCCCCGTATCTCAAACCCGAGCATTTGCCGATTTTCGACACCGCCGGCGACATTCGCCCCGAAGGCCATGTTCTCATGGTGGCGGCCATCACACCGATGATCTCGGGCTCCGTCAGCAAAACCGTCAATCTGCCCCATGACGCCACGGTAGAAGACATCGCCCATATTCACCTGTTGGCCTATCAAACCGGAGCCAAGGCCATCGCGGTCTACAGAGACGGCTGCAAAGCGGCCCAGCCCCTTTCCGGCGGTCACCGCGACTTATCCGACAAAAATCTGGAAGATTACACCTACGCGGAACTCTTAAATGCCGTCAAAAAAGCCGGCAACGGCGTGCCGTCTCGCAAAAAACCCAAAGGCGTGCGCAACAGCCGCACCCACAGCGCGAAAATCGGCGATATCGAGCTCTACATTACTTTGGGCTTTTATGACGACGACACCATCTCAGAACTCTTCGTCTCCACCGATCGCGACGGCACCGTGGTCAAAGGACTGCTTGCATCCCTGTCCAAAACCATTTCCCACATGCTCCAATACCACATTCCGCCGGAATCCATTTCGATGATTCTCCGCGGTCAAAAATACGAGCCCTCGGGCTTTGTGTCGCGCCATCCCTACATCAAATACGCGTCATCCATTTCAGATTTAATCTCCAAGGTCATTGATATCGAATGCGGCGATTATTCCAGATGTCAAGTCAAGCCCGCCAAGCATCACTATCGCTCCGACCGCGAACCGAGACAAATTACCATGGAACCGGTGGCCTCGGTCGATTATTCCGAAGATTTTGAAGAAGCGACAGAACGCATCTACGGCGAGCTCTGCTCCAATTGCGGTTCTGATCGCATGATCCGAAACGGAACCTGCAAAGTGTGCTTGGATTGCGGCACCACAACGGGATGCAGTTGAGCGATAAGCTCTTGTCAATGATCATACGCCGTTACGCTTGCGTATAAGGGCGTATGATCATTAGACAAGAATAACGGACATGAGCACGTAGCGCGGTTCCACCCGCTTCGCTCGATAAGTTCGCATAAACCAAATCAAAGATTTGGATGCTCACTTAAGCGCGGGTGCGAATGGACGCCGAACCCGGGAGCGAAGCGGAGGGTTCGGGCTTATCGCTTAAACAAAAACATGATTTAACCCATTCGAACACCTGACAACGATTTATCACGCAAAAACCGCCGCCATTTCTGGCGGCGGTTAACTTTCAAGGATGATATATTTGATAAATCTCTATGAATGTTAATCTTGGCGCTTTTTCATCTTAAAATAGAAAAAGACGGCCAAAGCGGCAAAAACAATCAAAATAACCAGAATGAGCAGCAGGGTGGAGAGAATTCTCGGCATCGCGGTGATTAACTGAAAATACATGTTGATGCCGTATTGCAAACCGAGAATAAAGCCCACAATAAAAATGATCAACCCAACAAGGCATCCGATCAAAATTTTCTTGCCGATACCGGTACGATTTTGTTTGTCTTCCATCTGACAACCAACCTCCTTTTAAAAGAAATTCATAATAAAACCCATGATAAGACCGAGCAGTCCTCCGAACCAAACGATGGCGTTTAACTCTTTTTGAACAATGTCGAGAATCATCTTTTCCGCTTCCAATACATCAAAGGAATTGATTTGATCCTCCACAATTTTGGCGATATTCAGCGCCTGCATAGCCCGAGACAAATAACGTCTGACAATTTCGTGATAGGTTTTAATAATCGCGTCCTCCGCCTCGAAAAGTCTGCCTTCATAGCGGGCGAAGAGCTCGGCCACGGTGATATCCAGCATCGCGTCGGTCTCCCGGCTGATGGTTTCACTCAAAACCGAAACGCCGTTTTCCTCAATAAACCCGCGGATGATTTCCCGGGATTTATCATAAATGGTCTCCGGACGAATCAGAAAAGCCATGGCCTGATAAGCCTTGACCTTCTGGGCCTCCTCTACAATCTTCTCCGCGATCACGGCGTCCACATCAGACTGATAAATTCGCTTATAAATTTCACGGACCAGACTGTCTTTGGCGGAGATGATGGTGATTCTGCTCTTTTCCTCACCCATGACGGCGGCCAACACGTCACGAACCGTGCTCTCGTCATGGCGATGGGACTGCACAAATTGAGAAATGCTGTCCCGCAGCTTAAGATCCGTCTCCTCGGAAAGCAGGGTTTTTCCGATGGCCTCCTCATTGACCAGATATTTACCAATGGTTCTGCCGCAGGCTCTGGCGATCCTGGGCTTTCCTTTAGGGATGATCCCCGGGGTAAAAGGCAGGGTCCAGCGCCCGATTTTGACGGGGTGAAGCGGTCTGAAAAGCATTCGAATGGCAATGCCGTTGGTGATCAGGCCAATGATCGCGCCGATCACGGGACCAATGCAAAAATGTAAAACTGCTTGCATGCGTTTACCTCGCATCCTTTGAGATGGTTGATATTTTAAGCTTTCGTTCACAAAATTACAATAGGAATTTGCGCGTTTTCTATGACAGATCATCAGATTTGCTCATAGCAAAGGGCAAAAACCGTGTCTTGGAGCTTGCCCGGTGAGTATTTTTTCTCTTTAATCTTATCGACAGAAGGGACTCATCTTTGGTATAATAGCGTGAAGGTAACCAACATAAAAACACATAAAGGATGATCCATCATCTTTTGATTAACGCGTCAGGGCGTTTCGCTTTTCAAGTCTTGGATTTAAAAATAAATTCTGTCGGAACCGACGGGACGCAAAGACCCAAAACAAACGTCATCAAACCAACAAAAGACGGAATACCGAAAGACGCCTTTATTACACCAAACAATCAATCAACCCTAACCGATTATGAGGAGAAACAATGGAACATTTTGGATATCATTTAGACGAAGCCCTCATGCCAAAGCATGTGGCCATCATCATGGACGGTAACGGCAGATGGGCCAAAAAACGAAAAAGGCCGAGACTTTTCGGTCATCGAACGGCGCTTAAAACCGTCCACGATACCGTGGCCTTCGCGTCAGATCTCGGCATCGAAGTCTTGACGCTCTATGCCTTTTCCACCGAAAATTGGAAGCGAAGCGATGAAGAAGTCTCGGGACTGATGAACCTCATTTTGGAATTTATCGACAAACAACTTGAGGAAATGACGCAAAACAACGTTCGTCTTCGGATTTTGGGAGACAAAAGCAGACTGCCGGGCAAAGTGGTTGAGGCCGTCGACAGAGCCATCGCGCGTACCGAAGCCAACAACGGCCTCAATCTCAACATCGCACTCAATTACGGCGGACGGGATGAGCTCATCCGAGCAATCAAGTGCATGATGGACGACGGCTGTAATCCCGAAACCATCACCGAAGAGACCGTCTCGGCTCATCTCTACACAGCAGGACAACCGGATCCCGATCTCATCATTCGCACCAGCGGAGAAAAAAGAATCAGCAATTTTCTCCTGTGGCAATGCGCCTATTCAGAATTCATTTTTGATGATGTGTTGTGGCCTGATTTCGACAACGAAACGTTCACAAGACTACTGGCTGAGTATCAAAAACGGGACAGACGTTACGGAGGAGCAAAATAATCGTGGCAAACCAAAACAAATCAAATCAAAAGAGACGGGGAAGAGCCGATCAAAAACCTCAAAATCCCCCGGAAAAGCCCCCAAAAAAAGGCAGCGGTCTCGCGATTCGGGTGATAACCGCCGTGGTTTTTGTGCCGATTGTTTTCGCCTGCGTTTATTTTGGCAATTGGGCCCTCACCGGGCTTGCGGCATTCCTTGCCGCCGTCGGCATTTTCGAGTACACTCGAGCTGTCAATAAAAGGCTTGAGCATCCCATCAACTACGTCTTGGCGGTCCTTTGCGCGCTGTTTATCGTCGGTGTCATGAAATGGCATTATGAATACGCCATGGCGGCGCTGCTCGCGGTGCTCATCATCGTCTTCATTGCCGAAATATTCGCTCCGTATCACGACGTCAAGCGCCCCATCGCCACGGTTTTCGGCATGGTCTACATTCCGCTGATTTTCGGACTGTTTCAAGCCTTTGAGGCCATCCCCAACGGCAAAGTCTATATCTGGATGATTTTTGTCATCGCTTTTTTAACCGACACCTTTGCCTATTTTGTCGGACGGTTTCTCGGCAGGCACAAGCTCGCCCCGGCCATCAGCCCCAAAAAGACCATCGAAGGCTCCATCGGCGGCATTGTTTTCGCGGTAGCCGGCATGATTGCTTACGGCGTGGTGATGGAACAGGTTTTTCATCTCTCGCTACCCATCGTAACCCTCATTATTGTCGGCGTTCTGGGCTCCGTGGCCGGTCAATGCGGCGATTTGGCCGCTTCCATGATCAAGCGTCACTGCGACGTCAAAGATTTCGGCAAAATCCTGCCCGGACACGGCGGTGTCCTCGACCGGTTTGACAGCATTCTCTTTGTCCTGCCCATCGTCTATGTCTACGCGAGTTTCACCTTTGGATATCTGGTATAAATGATTGTTATCTATATTTTAATCACGCTTTTGATTTTGACGGTTCTCGTGGTCCTTCACGAAGGCGGTCATTATCTCGTCGCCAAAAAATGCGGCGTTTATGTCATGGAATTTGCCGTCGGCATGGGGCCCAAACTTTTTTCCCGCTATGGAAAAGAGACCATGTTCAGCCTTCGTGCCATTCCCATTGGCGGTTTCTGCCTGATGTACGGCGAAACCGACGCCGAGGACCAACTCGACGATTTCATTCTGCCGGCGGATCTGGACGATTCCCGATCCTTTGCCCATTTGGCCAAAGGCAAAAAAATCGCGATTTTAGCGGCGGGACCAATCATGAATCTGCTCACAGCATGGCTGCTGATCTTTCTGGTCAGACTCATGGTTGGGGCCAATCCGGCAAGCGCCTTTATTCAAAGTTTCACGATTACCGGGGAATTTTGCGTGTTGATCATCCAAAGTTTTGTCAGACTGTTTACCGGCCAAGCGGCCCTAAGCGATTTTTCCGGTCCCATCGGCATGGTGACCATGGTAGGGGATATGATCGCCTACGGTCTGTATGCCATGATGATGTTCGCGGCGCTGATATCGGCCAATCTCGGCATGATCAACCTTTTTCCCTTTCCGGCTTTGGACGGGGGACAAATCGTTGTGGCCCTGATCGAAAAACTCTCCGGCAAGACCTTAAGCTCGCGTTTTGTGGGCATGCTCAACTTTGCCGGCTTTGCGGCCCTGATGATTTTCGCGGCGGTTATCGCCGTAAATGATATATTCAAACTGATGGGATGAATCGGTTATGCTCACTCATAAGCAAAAACCTCATCTCACATTCTCGAAAGGATCATAAAAGAATATAAAAATGGAAATTAAACGCAGAAAAACAAGACCTGTAGCCATCGGAGACGTCATCATCGGCGGCGATCATCCCGTGGCCATTCAATCCATGACCAACACCGATACCCGCGATGTGGACGCGACCGTCGAACAGATCGCAAGACTGACTGACTGCGGTTGCGAAATCATCCGTTGCGCTGTCCCGGACAGAGAGGCCGCCCTTGCCCTTGGAGAAATTAAAAAACGCATTTCAATTCCCCTTGTGGCCTGCATTCATTTCGACTACCGGCTGGCCCTCACTGCCATTGAGCAGGGCGTGGACAAATTGCGAATCAACCCCGGCAACATCGGCGGGAGCGACAAAGTACACGCCGTTGTCGCCGCTGCCAAGGCAAAAGGGATCCCCATTCGCATTGGCGTCAACGGCGGCTCCTTGGAACCCGATCTTTTGGAAAAATACGGCGCGCCGACGCCGGAAGCTCTCGTTGAGAGTGCCGAGCGTCATATGGAATACCTGCTCGACGATGGCTTTGAGGACATCGTGGTGTCCATCAAATCCTCATCAGTGATGGGAACCATCGATGCCTACACTTTATTCTCCCAAAAATACGATTTTCCTCTCCACTTGGGCGTCACCGAAGCCGGCGTGGCCCAAACCGCTGCCGTTCGCTCATCGGTGGCCCTCGGTCATTTGTTGCTCTCCGGCATTGGCGACACCCTGCGCGTTTCCGTCACGGGCAACTGCGAGGACGAAGTGGCCATCGCCAAAGAAATGCTCATGTCCCTAGGACTTTACAACAACAGACAGCCGACGATCAACATTGTATCTTGTCCGACTTGCGGACGAACGGAAATTGACCTCATCGGCATCGCCGAGGAAATGAACAGGCGTCTGGCCGGAGTTCACAAAGAGCTCACCGTCGCTGTCATGGGATGCATTGTCAATGGTCCCGGCGAAGGAAGGGAAGCGGATATCGGCGTTGCCGGCGGAAAAGGCAAAGGCGTCTTGTTCAAACACGGCGAAGTGTACAAAACCGTCAAAGAAGAAGAAATCGCCGATGCTCTCTATGAAGAAATCATCGCCATGAACAATTAATCATTCCGGAAGAAACTTGGGGCCATCCCAAGTTTCTCCCTTTTTATCAAAAATAATGGATATCTTAAATCAAAAAAAACAGACTTTTTCTGATATTTTAACCCGATTTGACCTAACACCCATAAAAGCCGTATCCAATGAAAAAGGCACGGAGCTCACCTTGTATTTTGAATCCGGCGCTTCGCCGGACACACTGGCGGTTCGCAAAGCCTTAATGCCGGTTTTCGATTATGTCAAATCCTTAAGCGTCTTTATCGACAAACTCGAGACATTTTCAGTCAAAGCCGAGCCTCAAAATGTTGCGGAGACCATCGAAACGCTTAAACCAAAGGGAGAGACGACAGAGAACGCCATTGACGAAAGGCTTAAAAAAGTCCAATCTGAAAACATTCAGATTCAAAAAGACAACCAAAACCGTCAAAACCGAAAAAAAGCCGCTGTCTCAGACGGTCCGATGTTCTACGGCAAACGCTTCACCTGCGACATCGAGTCTTTGTCAACCATAGATTTTTCCGAAAGCTTTTCAACGGACTCAGCCCGTCATTGCTATGTCGGCCGGGTGTTCAAAACCGATGTTCGGGAACTTCGAAACGGCAAACAATTGTTGTCTTTCAGCATCACCGATGAAACAGGCTCCGTTTCCTGCAAACTGTTTTTAGGAAAAGAAGCGGAACAGGTCATAGACAAAATCAAAAATGATACATGGCTCCAAATCGAAGGGGAGCTTTCCTATGATGAATACGTCCATGAACTCATCATGATGCCCAGGGTGATGGCGACCATCAATCGTCCAAAACGCATCGATGACGCGCCGGTCAAACGGGTGGAGCTTCACATGCACACCCAGTACAGCGCAATGGACGCGGTGAGCAAGGTCAAAAAAATCGTCAGACAAGCCGAAGATTTCGGCCACGATATCATCAGCGTCACCGATCACGGTGTCGTCCAAGCCTATCCTGAAGTGCTCAAACTCACCAAAGGCAAAGACATCAAAGTGCTTTACGGCGTTGAAGGCTATATGGTCAACGACGATATCAAAATTATCGAAGGCGATGGGGATGAACCCTTTGACGGCGAATTTGTCTTTTTCGATCTGGAGACGACGGGCTTTGTCCCCGGTAAGGAGAAAATCATCGAGATCGCTGCGGCCCGGGTCAAAAACGGCCGGATTGCCGACGTTTTTCAAACCTTCGTTAATCCCAACCGTAAAATCCCGTCAAAAATCACCGATTTAACCGGCATCAATGACGAGATGGCCGCATCGGGACCCGAAGAGGAAGAGGCCGTGCGAAAGTTTCTTGACTTCGTCGGAGACAAAATCATCGTCGCTCACAACGCATCTTTCGACATGAGTTTTTTAAACCGGGCAATGGCCGATCACGGCATAAAAAAAGTCCTGACTTATATCGATACCCTGGCGATGGCCAGAGCCTTGTTGCCCAATATCGCCAGACACAACCTCAAAAAGTTGGCGTCCTATTTCAAAATCGACATGGGGCACCATCACCGAGCCATCGACGACGCCATTTGTTCAGCGAAAATTTTTGTCAGATTGCTAAATCTTGCTGAAAAACAAGGCGTCACCCGGGCGACGGATTTAAATCATCTTCTCAATCTCGATCAAGTGATCAAAACCGAAAGGCCCTATCACGTGATCATTTTCGCGAAAAATCAAGCTGGTTTAAGAAGCCTGTATGAGCTTGTGTCCGTCTCCCACACACAGTATTTCTACAAAAAGCCGCGGATTCCCAAATCGCTGTTATCAAAGGTCCGCGAAAATCTGCTCATCGGCTCTGCCTGCAATGCCGGCGAACTCTACGCGGCAGTCAAGGACAATGCTCCGGAAGACAAATTGATCCGAATCGCTTCTTTCTACGATTATCTCGAAGTTCAACCGCTGGGAAACAACGATTTTATGGTCAGAAGCGGTGAATTCACAAAAGATGAGCTCATCGCCCACAACAAAAAAATCATCGAACTCGGAGAAAAACTCGGAAAGCTCGTCGTTGCCACCGGTGACGTTCACTTTGTTGATCCGGCAGACGCCATTTATCGCAGTATCATTCAAGCCGGGCAGGGCTATCACGACGCAGATCATCAAGCGCCGCTGTATTATCGATCGACTCAGTAAATGCTCGACGAATTTAATTACTTGGATGAGCAGACGGCCTATGAGCTCGTTGTCGACAATCCGCGGAAAATCGCCGAAATGATCGATGACGTGCTGCCGATTCCCGATGGTACTTTTCCGCCGGTCATCGAAGGCTCCGATGATGAGATTCGCCAAATGGTCTATGATAAAGCTAAGGCCATCTATGGCGAGACACTGCCGGATATCGTCTCGGCGCGAATTGATAAGGAACTGACATCCATCATCGGCAACGGCTATTCGGTCCTCTACTTGATCGCTCAAAAGCTTGTCCATCACAGCTTGGAAGACGGCTATCTTGTCGGATCTCGAGGGTCTGTCGGCTCGTCGCTCGTCGCGATGCTCTGCGGCATCACCGAGGTCAATTCTCTACCGCCCCATTACATTTGCGAGCATTGCAAACATGTCGAATTTTTCGACAGTACCAAAGTCGGTGTCGGTCCAGATCTTCCCGACGCCAATTGCCCGGTGTGCGGCACCCCGTTAAACAAAGACGGCTTCGACATTCCTTTCGAGACCTTTCTGGGTTTTAAAGGAGACAAAGAACCCGATATTGACCTCAATTTTTCCGGAGATAATCAAGGGGAAGCCCATCGCTACACTGAGGTGATTTTCGGAAAAGGGAAGACCTTCCGTGCCGGGACCATTGCCACACTGGCGGAAAAAACGGCATTTGGTTACGTCAAAAACTACCTTGAGGAACGGGGAATCGTTGCCGGCCGCGCCGAAACTGAACGGCTTATTGAAGGCTGCAGCGGCATCAAACGCACAACGGGACAACATCCCGGAGGTGTCATGGTCGTTCCCAGGGATAAAGAAATTTACGAATTTACCCCGATTCAATATCCCGCCGACGATCCCGATTGCGGCACGGTCACTACCCATTTCGATTACCACTCCATCGAGGGCCGCCTGTTAAAACTGGATATTCTCGGCCATGATGATCCCACGATGCTCCGCATGCTCAAGGACTTGACCGGTATCGACCCGACGACCATTGCTTTGGACGACGACAAAATCCTTAGCCTTTTCCACGATACATCGGCCTTAAATCTCATAGACGATGATTTTGACTTAAGTCTGGGGACCTGCGGCGTTCCGGAATTCGGCACATCCTTTGTCCGGGAAATGGTTAAGGACGCCAAACCCTCCACCTTTGCGGACCTCATTCGAATTTCCGGTCTGTCCCACGGTACCGATGTGTGGATCGGCAACGCCCAATCCCTCATCGAAAACCACACGGCCACCATCAAAGAAGTTATATGTACCCGAGACGACATCATGATCGGGCTCATCGCCATGGGCCTTCCCTCAGAGGACGCTTTTTGGATCATGGAGCACGTCAGAAAGGGAAAAGGCTTAACCGATGCCGAAGAGACCCAGATGAGAGATTTTCACGTCCCCGAGTGGTATATCGACTCATGTAAAAAAATAAAATATATGTTCCCCAAAGCCCATGCCGTAGCCTACGTTATGATGGCCTTTCGCATCGCCTATTATAAAGTCTATGAGCCTTTGGCCTATTACGCAGCTTATTTCAGCATCCGCGCCAAAGAATTTGATCTGGCGACAATGACCGATGGAAAAAACGCGGTCAAGCAAAAAATGGAGGAAATCAAAGCCCAGGGGAAACAGGCAAGCAATAAAGACCTCAATTTAATCGTCTCATTGGAACTCGCTCTGGAGATGTACTGTCGCGGTTTTCGCTTCGGAAAAGTGGATGTTTATAAATCCCATTATAAAAATTTCCGCATTGAAGGGGACGCCTTGATTCCGCCGCTATCGGCAATCGATGGCATGGGAGAGGTCGCCGCTAAAAGTATCTATGAAGAAGCGCAAAAAGAACCCTTTATGTCAATGGAGGATTTGCAAAACCGCGCCAATGTCAATAAAACCATTTTGGAAAAAATGAAAGCCATCGGATGCCTGGCTGGGATGCCTGAAAGCAATCAACTGTCCTTTTTCGGCATGTTTTGATCAATCGACAGTCAATGTTATCGTCATGGTCAAACAATGCCTAAGATCAATCGATTTGTATGCTCAAGTTTGGTCGGTTATGATAATTTACTGTGGTAATCCCCGCGCGTATTTGATAAAATAATTTTTGTACGCAAAGACAAAACCCGGAAAAGGGGCATACACTGTCGCCATCCGGTAGGATAAGAGAGGTACCTTGCTTATATGAAAAAAGAAATGTCAAAAGTTTACGAACCCCATGAGGTGGAGAACAGAATTTACGACTGGTGGCAGGAAAAGGGCTATTTCAAACCCGAAGTCCATGCCGAAGGCAAACCTTACACCATTGTAATGCCGCCTCCGAATATCACCGGTCAGCTTCACATGGGCCATGCCTTTGATGACACGCTTCAAGACGTGCTGATCCGCTACAAACGCATGCAGGGCTACGCGGCTCTTTGGGTGCCCGGAATGGATCACGCCAGCATTGCGACGGAAGTTAAAGTCCTGGATAAAATAAAAAAAGAAGAAGGCAAAAACAAAGAAGAAATCGGAAGGGAAGCCTTTTTAGAGCGCGCTTGGGACTGGGCGGTTTTTTATAGAAACCGCATTCGGGAACAGGTCAAAAAGCTCGGCGCTTCCTGCGATTGGGACCGGGAACGTTTCACAATGGACGAAGGGTGCAGTCACGCAGTCAAAGAAACCTTTGTCCGTCTTTATGAAGCGGGCCTCATCTACAAAGGAAGCCGCATTATCAACTGGTGCCCCGATTGTAAAACCGCCCTTTCCGACGCCGAAGTAGAGTACGAAGAAGAACACGGTCACTTGTGGCATATCCGCTATCCTTTGACCGACGGCAGCGGTTCTGTCGTCGTGGCTACCACCAGACCCGAAACCATGCTGGGCGACACCGGTGTCGCCGTCAATCCCAATGACGAACGATACACCGATATTGTCGGAAAAACCGTAACCTTGCCGCTGGTCAATAAGGAAATTCCCATCGTCGCTGACGATTACGTCGACATGACCTTCGGAACCGGTGTTGTCAAAATGACGCCGGCTCATGATCCCAACGACTACGAAGTAGGCCTTCGCCACAATCTCGAAGAAATCAACGTCATGAACGAAGATGGCACGATGAACGAGCTTGCCGGGGAAAAATACGCGGGAATGGACCGTTACGCCTGTCGTAAAGCCGTTCTTGCGGATCTGGAAAACCTGGGGCTGCTCGTTAAAACCGAAGAGCATATTCACAACGTCGGACATTGCTATCGGTGCAAAACAACAGTGGAAACCATGACCTCTGAACAATGGTTTGTCAAAATGAAACCCCTGGCTGAGCCGGCCATTGCCGCTGTTCGCCAAGGCGAAACTAATTTTGTTCCCGAACGTTTTGATAAAATCTATTTCAATTGGATGGAAAACATCCGTGATTGGTGCATTTCTAGGCAGCTTTGGTGGGGCCATCAAATTCCTGCTTATACCTGTAATGCTTGTGGTGAAACGATTGTATCCGCCCAAACCCCCGAGGTTTGTCCAAAATGCGGTCATGCCCATTTGACGCAGGATCCCAATGTGCTTGACACCTGGTTCAGTTCGGCTCTTTGGCCGTTTTCCACCCTCGGATGGCCTGAAAGCACTGAAGACTTGGCTAAATTTTATCCCAACGATGTTTTGGTCACCGGTTATGACATCATTTTCTTCTGGGTGGCACGGATGATTTTCATGGGCATTGACACCATGGGTAAACCGCCCTTTTCCGATGTCTATATTCACGGACTCATTCGAGACGCTCAGGGACGTAAAATGAGTAAATCCCTCGGCAACGGCATTGATCCTTTGGAAGTCATCGACGCTTACTCCGCCGATGCTCTGCGCTTTGCCATCATCACCGGCAACGCCGCGGGGGGAGATATCCGTTGGACGCAGGATAAAATCGAATCGGCGCGAAATTTCTTAAACAAAATTTGGAATGCCGCCCGTTTTGTGTTGATGTATCTCGATGAGGATGTCGAAACAGATCTGTCCAAAGTCAATCTGGAAACGACAGACCGTTGGATTTTAAGTCGGATGAACACTGTGATCGGCGAAGTCAGCGTTAATATGGACAAATATGAACTTGGCATCGCGGCATCCAAAATTTACGAATTCACCTGGAATGAATTCTGCGACTGGTATATTGAGCTCGTCAAAGTGCGCTTAAACGGCGATGACGGCGACAGCAAAGCCGCTGCATGCGCCACTTTGGTGACGGTCCTTACCAATATTTTAAAAATGCTCCATCCGGTCATACCCTTTATCACCGAAGAGATTTATCACTATCTGCCCGGCGCCGGAGAAGCCATGATTATCGCCGATTGGCCTAAAGCCAATGATGCGCTTTACGATGAGGCAGCCGAAAATAAAATCGGTTATCTTTCCGAGGTTATCCGTGCCCTTCGAAAAATCCGTAAAGAAGCTGATGTGCCGAACAAAAAGAAAGCGGCTGTTTATATTGTCTCCGACAACAAAGCCAGACACGAACTTTTGTCTAAAGAATCGGAAATCTTAAGTCGCATGGGCTCGGTCTCCGAAGTGCTCTCCATTAATGAAGCCGACGTTAAAGATGATTATACAGCGGCGGTTGTAGCTGATTCCACTGTGTATATTGCCCTCGATGATCTGGTCGATAAAGCGAAAGAAATCGCCCGGCTGACTGCTGAGAAGAAAAAAATCGAAGGAGACCTCAAACGGACCGGCGGTAAACTTGCCAACGAAAAATTCCTCGCCGGAGCGCCGGCAGCCGTCGTTGAAAAAGAACGGAAAAAACACGCCGAAAACGAACAAAAACTCGCTCAAGTCCTTGAACGGCTCAAGCATTTCGGTGCGTAAATCGCCGAAGACGGCTGTTTTGACCTTTACTTTTCAATCTATATGTGTTAAAATACAAAAAATTTGAGAAATCAAAAGATATGATCATTGTACACGGTAATGACTAGGAAAAATATTTCCGTTGCTTTTGTTAATATGGCATATCAATGATTTATGAAGGGGAGTAACTCGCCTACAAAGGATTGATCGGTCGTCATTTCGAGATTGTCTCCGGCCGTTCAGCAAAATTTTTTGTGAGTAAGACCTTCATCCGTTTTTCGGATGGAGGTCTTTTGTATGGATTTGATAATTTATCTCAATTGTCAGTTCATGAGGGATTTTTATTTAGAAAAGAAAGAGAGGTTTTTTTGAAAGAGAATAAGAACAACATTTACAAACTAACCGCCGATGAAACGCAACGCCGGTTTGAAACTGACTTTGAAAGCGGCCTTACATCACAAGAAGCATCGGCACGTCTAGAGCGTCATGGTCCAAACCAGCTTAAAGAAGGCAAAAAGACCCCATTTTGGAAAAAATTCCTGTTGCAGTTTAAGGATTTTCTTATCATCGTCCTATTGGTGGCAGCCGTTGTATCCGGATTACTGGGCGAAGTCAGCGATATGATTTTGATTATGCTGATTGTCATCATCAACGCCGTCATTGGTGTCATTCAGGAAAACAAAGCTGAAGACGCCATTGCCTCTCTCAAAAAAATGGCCGTTTCCGAAGCCAAAGTGCTCAGAGACGGCAGGGTGATTACCGTACCGGCCTCCACTTTGGTTCCCGGTGACATCGTCAATCTGGACGCCGGAGACAACATTCCTGCCGATGGCAGACTCATAGAGTCCGCTTCATTGCAAATTCAAGAATCCGCCCTTACCGGCGAATCTGTTCCCGTGGATAAAACCACTGATGCCATTGACCGAGATGAAGTACCCCTGGGTGATCGAAAAAACATGGTGTTCATGAACAGCATTGTGACAAACGGCCGCGGGCGATTTATCGTAACCGACACGGGGATGAATACGGAAATCGGCAAAATCGCTGGAATGATCAACGCCTCCGAGCCGATGACGACACCCCTTCAAAAAAACATCGACAAATTGGGGAAAACCCTCGGAATCGCCGCCCTTGTGGCCTGCGCCCTCATTTTTGTCATCGGTCTTCTTAGAGGTGGTTCACCTCTGCAGATGTTCTTAACGGCCATCAGCCTTGCGGTAGCCGCCATTCCCGAAGGACTGCCTGCCATTGTCACGGTCGTTCTTGCCATGGGTTCAACCCGCCTCGCCGAGAAAAACGCGATAATTCGTAAACTGCCTGCAGTGGAAACATTGGGCTGCGCATCGGTCATCTGCTCCGACAAAACCGGAACCCTGACCCAGAACCGCATGACCATCAAAAAAGTTTACGCCAATGAAGGACTCATCGACGCCGAGGACATTTTAGATGATGGATTTACAGCCAGCGAAAAGTTTGTCGTGCGCATCGGTAACCTTTGCAACGATGCCTCCATCGTCGAAAACGAAGAAAAAATTATAGAAATCGGCGATCCGACGGAAGTAGCAATGGTGGCCTACGCCGATAATCTGGGGTTTGACAAAAATATTTCCCTTCAAGAGGCTCCTCGAGTAGCCGAAATTCCTTTTGATTCGGACCGTAAATTGATGACAACGGTCCATCATTATCAGGATACCTGGCTTAGTTTTACCAAAGGCGCGCCTGATATCCTCATTGATCGTTGCGATGAATACTTAAAGGGCTATGAAGTACTGCCTTTTGACGAAAAAGCAAAAGCAGAAGTCAGGCGCATCAATAACGAGCTTGCCGAAAACGCCTATCGGGTCCTCGGTTACGCCTTTAATCAATATGCCAAACAACCGGAAACAACTCAGGAAAAAGTTGAAAATCATCTGATTTTCGCAGGTTTAACCGGCATGATTGACCCGCCAAGAGAAGAGGTGGGAGACGCAATTAGCGAATGCCATAGCGCCGGCATCGAAACTGTTATGATTACCGGCGATCATAAGGTGACAGCCGTTGCCATTGCCAAAGAACTTGGCATTTACGGAGAAAACAGCCAGGCGCTGTCCGGTATTGAACTCGACGCCATGTCAGATGAAGAATTTGACAACGTGATTGAACGCACCAATGTTTACGCTAGAGTCTCGCCGGAGAATAAAGTGCGCATTGTCGAAAGTTGGCAGCGAAAAGGAAAAGTCGTCGCGATGACAGGAGACGGTGTTAACGACGCGCCTGCTCTCAAAAAAGCAGACATTGGTTGCGCAATGGGCATCACCGGTACCGACGTCACCAAAGAAGCCTCCGAGATGATTTTAACCGACGATAAATTCTCTACCATTGTCTCAGCAGTTAAAGAAGGACGTCGAATTTATGCCAATATTCGAAAAGCTGTCCATTTTCTGCTGTCTTGTAATATCGCGGAAATTCTCACCTTATTTATCGCGACGGTTTTGGGTTGGGTTCAGCCTCTCTTACCGGTTCACATTTTGTGGATTAATCTCGTTACCGATTCTTTGCCGGCCTTGGCTTTAGGCATGGAAAAGGCCGAAGATGACATCATGAAATATCCGCCGCGCAAAGCTTCCGACAGCATTTTTGCAGACGGCTACGGTGTGCGCATGATCCTTCAAGGTATTATGCTCGCGATCATCTCTCTTTTGGTCTTTAATTACGGTTTGAACAAATATGGAATCGAAGAAGCCAGAACGATGATTTTTGCCGTCCTTGGTTTATCTCAATTGGTACATGTTTTCAACGTCAGATCGGCTTATGGATCGGTCTTTTCAAGAAATCTCTTTACCAATCGCTATCTTTGGGGGGGCATCGCAATTTCCGTTGCGATGCAATTAATCGTAATTTTCGTGCCGGCACTGCATCCGTTCTTTAATGTAACCACGATGAACATGAGCGAATGGGGAGTGATTATCGCCGCTGCTTTCGCCCCACTTGTCATAGTGGAAATCATGAAATTCATTGAACGCTCTTTCTTAAAAAAATAAAACAGCCTGCGTTATCATGCAAGCTGTAAATGTATCTTGAAAGAATCAAAAACTCGGCTTAGCCGGGTTTTTGGTTTTAAATGCAAAAAACGTATAAAAAGACTTTGGCTAAAATTCATCGAAAAACGTTAATCATCTATGATAAAAACTGAAATGTCCATTAGGAGTAATCGCTGATCAGAGCGTCGATCATGCCCGCGTACATCCGCTGGGTTTGATGCCGCCATTTTTCGCAAATAGCAGCAGCTTGTTCAGCATCCGGTGTATCAAGATTGATTTCCATCACTTTAATCTTATTTTCCATCAGCAATAGATGGACTTGATAGTGATTGGGAGCCGTTTTATGATAGTAGGCGTCAATGACTGATTCTCTTAATATTTTGTCCTGATTGTTTTTGATGTATTCATCAATCATTTCTATGAGGTATGAGGAAACTCTATAAGATAAACCTGTCAATAATTCAGCGCCTGCAGGGGTAAGCGTGTATTCGGGAGCGGTTTTTTGCTGATTGCTTTCGACCATTAAACCTTCCGAAATCAATTCATCAATTAGAAATTGAAGATCAAAATAAGAAAGTTGTATATTGGACAACACAATTAAGGCGATTTGCTCCCTGGTTAAGCCGCTTTTGATTTTACTGAGCACATATAATATAATAAGTTTATCTTCAATATTACGATTCGTCATATATCGTTTCCTCCGTTGTTGAAGAAAATTATAGCACAAAGCGATAGGAATAGCCCATGGATTCTCACACAATTTGTCACAATCTTCAAAAAATTATTGGCAATCCACCGGGAGTGGATATCGGCGTCAGCAATTTAACGATTTTACCTCCGGACAAGCGTCTCGGGTATACTTCGGCAGTGACGGTTGCGGTGAGGCTTCTCTCGGGCATTATTGGCGAGATCAAAGATGAGCCCACCATTTCATATTTTGCCCATTACCGCGCGGTCAATCGTTATATTGATAAGCTCACCCTTCAAATCGGCCTTTTTTTGGAGTCCAAAGGATTAAAAGCCCATCCCGTTCCGGCTTCTCAGTCGGATCCCAAAGCATATTATGCCGGGGTTTTTTCACATAAAACCGCCGCGCATCTTGCGGACATGGGGTGGATCGGCAAAAATGCCCTTTTCATTCATCGAAAGTGGGGAAGCGCGGTCAGATTGGGAACCGTTTTAGTCGATTGGGATATCAAATCAACTAAAGACATTCAGCCATCACAGTGCGCAAACTGCGCGCGATGCAAAAAGATATGTCCGGCACAGGCCATTGAAGGCGTTAATTGGACTCCGGAAAAAAACCGAGAGGATTTATTTGACGCCCATGCCTGCAGTGAATATATGAAAAATCATTTTCAACATATCGGACGAGGAAGTGTGTGCGGTCTTTGTATTGCGGTTTGTCCTTATACGCCGCTCAGTTAACACGTTGACACGAAAAGAACAAAAATCATATGAAATATCAAATCAAACATATTATTCCCGGATCCGTATTAGACGAATTGGATATAACGGCAGGAGATTATCTTTTGTCGATTAACGGCTTTCCGGTGGAAGACGAACTCGACATCCGATTTTTTGAAGAAGATCCGGAATTAACAATAGAAATCGAAAAACCCGACGGTGATATTTGGGAACTGGACATTGAACGGGAACCGGATGAAATATTGGGATTGGACTATACAAAAGACCAAAGCATTAGACGATGCACAAACAATTGTATTTTTTGTTTTATCGATCAAATGCCTCCCGGCATGCGCGAAACCCTCTATATCAAAGACGATGATGAGCGCATGTCGTTTCTATACGGAAATTATATCACTTTAACCAATCTTTCCGAAGCCGAAAAAAAGCGGATTGTCCGCTATCATATCATGCCCATTAATATTTCCGTTCATACCACCAATCCAGAATTGCGGAAAAAGATGCTTCACAATCGCTTCGCCGGCAATATTATGACGGAACTGCGCTATTTTAAAGAACATCATATCGCGATGAACGCTCAAATTGTGCTCTGCCCGGGGTATAACGACGGCGAAGAGTTATCACGAACCTTGTCGGATTTATCACGCCTCTATCCTGAAATGAGAAGTGTCTCAGTGGTGCCCATCGGTCTAACCCGTTATCGAAAAGGCCTTTCAGCCATTGCTCCGGTGAGTCCTGACAAAGCCAGAGAAACCCTTGATATTATTCGAACATATCAGCAAAAGATGCTCGCTGCGCATCAAGTTCATTTTGTTTATCCTGGAGATGAGCTTTTTCTCATCGCTAAAAAGGACATCCCCGATGTTGATTATTATGAAGATTTTTCGCAAATCGAAAATGGCGTGGGAATGATTGCCGATTTTGAAAACCAGTTAAAAATCGCTATCGAACATCAAATTTATCATGACACTCCCCAAAAGGAACGTTTTTATGGTATGATTACAGGAGAATTGGCATCGCCTTATGTCAAAAGATGGTGTAAACAAATCACCAAAGCTTATCCAAACATTCATTTTGAAATCTATACGATTGTCAATCGTTTTTTTGGACAAAGCATCACCGTATCCGGTTTAATGACAGGGATTGACATCATGAAGCAGATTCCTCTTAATGACAAAGTTAATGCTTATTTTCTTCCGGAAAACTGCGTTAAACATCAAACCGAAATACTCCTTGATGACGTAAGCGTTACTGATTTATCAAAGCACTTTCAAAAACCCGTGCGGGTGATTTCCAATGACGGAAGAGCCTTACTTGCGGAAGCCATTATCGGGAAGACGGATTTTACTATCAAAGAAAAACAGCAATATGAATCTTAAATAAGCTCATCTAGGACACAGAAAAATACATTTTATATACAAAACAGAAAATCTGTATCGTTGGATTTTCATCTCAATTAAAAAAAGTATAAAGAAAGGAGAAAGGCGCTCCTCACACCGCTGTCAATGGGAAGGCGGTTTTGCGCCTGACAAAAAATATGAAACCAATCGTTGCGGTGGTGGGGCGGCCAAACGTCGGTAAATCCACCCTCTTTAATAAACTCATCGGAGAGCGCATAGCCATTGTTGAAGACACTCCCGGAGTCACCAGAGATCGGATCATCGCCGATGCGGAGTGGCTGAATCATCCCTTTACCCTTATTGATACCGGGGGTATTGAACTTAAAACCAACAACAGCATTTTAAAACAAATGCGAGTTCAAGCAGAAATGGCCATCGATATGGCAGATTTAACATTGCTCCTTGTGGACGGCAGAGAAGGCATGACCGCTGCTGATGCCGATGTGGCGGAGATGCTTCGGAAATATGGAAAATCCGTTATCGTTGTCGTCAATAAACTCGACAGCGCCAAAATGGATGATGCAATTTATGAGTTTTATAATCTTGGACTCGGGGATCCTTTGCCGATTTCGGCGGAACAGGGACTGGGTCTCGGAGAATTGCTTGATGAAATTATTCGATGCACGGAAGCGGTCTATCAAGAAGATGACGAGGAAGAAACCGGACTGAAAATCGCTGTCGTCGGAAAACCCAACGCAGGCAAGTCCACTTTAGTTAATCAACTTTTAGGAGAAGACCGTCACATCGTTAGTGATATTCCGGGAACCACCCGAGATGCCGTCGACAGCCATGTACGCCACAACGGCAAAGATTATATTTTTATTGATACGGCGGGAATTCGAAGAAAGAAAAAAATATTAGATGACATTGAGCGCTATAGCATTGTTCGGGCTGTGGCGGCTATTGATCGCGCAGATGTGGTTGTCCTCATGATAGATGCCGAAAAAGGCGTAACAGAGCAAGACAGCAAGATCGCCGGCATTGCACATAACCGTTTTATCCCAACAGTAATTGTCGTCAATAAATGGGACGCGATCGAAAAAGATGACAAGACAATGAACAAAATGACCAAAGATGTCCGAAACGCTTTATCCTTTATGACTTACGCACCCATCGTTTTTATTTCTGCGAAAACAGGTCAACGTATCGGGAAACTCTACGACATGATTGACTATGTCAAGGCCCAGAGTGAAAAACGCGTCACCACCGGCAAAATGAACGAGGCCATTATTGATTTTGTGACCCTCAAGCAACCGCCGGCAAAATCAGGCCGACGGCTTAAAATCTATTATGGCTCTCAAACCGGTGTTTGCCCGCCAACTTTTGTGATTTTTGTCAATGACGAAACGCTGATGCATTTTTCCTACAAGCGCTATCTCGAAAATCAAATTGTGGAGACCTTCGGCTTTGACGGAACGCCAATTCGTCTTTTCATTCGGGAAAAGAAAGATAAGCAATAGACCATTTAAAAATACTGAAAGTCAATCATCGGTTTTAAGCGTTATCGTGATGTTCGGATGAGTAAGACTCGCTCTGATCTTGTCGTTGTTTATTTGTTGCTTTGAAAGATGTTGGCAAATAACGTAGTACAGCTCCTGAAATCACGCCGACGATAAGTCCTGCTGGAATCGCGAGCAAGATTAAAAAAGGCAAATAATAGATAAGAATAGCAGGCGTTTTCATAAGAAGGGCGGCGGCGACAAGTTGTCCCAAATTGTGGCCAACCGCTCCCAAAATACTGATGAATATGAGAGAAGATTTGCCTTTTTTGTTAAATTTGATCAGAACAAACATTACAATATAGCTGATGAGGCCACCGCTCAAGGAATATATTATGGAAGCCGGCGTGCCGAAGAGTACTCCCGAGATTATAATTCTGCTGATGAGAATAAAAAACGCGGAAAGGGGAGAAAGCAACGAAAAGCTGAGCAATGTAATTATATTTGACAAACCGATTTTTGCGCCAGGGATTGGAATAAATTGCGGAAACAATGATTCCACATAGCCTAACATGATGGAACAGGATAGTAAAACGGCCGATATGACTAAATGATGTGAGTTTTTCAATTTTCTCCTTTAGGGACAATTTCCAGAATTAAATGATGGGGAAGGCAGGCAATACTCTCTCCGATATCAGCAATCGCTTTTGTATGAACACAAATTTGATTTTTGCAATTGGCTTCCTGTACAAAAGCTTTTCCTTCTTTGATGACGATGATATTATAATGATCGCCATCGACGATTTTCTCTTCGGTGTCTTTATGAAGAGGTATTGTCATGATTACCCGGTCATTTTGAGTTACGCGAAGAGCTTTGTCATTTTGATCGCCGGACATGAAAAAATGGGCGCCGAGCAAGATCAAAGCAATCAAAACCAAAAACATGATGACAATCATTTCTTTTCGCTTAATCATTTATGCTCCTTTCGGATGAGCGTTTTTTCATCCGGTAAAAGTATAACCGAAGCTGTCTCTTATCGCAAATATCTTTCAATTGCAAAAAAGCCACGCTTTAATTCAATGTATAACAGAATCTGCGAAAATAAAATATTCTTCAAAAAGATTTGAATCAATTCTTGACAAACGGAAAATTAAAGCTTATTATAGTTAAGCATTTGACATTGCGAGAGTGTTGGAATAGGCAGACAAGCACGTTTCAGAGGCGTGTGTACACCGTACGTACGGGTTCGACTCCCGTCTCTCGCACCATAGGTTAATCAGTTCGAGATTTTCGGACTTTAGATAAATATCAATCAGAAATGGTTGATTTTTTTTATATCAAAGAATCAAATGCGCTATATATCATTGCCATTTAAGGAAAAAATTAATTTAAACACTAAAAACTAGAAACATGGTAAAATGATATCTAAAGGTGTATGTCCATGAAATATGATAAAAATATAGAAAAAGATCAATTAGAACAAGTCAACGAACAACTAGTTCAATACATGAAGGATTATCCCAAGAAGAAACTATCACTTACTGCTATCGGTAATTCGATTAGTACTGGATTTTCCTTTTCAGAACCCGGCAGATTATTGTTGGAAAGAAATCCTGAGTTGGTTAAATATGGAAAAAAACATGGATTGGAAGTTCAAACATATCATCTGGTAAGAAGTGAAAACAATAATGCACTCTCTGTGGCGAATTGGATTATTCAGAATTACAGTGAAAAGAATTCAAACAATTGGAACAGAACTGATTTTAGACGTGCGATAGAAAAAGGCAATCCTTTATTCACAGAAGAGGAAATTGAAAAGTATTTTTCTGGCGGTTCTGAAAAAGGAGTCCAGGACGTTATATTTGACACAGATATAGACAACGCCAATATTGTTATTTTAAATTTAGGAACAGGATCATTTTTGGATGTAATTATTAGGCATGGCGCTTTAACTGCTCCGAATATCTTCGGTTCTCTGGAAAGAGGGATATATGGTATTAATTCTATTCTCGAATTGATTCAAAACAATAATCGAAACCATCAATCCAATACACAGGTTCTTTTATGCGGTGCTCCCAGATTGGTTAATTTATCAATAACCGATATCTTTATGAATTCAAAAATTTTGAAAGATGGTTTGGGATTTGCGAATGTGACCTATGTGCCTCCATTTCCCAGACAAGCTTTTTATAAAACACCAAATGGACGTATTATCCCGGATCCGCATTATAATCAAGCTGAATATTATCATTTTTTGTCTATCCTAGAAAATAATATCATTGATAATTATTATATCAGAGATTTGACGATTGATTTAGATAGAACAATATTCCAGATCAGCAATGATAATGATATACATGGAACTCACTATTCTAAAAGCGATATCTTAAATGTGATTGACGAATCTGCTAAAAAGTATGAAAGTCAAACAGGGGATTATAATTATTATATTGATTTTATTCACACTTATATCAAAAACAGATATCCTTTTGATTATTACAGAAGCTCACCGGAACACAATATTGCCGAAGATCTAAAAGAATTGAAAAAAAACCATTAATTGTCATCTGTTTTTGTCAATGATGATAAGGAAAGAGATTGTTTTGAAAGAACTACAAGTGTTTTGCGGCGTTAACTCATTGGGGATGCCGTATACGAGAGACAATAAAAATCATATCGGATTTTATGATGTGGTTATTAAAGAATTGATAAGAAAAGGTTACGGTGTTTCCGGTTTGAATTTTTCACGGCTGGACAACAATCATACTTGGGATTTTGAAGATAATTTAACGAAAGACCGCAGCATTGCATATCTTAAAAAATTGCAAATCCAATCAATTGACGATTTAAGAAATACCAATGCTTTATTTAAATTAGTTGTTCCCGATAGCTTTAAACACACAATAAATATCATGCCTTCAGACTATGATATCACATTAAAATCATTATATTTGATGGCTGAAAATCCGATTTTTATCTATAGCGCAGGTCCCAATGATTTATTTTCTTATATTCGATCCGGTCCTTTTGAATTGATTGAAAAAAAAGTCAGAGATCAATTACCAAAAGATATCATCCCTGTATTAAAACAATGTATTGGGAATGTCAAAAATAATTGGGAGCTTCTTTTTCAACTAAATTCTAAAGTGAAAATAGTTGCTCTGAGTCATTTTTATTCACCATTATATGATAAGCTTCAAAAGATTATATATTTCCAAGAATTATTGGAAAACAGACACACAAAATATGAAGATGTATATATGAAAGTCACCGGTTTGTATAACGATATGTTGTCAGAAGCAAGCGAAAAATATGATTTTGTTGATTATTGTGATATCACCTTTCTTAATAATTATTGCGCCCCAATGGACTTTCACCCGAATACAAAAGGAAACGAATTGATTGGCGAAGCGATTATCGAAAAATTAGAACGAAAGCTTGACAAAAAATGATCGGAAAGACAATTTTCTAAACCATAGAAAGAAAAACAAGAATGCGTATTATGCAATTGCCTTTGCCTTATATTTTATCTCTCATCGCGATTGTCTATTCGCAAAATTGAAGGCTGAACAACAAAAACCGTTGTTCAGCCTTCGCGTTATAACGAATTGGGATGTCCGAGAGATGTTTTATCGAAAGAAATATTTTACATTGTCGACTGTTAACTTACTCGCATGACAGAAACAGGAATCCCTAGAATATTGATTTTATCTTGATCAACCATTTCTTCACTGTCATCGTAAGGGTTTAAATTGGTTAAGATAACTTTTCCATCGATAAGCTTAATATGTTTGAGCATTACTGTATCATCTATTGATAATAAAGCGTCGCCCTCATCGGGACAGTCATTTTGAATCTTGATAATAACAATGTCGTCTTTCAGATAACGATCATACATGTCGTTATTATTTAAAATGACGTATAGGTAATCTCCATCATGACGATGCGTTTTGGGAATGTCGTCCCATTCGAGTGTTTTTGATTGGTAAAGATCGGGCTGAACCGGCGAAAAAGCCGATACGTTATGGTCAAATTTCATAATTTCCTCCTAATCGAGTTCATCGCGCATTTATTTTTGAATGTCAAATTAGTATAACGCAAATCCTGCTTGAATTAAACAAGATCCTTCGTTATAATCAAAAATAATTTCCATTAGGGAGAAAGAAAATGCTCAATATCTTTAAAAAATACAGTTTTTGGATCGCAATCGTGGCCATTATGCTGCTGCTTTTGACTTGGATCAGTCTCGGAGCTTCGACAAAATATAACCTCGATCAAAGCAATAAAGAATTGATTCGAGGTGTTGATGTATCATCTTATCAGGGAGAAATCAATTGGGAAGCTTTTGATGCACAAGATATCCGTTTTGCTTTTATCAAAGCAACGGAAGGCAGTTATTACGCTGACGAGACATTCGAAAAAAATGCCGAAGCCGCCGAGAGACACGGGATCTATGTCGGCGCTTATCTGTTTTTTGATTATAAAGACGATGCCCAAAAACAAGCTGAGCTTTTTATTAAAACCGTTCCTAAAAAAGCAAAACGCCTGCCGCCGGTGGTTGATATCGAGAATTTGCCGTTGGATGATTTATCTTCCTATGATGAGACCATCTCCAAAATCAATTCGATTGTCATTCAACTCAAGGAGGTTTACGGCAAGACACCGATTCTCTATATCAATCATAATATCTATGACACTTATGTCGCCACTCGCTTTTTAGACTGTCCGATTTGGATCAGTGATTACACCAGCGCGGAGCCTTCACTTTCCGACGGCAGAAAATGGACGTTTTGGCAGTATTCCAACCGCGGTCTTTTATTTGAGACAAAAGGGGCCGAACGCTTTGTGGACATGAATCTGTTTAACGGGAATATTGATTCTCTTAAAGCATTTCTTAATTAAAATGTTTTAATATTTTCAATTAGTTTCATCGAAGCCTCACTGGAAAATCGAGTTGATCGCTATTTGATTCCTCGTTCTTCCGATGACATTTTGATGACATCACATCAAGACAACAAGACGAGTTACAGAGTCGCATGATCTTGCCGGTATTTTTGCCGGCAAAATATAATATAAACAGGAATTTAGAAGCAGCAGGAGGAAGCGCTTTTGAGTACGTTAGTAATTGTGGAATCGCCGGCTAAGGCGAAAACCATAAAAAAATATTTGCCCAATGGATATCGGGTTCAGGCAACGATGGGCCATGTGATTGATTTGCCCAAAAGTCGTATCGGAATACATATTGATGATCACTTCAAACCGGACTATATCACCATTCGCGGCAAAGGGGAATTGTTGAACACTTTAAAGAAAGAAGCGAAAAAAAGCGATACGATTCTTCTGGCAACGGACCCCGACCGCGAAGGGGAAGCTATTTCTTGGCATGTTGCCAATTCTCTCGGTATTGCTCCCGCGAGCGCTTGCCGGATTGAATTTCATGAAATAACAAAAAACGCAGTCAATCAGGCGTTGGACAACGTCCGTGCCATTGATATGGATTTGGTTAATGCCCAACAAGCACGCCGGGTATTGGATCGCCTGGTGGGCTATTCTTTAAGCCCTTTCCTGTGGGATAAGGTAAAAAAAGGGCTCAGCGGCGGCCGCGTTCAATCCGTTGTCACGCGTATTATCGTTGACAGAGAAAAAGAAATCGAAAATTTTGTTCCCGAAGAATATTGGAAGATTGCCCTGTCATTAAAACATGATGACTCTGCGCCTTTCACAGCAGATTTTTATTCGGAAAACGGCAAGAAAATTTCAATTCCAAATGAAGATGAAGCGAATCGCATCGAAAAGATCATCAATGACCACCGTGACGCTATTGAGGTCGGTGAGGTTGATACAAAGGTGAAATATCAAAGGCCGCCTTTGCCGTTTACCACCAGCACCTTGCAACAGACAGCCTATAAAGCCCTCGGATTTAATACGCAACGCACCATGCGCGTGGCCCAACAACTTTTCGAAGGGGTGAATATTGCAGGAAGAGGGCAAATCGGATTGATTACTTATATTCGAACCGATTCCACCAGACTCGCAGCGGAGGCGGTGGACGCCGCTCATCGTTTGATCGAAAATCGTTTTGGAGATAACTACCTTGGAAACGGCAAAAAAGCTGCTAAAAAGAAAAATATCCAAGACGCTCACGAAGCCATCCGCCCCGTCGATGTGTTTTTGACACCAACAGATGTCAAAGAATCATTGGAAAGCGATCAATATCGGCTTTATAAATTAATTTGGGAACGTATGATTGCCGGTCAGATGGCCTCTGCCGTCTATGATCACGCCAAAGCCGATGTCCTCTGCGGACCGCTGAAGTTTGTCGTGAACGGCGAAGTGATGCGCTTTGACGGATTTACTCGAATCTTGACTTCCGCCGCCAAAAAAGACAATCCGTTACCGGAACTAAAAAAAGGCCTCTCTCTGGATTTACTGAAAATCAATAAGGAACAGAAATTTACGCAACCGCCTGCCCGTTTCAACGAAGCGTCGTTGGTAAAATACCTGGAAGAAAACGGCATTGGCCGTCCGAGTACCTATGCGCCGACCATCGCAACGATTAAGAATCGTTATTACGTCGAGGTCAAAAATAAGCTGTTTTATCCGACAGAATTGGGAAGACAGGTTACGGAACTGATGGAGACCTATTTCCCCGATATTGTCGATGTCAAATTCACGGCGAAAATGGAAAATGAGCTCGATGAGGTGGCCAAAGGAAACCGTGATTGGGTTGAACTGATGGAAGGCTTTTACACCCCTTTCGAAAAGGAAATGTCCCATGCCAAGAGCACCGCGAAGAGCGTTAAAATCGAAGATCCGCTCTCTGACGAGTTTTGCGAGCTTTGCGGCAGGCAAATGGTCATCAAAAACGGTAAATACGGTAAGTTTCTTGCATGTCCCGGTTATCCCGATTGCAAAAACACCAAACCGTATCTGGAAAAAACCGGTGGAATTTGCCCTGAATGCGGGGGAGATCTGGTTAAGCGCAAATCAAAAAAGGGACGGACTTTCTATTCCTGTTCTAACTATCCCGATTGCGATTATGTCAGCTGGGACGCGCCGACATCCCAAAAATGTCCGGTTTGCGGCAATACCATGTTTACCAAGGGATTCGGGAAACGCAAAAAAGTTTATTGCGCGCATTGTCAGTCCCATGAAAAAGCCGATTGACGGCACTTCAACAAAGAAATTATCAAAACCTAGCAGATAAATCATCGGAGGAAACTATGTTAAAAGCAACAACGATTATCGGCATTCGGCATAATGGAAAGTCCGCCATTGCCGGAGACGGTCAGGTGACGATGGGCGAATCGGTCATCATGAAAAAAACAGCAAAAAAAGTCAGAAGGCTCTATCACGGCAAAGTCATTTCCGGATTCGCGGGCACCGTTGCCGACGCGTTTACCCTGGCGGAGCTTTTTGAGCACAAGCTTGAGGAATACAACGGTAACCTTCGCAGAGCCGCCGTAGAACTCGCCAAAGACTGGCGCTCTGACAAGGTCTTACGAAAACTCGAGGCCCTTTTGATTGTGATGGACGCCGAGGATATGCTGATTATTTCCGGCACCGGTGAAGTCATTGAGCCCGATGACGGCATCGCGGCCATCGGTTCGGGCGGCAATTATGCCCTTGCTGCGGCCAGAGCCTTAAAAGCCCATTCAGACTTAAGTGCCGAAGAAATCGCTTATGAATCTCTGAAAATCGCGTCGGACATTTGCGTGTATACCAACGACAATATCATCGTCGAAAGTCTTTAATCAGTCCGGAGGATGACCATGAAAAAAGAAATGAAAGATTTGACCCCCAGGGTCATTGTTAATGAGCTTGATCGCTATATTATCGGTCAGGAGAAAGCCAAAAAAGCCGTCGCGGTGGCCTTAAGAAACCGATATCGCCGCTCGTTGCTTTCCGAGGAAATCCGAGAAGAAATCACGCCGAAAAACATTATTTTGATGGGGCCGACCGGTGTCGGGAAAACCGAAATCGCCAGACGTATCGCCAGATTGGTCAAAGCACCTTTTATTAAGGTGGAAGCCACAAAATTTACCGAAGTGGGCTATGTCGGACGGGATGTGGAGTCCATGGTCAGAGATCTGGTAACTACGTCTGTCCGAATGGTGCAAAGCCAAAAAATGGAAGAAGTGAAAAACGAAGCCGAAAAACGGGCCAACCGGATCATCCTGGATGCCTTAGCGCCGAAAATCAAAGCCGAGAACAAAAAAGAAACCTTGGTTAATCCCTTTGATCTGCTTTCCAAAAGCATGTCAGGCGCTGTATCAGATGACACAGACGATGAGGCAGAAAGCCCTGAAGAAAAACGACGCCGTCTTGAGAAAAGAGACGAAATCGAAAAAGCCCTGCTTGCCGGTGAATTGGAAGATGAGGTCATCGACATTGAAGTAGATGATGATTTGTCCAAATCTATCGGCGTTATGGCTGGTATGAGCGAAGATATGACCATCGAAATCGGAAACATTTTTGATGGCTTGATGCCCGGCAAAAAGAAAAAGAAAAAACGTCATCTTTCCGTGAAGGATGCTCGAGAAGTGCTCATCAATCAAGAAGGTCAAAAGCTCATTGACATGGACGAAGTGCACGAACAAGGCTTACGGGAAGCCGAACAAAACGGTATTATTTTTATCGATGAAATTGACAAAATTATCGCAAGCGGTGCTGCCGCCAAGGGCCCGGATGTGTCACGGGAAGGGGTTCAGCGGGATATTCTTCCGATTGTCGAAGGGAGCACCATCAACACCAAATACGGACCGGTTAAAACAGATTTTATGCTTTTTATCGGTGCCGGTGCTTTTCATGTAGCAAAAATCGAAGACATGATTCCCGAGCTTCAAGGGCGCTTCCCGGTAAGCGTCACGTTGGAAAGCCTGACAGTGGATGATTTTGTCGCCATTTTAACGCAACCCGAAAACGCCGTCGTCAAACAATACACGGCTCTTTTGGGAACCGAAGGCATTCATCTGCAATTTGAAGAAGACGCTCTCCGGGCCATTGCGGAAATCGCCTTTAACAAAAACGAGGAAGAAGAGAATATCGGCGCTAGAAGACTCCACACCGTGTTTGAAGAACTTCTGGAAGAAGTGTCCTTTTACGCCAGTGAATATGACCGGGACGTCTTTGTTATTGACACAAATTATGTGCATTCGGTCTTTAAATCCGAAGAAAAAGCAAAAAGTTACGATAAATATTTACTTTAATCCTTGCATCTATCGGAATTATCCGTTAAAATACAAAAGTTGTATCAATACTCACATTTTCCAAAGGCGGCTCCGGTGCCTTCGGGTGAAACCCCGCCGAAAAAGGAAAATGGAAGAAAAACCAGGAGGACATTATGGCTATTGTAACAATGAAACAACTGCTTGAAGCAGGTGTCCATTTCGGACATCAAACCAGACGTTGGAACCCGAAGATGGCAAAATACATCTTCACCGAACGTAACGGCATCTATATTATCGATTTACAGCAAACCGTTAAGATGATCGATGTCGCCTACAATTTCGTTCGTGACGTCGCAGCTTCCGGAAAAGACGTGTTGTTTGTCGGCACAAAAAAACAAGCCCAGAACAGCATCGAAAACGAAGCGAAACGCTCCGGCTCCTACTATGTCAGTCATCGCTGGCTCGGCGGCACCTTGACCAACTACGCCACCATCAGCAAACGTATCGCTCGTTTAAAAGACCTCAAAAACATGGAAGAAGACGGTACTTTCGACCTTCTTCCCAAAAAAGAAGTCATTAAACTTCGCCGTGAACGGGAAAAACTGGAAAAATTCTTGGGCGGTATCGAAGAAATGAAGCCGATGCCCGGTGCCATGATCATCATCGACAGCAAAAAAGAACGCATTGCCATCGAAGAAGCTCACAAGCTCGGCATTCCGATCATCAGCATTGTCGATACCAACTGCGACCCCGACGAAATTGATTATGTCATTCCCGGCAATGACGATGCCATCCGTGCAATCGCCTTGATTTTACGAATTTTGGCCGATGCCATCATCGAAGGAAAACAAGGGGAACAGATGGAACCCGAAGCGCAAGTCGCCGAAGAAGAAGCAACGGACGAAGAAGAAGCAGAAATTGCTGAATAAATCAATCGAAACAATTTAAAAAGGGTAAATCAAAATTATGAACGCAAAATTAGTTAAAGAATTAAGAGATAAAACCGGCTGCGGTATGATGGACTGCAAAAAAGCCCTGGTTGAAGCCAACGAAAATATGGATAAAGCCATCGAAATTCTGCGCGAAAAAGGTCTAGCGAAATCCGCTAAAAAAGAAGGCCGTATCGCTGCCGAAGGCGTTGTCCAATCCTACATTCACATGGGCGGAAAAATCGGCGTCCTCGTTGAAATCAACTGTGAAACCGACTTTGTCGCGAAAACCGACGATTTCCAAAAATTCGCCAAAGATATCGCGATGCATATCGCTGCCGCTGATCCCAAATATTTGGCCAAAGAAGATGTTCCCGAAGCCGAAGTCGCTCACGAAAAGGAAATTCTCCGGGTTCAGGCCTTAAACGAAGGAAAACCGGAAAAAATTGTCGACAAAATGGTTGAAGGCCGTATCAACAAATATTATAAAGAAATGTGCTTGTTAGAACAGCCTTTTGTCAAAGATCCTGACAAATCTGTGGGCGATCTGGTCAAAGAACAGATCATGAAGATCGGTGAAAATGTCAAAATTCGTCGTTTTGCCCGTTTCATGATGGGTGAAGGTCTCGAAAAGAAAGAAGAAAACTTTGCCGAAGAAGTCGCCAAACAAATGGCGCAGTAAGGCAGTTTCTTTCATATCGTCCGATTTGTCAACCCAACCTCTCATCGGAGGCAGGGACTATCATTCGGAAATATTTGCCGTCTGTCGATTCCCGACAGGCGGTTTCTTTGTGATGAAAATGTTATCGATTCTCAAAAGTCCGACTTTTTTTATCGAAATTGATGTCACAATCCTAAAATTTCCGTTATTCCTCTTGAAATTACTCAAATCAGACAAGAAAATGAACAACGACGATTGCATTATCCGTTGCAATTCGCCGAAATTCGTGTTATATTAAAAAAATCTTAAATTATTTTATAAGAGGTAGCAAATTATGGAAGAAAAAAAGAGAAGTCAGTTTTCCGGGAAGGTTGGCTTTGTGCTGGCGGCAGCAGGCTCTGCTGTCGGTTTGGGAAACATTTGGCGTTTTCCGTATCTTGCCGCGAAATACGGCGGCGGCAGTTTTTTACTGGTCTACGTTATTTTTGTCGTTACCATCGGTTTTACGATCATGACAGCGGAATTGGCCATCGGGCGAAAATCCCGATTGGGACCCACCAAAGCCTATGGGGCTCTCAATCCTAAATGGAACTTTGTCGGGGTCATCGGCGCAATTGTCGCATTCATCATCTTCCCATACTACTGTGTCATCGGGGGATGGATCATTAAATACGCTTGGGTCTTTATCTCCGGTGCCGGCGCCGCGGCCGCCTCGGATACCTATTTCGCCGAATTCGCCGCGCAACCGGTCGAAACCGTCTTGCTGCAGATGGTCTTCGTCATCGGCACCGGTATCATCGTGGCCTTCGGGGTTCAAAAGGGGATTGAAAAAGTCAGCAAAATCATGATGCCGATTTTGATTGTTATTTCGATCATTATCGCGATTTTTGTTTGCATTCAACCCGGCGCCATCGAAGGGGTCAAATATTTCCTCTTGCCGTCATTGCAAAACTTCAGTTTCCAGGGATGCTTGGGCGCCCTCGGGCAAATGTTTTATTCGCTCTCGCTGGCCATGGGGATTATGGTCGCCTACGGCTCATACCTACCTCAGGAAGAAAGCCTGGAATCCTCCGTCACCCAAATCGAGGTCTTTGACACCATCGTCGCCCTCTTGGCGGGCTTTATGATTATTCCGGCCGTGTTTGTCTATTCCGGCGGTGATCCCGCGGCCCTCGGCAAAGGCGTCGGCCTCATGTTCATCAACCTGCCCAAGGTCTTCGACACCATGCAGTTCGGCCATGTTATCGGCGCGTTATTCTTTGTGATGGTCTTGTTCGCCGCCCTTACGTCAACGATCTCACTGCTGGAAGCCACGGTTTCCTCGGCTTGCGACTCGTTTAAATGGTCCAGAAAGAAAGCCGTCATCATTCTCTGTATCGTCTCAATCATCATTGGTATCCCATCGGCGTTGTCCTTTGGTCTGCTGGCTGATTTCCATATTTTCGGCATGGACTTCTTCAGCTTCTGCGACTTCATTTCCAACTCCGTGCTGATGCCCATCGGCGCCCTGCTCACCTGTATTTTTGTCGGGTATATCCTAGATACCCGGGTTATCATTGACGAAATCGAAGGGGGAGAGCTGCACAATCATCCCTTCAAGCGCAAAAAACTCTTCGTCATTCTGCTCAAATACATCGCGCCCATCGCCATTTTGGCCATTTTGATCAGTTCGATTCTCGAAGGGCTCGGCGTCATCGCGTTCTAACCCTTAAAAACGGCTAAAAACCAAAAAAAACAACAAAAACGAGCTGTTGTCGTCAAAAAACATATTTTATGGCGGCGCGGCTCTTTTTTTATACCATAAAATAGACTATTTGCCATTCATTAGACAATGCTTAATTCATTCTTAAATATTTTCAAGCCGGCGAAAGACAGTGTCTTTATTGTGTCTTTACCCCTGCTATAATGGCGCCATAAAAAATACAGAGACAAACAACAAAACAAGGAGGGAAGCGGCGGAAAACCACAAATCATTCATTCAAAGGCAAGGGATAAAAATCCGATTCGAAAATCCATCACAAACAGTGTGTTATAGGAAAAGATTCAAAAAAATTCACGATTTTCGTTCAATTCATTTTACAGGAGTTAAAGGAGATTAAAAATGAAAAAGCTAATGACCAAAAAAACAGTCGGGATAACCATTCTCATCGTGTTGGGAACTTTAATCATGGTTCATTTAACGGGATGTTCGGCCAACAAGCAAGCCAGCCAGCCTCAGCCCGTGTCAGACGCGGCGGCCTCACAAACGGCGGTCACGACCAATACCCAAACCCAAGCGCAACCGCAAGTCCAAACCCAGGCGGCCGCAAACCCCGCCCCGCAAAACAACAGCGCCAATGTCATCGCCATGTTAAAACCGTATGACGATTTCGGATGCGCCTCCGGCAATCAAATGCAATACAAACTCGACGTCGACAACGACGACTGCCGGGTCAAAATCGAATCCTACTATTACACAGCCGGTGATGATCACGACAATGATTTCTATCTCGATGTGTCCACCGCGCAGGTCAACGGCAATTCCGTCACCTTCACCCGCGTCACCAACGAAAACGGACAAGACGTCTCGGGACAATTTAACGGCATCACCTTGACCCCCAACGGCAATTCCCTCACATTAAAAATCGACCGCAAAGACGGCGGCGGCGGAGCCGGAGACCTCACCGGCGGCACCTACAATCTCACACCGATTAACAGCGACGCCTATGACCATGATCATCACGATGACCATGACGACCATGACGATTAATCTCTCGCGAGCGGCAAAATCAATCAATCCAATATCACAACGCGAACAACATCATATCGCGGACGGTCCGGAGCGAAAGCCCCGGACTTTTTCACGTCTTCAAAAAGCGTAAGAAAAATGAGACAGGCTCGCTGTCCATCGCGCGGGGAAAACCTAAGTTTTTTTCCCGCAGACCATTCGATTGATGTCGAACGCTTGCTTGTCTCGCTATCGCGTGATATAATAAAGTAAAACATTTTCTTTTAAACATATCACAGAGGAATCAGCGTTAACGAACAAAACAAGTCTGAGCTCAAAGACACGTCAATCCGGCTAAAAACAGCGCCGGAAATGCCCATTGACCGGTAAAAACACAACACCCAATCATCGTGATTGACCGGTTGAATCATTCGTTTTTGAGACATCACGCGTCATCACAAACATTATATGGGAGGAGGATTGGTCCCATGAAATATCTCATTGTCGGAGCGGGCGGAACGGGCGGCGCCATCGCCGCCTATCTCGCGAAAGCGGGCAAAGACGTCGCCGTCATCGCCAGAGGCGCGCACCTAAGCGCCATCAATCAAAAGGGTCTCACGCTCAAACCCATCGGCGGTCAAGCGTATACCGTCACGTTGCCGGCATTTTCCACGGCGGAATATCATCAAAAGCCCGATATCATCTTTCTCTGCGTCAAAGGCTATTCCCTGGACGACGCCCTCATCGCCTTTTTAAAGCGTGTCTGTCACGAAGGAACAATCATCATTCCGATACTGAATATTTACGGAACCGGCGGCGAACTTCAGCCGTTCTTCCCGGATAATCTCGTCACCGACGGCTGTATCTATATCGCCGCGTTCATCGAATCGCCCGGTGTCATCGCCATGGAAAGAGATATCTTCACTGTGGTCTTCGGCGTCAGAAATCCGAAGGACGACACACCGGTTTTGGACAGGGTCAAACAGGATCTAGACGAAGCCGGCATCACCGCCAACCATTCCAAAAACATTCAAAAAGACACCTTTATCAAATACAGTTACATTTCACCGTCCAACGCCTGCGGCGTCTATTACAACGTGCCCGCCGGCGCCATTCGGCGAGACGGGGAAGTCAGAGACACCTTTATCACACTGGTTCGTGAGCTTGTTCGCCTGGCCGAGGCCATGGGCATCACCTTTGAGGAAGACATCGTCCGGCGCAACCTCGACATCGTGGACAGCCTTCCGCCCGATATGACGACATCCATGCAAAAGGATCTCGCCGCCGGCAAACCATCGGAAATCGACGGCTTGATTTTTGAAGTGATTCGCATGGCGGAAAAATACGATGTTAGCCTGCCCAAATATGAGGAAATCATCACCACCTTATACTCGGAAAAACGATAAACGGAAAAAGCTATTTTCATCAAACGGAGGTCGCGAATGGAATTTAACACACTCATTACCGAGCGTTACAGCTGCAAAAAATACAGCGGCGAACAAATCTCGGAAGAACAATTAACGGCGATTTTAGAAGCCGGCCGAGCGGCGCCCACCGCCAAAAATTCGCAAGAACAGCGTGTGTACGTCGTCCAGTCACCGGAGACACTCGCCAAAATCGACGAACTGACGCCCTGCCGTTTCGGCGCGCCCACTGTCTTGGTTGTCGCCTATGACACAAACAACGTCTATACCTATCCCGGCGGCAAAAGGGATTCCGGCGCTGAGGACGCGGCGATTGTCGCCACCCATATGCTTCTCGCCGCCAAAAACGCGGGCGTTGACAGCTGCTGGCTCAATAAATTCGATCCCGATCAAGCGGCAGAGCTATTGGGCCTCCCCAAAAACGAGGAAGTCCTCATGCTGCTCGACTTGGGATATGCCGCGGAGGACGCCAAACCGCTTCCCAATCACACGAGCCGCAAACCGCTTTCCGAGACGGTGACCAGATTGTAATTCGACTTTGTCAAAAACCATAATAAATTCAAACGAGGTGTAAAAATGAAAAAACGATTTAACGTGTTAGCCATTATCGCGGTCTTCACGGCGGCGTTAACGCTTACCGGATGCGGCGCGCTGATGCGCACCGGCATGCAAGCGCTCCAAAAGGAGAATCCGGCACCATCGGTTTCGACATCTACGCCTTCCGTCTCACCGACAACCACAGCGAGCAAAAAAGCGGGTCCCTACAACATCTTGGACGGCTTAACCACCAAAGAAGACGGCAGCATCCTCTACTTTTACGGCAACGACTTTATGCTGGCCATGCCCAACAACAATTGGTGGGATTACGAGCAAATTGATGACAACTCGGTCAAATTTTACCTGGTCGAAAGCAAAAACGCCGGATACGGCGGTCATCTCGTCACCATCAGAGCCTACGACATGAATGACACATCGTACGAAAACATACCCCATTATGCCGTCGCGGGCACGGGGAGTCAAAGCGGCAAACGCTTCGTGGCCATATTCCCGACGGATGTCCAATATGACGGCGGCAACAGCACCGAAGCGTCCCATTATAGGGAACTTTACGATCATGTTCGAAAAATAGGAGAGGGCGCGGCGAACAGCCCCTTCGCCACCTCCAACTGATTTCATCAAAACAAAATAAGACAGTTCGAATCATTCACCCACCGTCAAAATAAGATTTTCACGACGGATGACCGACCGTCGGATACGGGTTCTGTCCGTACAATTGACGTTCGATCAAGCGAAAAACACGTTATGATCCAAGGTCATCGTCAAAACGGCTGTCCGACAGGGCTTTTTCATCAAGCAAGGCAAGCGAGGAGACATCATGGCTTCAGAGCGAAAAAACTATTTATACGGCAATCCCAAAGCCAAAAACTGGATTATCGAGCCGATAGACGCCCAAAGTCTACGGGAAAAAGAAAAGGAAATCAAAGCCCTCCAAAAGCTAAATCCCGAAGACAACTGGTGCCTCGTCGGCGTCCTCATCGACGACTGGCAATGGGATTTAACACCATGGCACGTTTACGACCAAAAAAACAACTTGGATTTCGGAAACGGCGGCAAAAGAACCCTCAACTACGTGACAAAAGAACTCATTCCGGAGCTCAAACAGTCTTACCGCACCCAAAAACCAAAGCGTTTTTATCTGGCCGGCTATTCGCTGGCGGGTCTGTTCGCCATGTGGTCGGCCTATCAAACCGATTGTTTTGACGGCGTCGCGGCGGTCTCCCCGTCACTGTGGTATCCAGGGTGGGAAGAGTACGCCGAAAAACATCAAATCAAAACCCCTCGGGTCTATTTAAGTCTTGGCGACAAAGAAGCCAAAACCAAAAACCCCGTCATGGCCACGGTTGAAAAAGCCGTTTCCGGTCAATACGAAAGACTTCGCGCTGAAGGCGTCCGGGTACAATTTGACATGAACAAAGGCAACCATTTTAAAAACGCGGACGTCCGCATGGCAAAAGGCATCAGCTGGTTAATCAATGACTAATCCCCTTGTCGGATATGGCGGGATTTTCCGCGAAATGGCAAACAAAAAAACGCCCGCGATAATCACACGATGGTGTCGCCGACGTTTTAAAAAAATTGTTCGGGAAAATATCAAATGACGCGTTTATTGTTTCGCCGCTTTTTTGGGTCTTGGGTAACTGCGGTAAGGATGCAAAAAACGGGGAAGGTAGGACACGACTCTTTTTTTGGCCTGACAGGTCTGGTCTTGACAATTGCGGCATTGCAAAATCCGATTGCTGCCTTCCCACATATATTCCGGATGCTTGGCCACCGTGTATTCCCACCTGAGAAGCACGGCGATTCCCATCAGCGTCAACGTGACGCCGAAAAAGTCAAACATCATCCAACTCACCGAGAACATCATAAAATGCCCCCAGTCATAAATGCGGCAATTCACACAGCATTTACTGTCCATAATGATGAGTCCGAAAGGACAATAAAACAAATAGCAAATAAAATCACTGCAAAAATAAAACGACGTAATCAAAATAATCTCTTTCGCGCCGATGATTCCGTTAAAAAAAAGGACAACCCAGAGCGCGTTAAACAAAAGCCACGCGATTAAAACGCGAATCGCGCCGCGGTTTTTCTCTTTGATATAGGCCTGAAGCTTTTCGCGATTGAATCCCGGCTGTTCTTTGTAGGTCTCCGCGAGACGCTTGCGCATGGCCGTTGTCTGGGTTTTGGTCGGGAACAGATGAAAAAACATGATGCCCATCAAGCAGATCCAAAAAATATGATAGGGTGAAACGCCGAAGGCAATCGGCCCTTGTATGATGTTTAAAAAATGGTCGTATTGGGTGATATAGATAAACAAAACGACCAGAAAGACAATCAGACGAAGGGCAAATTTGGTGAGATACCGTTTGAACATGGGTGTGTAATTCATATCTTCTCCTTTTCATAAATTATTTTAACGAATGGCCGATTGGATATTGTTTAATTTATTATATCAGATTGTTGATGATTATGGTATCATTTGACGCGAAAAACCAACAAATTCATTTGACATGACAAGATGTTTTAAAGCATTGGCGCTTATAATTGTATATATATACCAAAGAAAGGACCATCGATCATGAAATACGAAATTAAAGGCGGCAATTTACCCGTCGTGATCTGTCAGCTTTCGGAAAATGAATCTATTGTCTGCCAGGGCGGCGCCATGAGCTGGATGAGTGACAATATGGAAATGTCCACTTCCAGCGGCGGCTTCAAAAAAGGGTTAGGCCGGATGATGAGCGGCGACAACGCCTTTCAAAATACGTTCACGCCCAAAGGCGGTCCGGGCTTTATCGCCATGGCCTCATCTTTTCCCGGCTCCATCAACGCCGTGCAAATCACACCTGATCGTCCGATGGTCGTTCAAGGCACAGCTTTTCTGGGATCGGAACAATCCGTCGACATGAATGCCTGGTTGCAAAAGAAGTTTTCCGTTGGTGCTTTTGGGGGAAAAGGCTTCATCATGCAAAAGCTTTCGGGAAACGGCATCGCTTTTTATGAAATATCCGGTCACGGCGTGGAGTATAATCTCGCCGCCGGGCAAAGCATTATCGTGGAAACCGGGCATCTGGCCGCGATGGACACGACGGTTGATGTGAGCATTGTGGCGGTCAAGGGCCTGAAAAACAAGTTGGTCGGCGGTGAAGGCTTAAGCAACATCAAGCTGACCGGTCCCGGGCGCGTCATCTTGCAGACCATGCCGATCAGTAATCTGGCCGGCGCTGTGTCGCCGTATATCGTCAAAGCCTAAAATAACCATCATCGCGGAATCATCAAAACAAATCGGGGAGACGAAGTCATGATCCTTTGTTTCTCTGATTTTTGTTTTTGACCGCATTCTTTAAAAAACATTCCGACAGCTCACCCATCTTTATCGATGACCCGATTTAGTTTATTGTGCGAATTGAAAAATTATACTATAATCAATTCAAATATTCTCATCACGTAAAATCAAATTTAACTTGACGGGCATAAACGTTTTTTCCCGTTCACCGAAACAAAAACCATCTGTCGATTCGTCCGGCCGATACCGCCGAAGGAGGTATTTACGTTGATTCACTTTCATAAAAAAACAACATTCACGCGCCTGATCGCCCTGCTTTTGGCATTGAGCACGCTTCTGCTCATGACCGGGTGCGCTTCTGACGACAACGGCAACGACACAAACAATAACGCCGGCCAGGACACATCGGGCACCAATCCATCCGCATGGGTTGATTCAAATATTATCGGCAATGTCAACGCGAACACGCCGGCCGATGTCAAAAAAGACTTTGCCCTGGCTTCAAATAAAGAATGGATTGTCTCTTTGGACGGCAAGCGGTCGGATAAAATCGCCGATATGTCCAAAATTGTTTTAAACAAAAAGAAAGCGTTGCTGAGTGACCCCTCTGTCACCGGAAAGACGGCTGATGAAATCCGCAAATACGCCGATCTCGCCTCCGATTGGGATATGCGAAACGCCCAAGGGGTCAATCCCATCAAACCCTATCTTGACAATATCGATAAAATAGCTTCCAAAGAAGAGCTTTACGCTTACTTTTGCGATACGAAAAAAAATCCCATGGGTCTCGCGCCGATTATTATGGACGGCTCTCGCGGCTCCAAAGAGAATCTCGCTCAAAATATCACCACCCTTAAACATCTGGGATTCACATTGATCGATCCCAATCATCCGACAACCGATTACTATTTTAACATCGCCCAGGAAAGCGCGATGGAACGCAAAGAAATCATCGACGGCAAAACTCAATATCTCTTCAAACGCCTGGGGTACTCGGACGGCGATATCAACCGATTGTTAACGGATACCTACGGCATCGAAAAGAAATTTATCGTCGCTCTTAACGAAAATTGGAATAATACCAATCAGGCGGAGAATAAATATGTGTTCGACAAAAAAACCGTATTGGACGCCGCCGGTCACTACCCCCTTGAATCTTATTTAAAAAACAGGGGACATGAAAAGAGTGAAAAAATATCTTTGGATATCGAGTATTTGAAAAAACTCGACGGCATCTGTTCCGGAAATCTCGGCGCGATAAAATCAATGCTCAAAGTTCAGACAGCGCTGACCTGCGGAGATTATTTAGATAAAGAAACCCACGACGCCTTTACCAATCTGGAAAAATCCAGAACCAAAGAAGACAAACCGATTACCGATGACGAAGAGACCAAGGCAAACAAACTGCTCTTTGATCAATATATCGGGAAAACCGCTTTAAACGCTGGCCTCAATCAGATTTATGTCGATCGCTATACCGATCCTGCCGCCTATGAAAAGCTCATGACAATGACCAATCGTTTAGTCAAAGCATATCGCGACAATATTTTCACGGGTTCAACCTGGCTTTCCGATGAAGGAAAAAAAGCCTCAATCGACAAAATCGACGCGCTGAAAGTTCACGTCATCTATCCCGACAACAACGTGCTTGATTACAGTAATTTAAATATCCGCAAGAAATCCGAAGGCGGTACTTTTCTCGACGCCTACATGGCCGTTGCGTATCAAAACGACTATTTAAAAGGCAAAATCGCCGCCATGCCCTATGACCGCGGTTTTTGGAACCCGCTGGACAATTCGTTAAGCACGACGACGACCAATTCGGTTTATAATCTCGAAACCAACGGCATATATATTTTCGCCGGATTTTTGGAAGATCCCATGTTCCGGACGGATATGACAGACGAAGAAATGTATGCCGGCATCGGCACCACCGTCGGCCATGAAATATCTCACGGTTTTGACAAAAACGGCGCTGAATACAACAAAGAAGGCATCAAGCAAAAATGGATGCCGGATGTTGATCAAATGGCTTTCAATGACCGGGTGGATAAAGTCGCGGCCTATTTCAGCTCTCTAAAACCATATGCCAATTGCGGCTTGTACAACGGCAATAACGTCAACGCCGAAGCGACTGCCGACATGGGCGGTATGCGGGCCTGCTTAACCGTGGCAAAAGAAGATCCGAATTTTAATTACAAAGCGTACTTTGAACATTACGGCAGCGCGTGGGGTTGTCAGCATACAAAAGAAACGGAAGAATGGCTTTTTAGCCATGACCCTCATCCGCTGGCGTTTTACCGCGTCAATGTGACATTGCAGCAATTTGACGAATTCAACAACACCTTTGATATAAAGGCCGGGGACGGTATGTATTTAGAACCCGAAAAACGCATCGCTATCTGGTAAGGAGAATAGATATGAGTGAAGCAGTTATCGCGTTAAACAATATCGGAAAAAACTATGGAAAACACGAGGTCTTAAAAGGCGTTAATATGCAAGTCAACAAAGGCGACATCTACGGTCTAATCGGACGAAACGGCGCCGGAAAAACCACTATTTTCAAAATGATTCTGGGTCTTTCGGAATACAATAACGGTGAATTGTCAATCACGGGTTCCCAAACAAAAAGAGAACTCTATCAAAACCGCGGTAAAATAGGCTTTCTTGTCGGCACAAAATTTTATAATTATCTCAACGCCAAAAGAAACCTTCAATACTATGCCACCGTGAAAGGCTTGTCGGGCAAAACCGCCAAAGAGGAAATCGAACGCGTTTTGGAACTCGTTGGGCTTGCCGGCGTCAAAAAGCCCTTCAAAAGCTATTCTCTCGGTATGCAGCAGCGTCTCGGCATCGCCAACGCCATTCTCGGGAATCCCGAAATCCTCATTTTGGATGAGCCCACCAACGGCCTTGATCCGCAGGGGATTGCCGACGTGCGAAACATGATCAGGCGATTTCGCGATGAATTCGGTATGACAGTCATCGTCTCCTCGCATATTCTGGGAGAGCTCGAACACACTGCCGACCGCTTCGGGATTGTTCATGAAGGTAAACTTCTAAAAGAAATCACCCAAGAAGATCTCAAAGAAAAAAACAAAGGCATCGAAATATCAGTGGATGATGTAGAAAAAGCCAAAGAGCTTCTGAATGCCGGAGGCGTCAAAATTCTTCGAGAAATCGAGGAACGCTCGACGCTTGAGGATTTCTACTTTAGACTTGTCGGAGGTCACAAAGTATGATTAATCTTATCATCGCGGATCTACGACGAATCCTCAAAAAGAAAGGCTATTATTTCATGCTGCTTTTCATGATCATCATCGCCTTTTTCGTTTGCGTGAGCGGCTCGGATCTCAGCGTTCAGGATCACATCGGCAGACTTCATGCCTTTTTTCAATTCGTCCCTATCATTTTTGGATCCATCCCTATATATCTCGGCGTCTTCGGCGATGAAATGCGGACAGGCTCCATTCAATGCGTGATCGGGCGGGGTGTGTCTCGCGCGAAAGTCATCGTTGCGAAGCTCATCGATTGTCTGGTTTTGACTCTGATATATTACGGTGTCTTGCTGCTTGTTCTCTATTTGCTCAACTATTTATGTGACATCGCGCTCAGTCCGAGACAAAACGTAATGCTCGCGGTTTTTGTCGCCTTAAGCGTTTTGCAGGCCATGGCTTGCTATGCCTTCTCGACAATATTTTTATTTACGTTTTGGAGTGTCGCCGCGGGTATCATGTCCTACCTAATATTCGGCACGATTCTCGGCCTTCTCTTGCAGCAGGCTCAAAACGCCGTTCATCTGCCGTTTTATGACGCTTTTATCAACGGCTTGTTAGAAAACGCTTATGCCGCCATTGATGTTGGAAGTTTTCCTTTTACACTCATTCCGGCGATTTTAGTCTATATCGTGCTGGTGACCATCATTGCCGTATTGCTGTTTAAAAGAAAGGAGCTCGATTTATGAAAAATCTCATCATCGCGGATATACGCCGTATCTTAATGAAGAAAACATTCTGGATGTTTTTGCTCATTGACATCATTGTGCTCTTAGGCAACATCATATATCTCAAGGTTGACGGCAATTGGAACGCTTTTTCATTCACATCCCTTATCCTGACGCATTTGGAAAATCTCGCGATGATGCTCATTTCAATCAATGTGTTTTTAGTGGTGTATGCCGACGAATTCCGTTCAATGTCGATGACTGTTGCCATTGGCCGCGGCATATCCCGGGATAAAATCATTATCTCAAAAGTCATCGATACCGTCATTATGACTTTCGTGTGTTATTTGGTCATCGCCCTTGTCGTTTTTGTTTCGGCATTCGCCGCGAACGCCGGATTAAGCCCCACAAATATCAACTATATCTTGACAGGACTTTTCACGTCGGCTTACATCGCCATGGGTGTTGTGATTATTTCGGCTGTTGTTCTTTTTATCTCCAACAATGTGGCGCTTTCGATTTTTTTCGAATTGATTTTGACGATGGTGCTACCCCTTGTCATCATATTACTTAAAGACGTCCCGCTCATCGCCACGCTTCATATCGACCGCTATTATTTATTCGGCGTGGCCAATTGGGCGTTTAGTGATTGGATGTTGGGCTTGGTCGGCAACGCGATCATGGTCTTTTTCTTAGGCTTCGTTTGTTATGTCGGACTGGCCACTTTGGCGACCATTTTTGTTTTTAGAAGAAAAGAGCTGGATTTTTAATCGATTCCCTTGGGACTTACGCGCAACACGGCACTTTCACGATTCTATCCCGTCGAAAAAAACGAAATTTTCGACCGTTTCAAAGGAGTATCATGGATTTTCAAATTTTGTACGCGATTCAAGGATGGCATAACGACATTCTGAATCAAATTGTCTTATTCTGCACGACGCTTTCCGGATCCTACGGTCAGCTTTGGCCGGCGATCGGTGTGGTCTTGTGTTTCTTTAAAAAGACCAGAAAATGCGGTTTTTCGATTTTGCTTGCCTATGTTCTCGGACTGATTATCGGTCAGGTCGCGCTGAAAAACCTCATTGCCAGACCTAGGCCCTGTCAAATCGACCCATCGGTCCCTTTGCTCGTTGATCGGCCGACCAGTTTTTCATGTCCGTCCACCCACACTCTTTTCGCTTTCTCATCGGCCATGGCGATCTTTCAATTCGACAAAAAAGCCGGGTTGGCCGCTTTCGTTTTCGCCGCTTTCCTCGGATTCACGCGACTGTATCTGTTTGTTCATTTTCCGTCGGATGTGCTCTTCGGCGCGGTGCTCGGCATCGCCTGCGGCGTGATTGCCGTCAAATCCGTCGACGCCCTTTCCAAAAAATGGCGGTTTTTATCGTAAAAACGTCGGCTTGACGGTTCGTCTGATTGTTAAGGCGCGTCTTTCATCAATTTTTTAAAGGAACAAAAACCATGTCCACGATCCCGTTTACCAATGTCAGGTCCCTTATGGCCGCCTTGTCCAAAGCCATGAATTTTATTGATCCCGCCCTCGAATCCCATCATGAGCGAACGGCGTATTTGGCCTATTTTATCGCTGGTGAAATGGGGATATCCGATCAGCTTCTCAATTTGACAATCTATACCGCCATTCTCCATGATATCGGCTTCATCGGCGGTGATATTGTTCGGAAAAATCACTCCTCCGATGAATGCATGAAAATGTACGCGAAAATCGGTTCGGATATGCTCAGCGATTTACCCCTGATGGGCTCAATTGCGAGATCGATACGCTATTGTCATCATCCCTATTCGGAACTCAAAAGGATTATCGCTCAAAATCCGGAAGACCAAAACGCCGCCCGGGTCGCCGCAATCGTGCATCTGGCGGATTTTGTCGTGACGCAACTCCGGGAAGACGTTCCGGTGCTCAATCAGGCCGAATCCATTTGCGCGGCGGCAAGGGACCATCGTGAAAAGCGGTTTATGCCGGAGGCGGTCGACGCTTTATCGCGAATCAGCCGTTATGAATTCATTTGGATGGATTTGATGCATAACCCCTCGTTTCTTTTGCTTTTTACCGGCGATATTCTCAAGCTATCCCTTGAGAACACGCTGAAGCTCACGCTTTTGGCATCGAGGTTGATCGATTATCGAAGCGCCTTTACCTGTATGCATTCCGCGGGCGTGGCGGCGTCGGCTTATCAACTAGCGAAGCTTTCGGGTATGTCGGAAGAAGAATGCACGAAAATGGCCATCGCCGGAAACCTTCACGACATCGGCAAATTATCAGTCCCGAACAGCATTTTGGAAAAGCCTGGAAAGCTCACGCCAAAGGAATACAATATCATCAAAGAACATCCTTATTATACTCGGTTGATTCTTTTGGACGTTGAGGGATTTGAGACCATCCGCGATTGGGCGGGATTTCATCATGAGAAGCTTGACGGAAGCGGCTATCCCTTTCACTGCGGGGCCGACCGATTGGACCCGGGGTCCCGCATTTTGGCTGTCGCTGACATCTTTTCGGCCTTAACGGAAGAAAGACCGTACCGCCGGGGAATGGACAAGGAAAAAACCCTGGATATTTTATACGGCAATGTCAAAAACGGCGATATCGACGGCGATGTCGTGGCGCTGCTGCGGGACCATTATGATACCGTCAACACCTATCGCGATCAACTCTCGCATATTGCCGGCAAACGCTATTTTGACACGATTCACGGGGAAGCATCAATTGAGGCATAGGAATTGGCGCGGGTTTAACCGGTTTGTCCCCGGGCCAAAAATGGATTAAACCCCGAGCAAACAGGCAAAAACGACCCGATCCCGGAACGGGATTTTACACCAACCGCCGATGAAAACCGGTGGATCAATGAAAGGAAAGACATATGACATTTCGTCCGATGCGTAGAATGAAACAGGCTTTATCCGAAGCCGAATGCGTTGACATTCTGAAAAAGGAGCCCCGCGGCGTCCTGTCCGTCATTGGGGATGACGGCTATCCCTACGGCATGCCCCTCAATCAATGGTATCATGCGGATGACGGCAAAATCTATTTTCACGGCGCGAAATTCGGTCACAAAATCGACGCGATGCGCGCCTGCGATAAGGCGTCCTTTTGTGTGTACGACAGCGGATTTCGCAGGGAAGGGGAGTGGGCGCTCAATATCAAATGCGTCATTGTCTTCGGCCGTATTGAATGGGTCACGGATTTTGATCAAACCGTCGATATCAGCAGACGGCTTTGTACCAAATTTACCGATGACGCGGACTATATCGAGGAAGAAATTCGAAAAAGCGCCAAAGGCACGTTATGCTTCGCTTTGGTTCCCGAGCACATCACCGGAAAATTGGTCAATGAGGCCTAAACCGGGGACACACCCGTTCCTGGATGCCCTCAACCGAACAAAATTTTACTCTTATCCATGGGTTTGGCGGACACCCCATCAAAAAATGACATTTTTTGATCGATGACGATTCGGGTCGTCCCCGCTGATTCACGCCTCATCCATTTTCCATCTATTTTTACGATATAAACAGCTAATTTATACATTGTCAAAATGATAACAATGTGCTAAAATAAATACATCTTTTATATGTTGGTTGAGGATTCACTCAACAACCCCTTGATGTTTTTACTTGGAAGGTCAATTTTTGTTGGACCACGCATATGATCAAGAAAGGATTATCAATGAAAAAGTATTTTGATTTAACAGGACAGGTCGCGATCGTCACGGGATGCTCCACGGGGCTGGGTGTGCAAATGGCGAAAGCCCTTGCCAATCAAGGCGCCATTATCGTTCCCATTGCCCGCAGACAAAATTTAATCGAGGAAGTCGCCAAAGAAATCACCGATGAATTCGGTGTCGAAACGTTCCCGCTTCGCTGCGACATCACCGATACGGCAATGGTTGATCAAATGGTTGATCAAGTTATGGAAAAGTTCGGCCGCATTGATATTTTGGTCAATAACGCCGGAACCGGCGCTGTCGCGCCCGCCGAGGAAATCACCGACGAGCAATTCGAAAACGAAATGAACATCGACTTGTTTGGTAGTTTCCGCGTGGCCAGAGCGGTTGCCAAAAAAGCGATGATTCCCGCTAAATACGGCCGTGTCATCAACATCGCTTCCATGTATGGTTTGGTCGGGAATAAGATTGCCGGTTCCGCCCCGTATCACGCAGCCAAAGGCGGTGTCGTCAACTTGACCAGAGCCCTCGCTTCGGAATGGGGTAAATACAATATCACCGCCAACGCCATCTGCCCCGGCTATTTCTATACACCCCTAACCAAAGAAACCCTGGATTCCGATTTCTTCCAGGAAAACGCCAAGACCATGATTCCCGAAGAACGTTATGGGAATGAAGGCGAGCTGGACTCCGCCGTTCTCTTCCTGGCCGCTCCGGAATCAAGCTATGTCACCGGGGTTAACCTTCCCGTCGATGGCGGCTATACCGCGATGTAAGCCGCGAGCGAGACGAGCGGCACCCCGCGAGGGACAGCCGTTCCGAGCGGATGTTTTGAGCATAGCGAGAAAACTGACCAAAATAGGTTCTTTCGACAGCTTTTCGCGAGAGAACCCTTCAGTCGCCTTCGGCGACAGCTCCCCTTATCAAGGGGAGCCTTTTTGTACTCAGCAAGTCTATTTCCAATTTGAAATCCGGCTCTGCCGGGTTTTTCATTTTTTGACATTTTCGCGATTGACAAAACCAAACCATATGGTAAGATAAGACTAACATTTGATTATTCAGAAAGTGAATTTTATCCATGAAGACATCTGAGGAATATAAAGCCTTATCAATCAAAGAGTTTACCAAAGCGGCGGAAAAATATGAGTCGGATCATCCGGCATTTATGAAATGTGCAAAAAGGATTATCCGCCTATTTTAAATGAAATTAAGAACGAACCCCATTTTGACTCGCTCCTTGACGCGGGATGCGGCACGGCGCCGATGCTCTCCTTGCTTTGCGAAGCGTACCCCGGAAAATCTTACACCGGCATTGATTTGACACCGGCCATGATCGACAAAGCCAAAGCGAAACATCTGCCTAACACGACTTTTGTGGTCGGCGATTGTGAAAATCTTCCTTTCGAAGGCAATCGTTTTGACATTGTGATCAATTCGCAAAGTTTTCATCATTATCCTAATCCTCAACAATTTTTTCACTCGGTGTATCGTGTGCTCAAACCCGGCGGATGCCTCATCCTCAGGGATAACACAGCACCCCCGGTCATCATGTGGTTTGTCAACCATGTGGAGTTGCCCTTGGCCAATTTGATTGGTCATGGTGACGTGAAAGCGCATTCCATTGGGGAAGTCAAGACCATGTGCGCGAACGCGGGTCTTTTAGTCGAAAAAATCGAAGCGCAAAAAGGGTTTAGATTACATTTGGTCGCGAGGAAACCCGATTAATCACCGGTTATCTTACCGTGATGGGGAAGGGGATTTATTATTCGAATCCAATCAGCCCCAAAACCGCGCGGTTTATGTTAAAAGCGATTGATGGTTTTATTCAGAAACCACGGATTCATATAATTTTTGAATCCGTGGTTTCGCGTTTAACCCTTCGTCCGGTTCCAACGCGAGCTCCTTTTTTTGATGGAGCTAAGCTGCTTATTGCCGCTGACTGTACGGCTTACGCATATGCCAATATGCATGAGGACTTTATGCGAGGCAAAGTCACGATCATCGGATGTCCGAAGCTGGACGCGATGGACTATTCTGATAAGCTGACGGAGATCATCCGCGATCATGTTATCAAAAGTGTGACGATTGCCCGTATGGAAGTTCCGTGCTGCGACGGTCTCCAGAGAGCGGCGGAAAACGCGCTCAGAAACAGCGGTAAATTCATCCCGTGGCAAGTCGTTACGATCTCCTGCGACGGCAACATGATCGAGTAAGGAGGATTCATCATGGAATGGAAAGATAAGATCGATTCTTTCAAGCAAATCGACGTCAGAGGCATTCAGGGCTATTTCTTTCAGGGTATTAAGAAACAGGCAACGCGGCTGCCTGCCGAAAATGGGCTGGAGATCATCCAAAGCTTCGATCCCATTCCTCTTTATGAAGTGATGGAGGGCCTTGGTTACGAGCATTTTACCGAACAAAAAGGACCCGCGGAGTTTCACGCCTACTTTTATCGCGCGGAAGTGAAGCGGGAGACGAAGGATATTCCGATGCGTCCGGCGGCGCTGACCAACATGCCTCTGATCGATGAGAATCTGGGCAATATTGCCGTTAGCTTTTGGGATCTGACTTGGAACGAAGAGAATCGGCATCTGCCCCCTATGAGATCAGGCTGCTCCTCTCTCTGACCAACGCAGTCAGCGCCGGACGGATGCGCCAGGCAACAAGAGAGCTTGTGAAGGCTTATATCCATGGGCTGGACAGTGCCGCTCTGGACGACGTGTTCGAGCTGCTGGTCTGGAATCAGGGCATCGGTTATTTCAGTTCCGAGATCGGCCCGTCAACGCTGTTTGCCGCCTACAAGACCATCAAGAACATGGAAAAGCAGGGCAGGGAATGCGGAGAGATCTGCGAGACGCTCAAGGAGAAGTTCGGCGAGAAGAACCCGGATGTCAAAGTGTGAGTCTTAGAAATACCAAAAGCGAGGGCACTTAACTGATTGTCCTTGCTTTTGGTATGACTGTTATTGTGTCGGAGGGGATTTTCTGTGAAAGTGCTGAACACCAAAACGAGGACCGTTATTCCTCAAAACATCATTTTTTCACGAAAGGAACCGAAAGCCATGCGAAACAGGAAGCCCGCAACGCAACGCAACGCTGGCTAATACTGTCTATTTATGCCCGTTTGGGCGTTTTTTGCGTTAAAGATTTTCTAAAAAAAGAACATATTTTTTGTGCATGGTGTAACGCCGAACGTAATTTTTCACGACAAGGAGATTGACAGATGACGGAAAAGAAATTTCATTTTTCAGGGTGGAGCGGACACGCTTTTAAACACCGCGGTGTGAGAAAAAGCCTGTGTGTTTTTTTGCTTGTGGTGATAATTGGATTGTTGCCCGGATTTGGAGGCGTGTCAGCTCAGACGAGCTCGAACACAAACACCTATGACACGGGAAACTGGGTCATAAACAGCGATGGCACATTGGGCCTCAATGATGACGCCGTGACCAACGCCGTCAGAAATATTACCGGCGATGTCTCCTTGGTGTTGATTGGTACGGAGGGCAGAACGATCACGCTTCCGACAACTATTTTCGGCGTGATCGCGACAAAAATCAGCAATGAGAAAGATGCCGCCTTGGTTTTATACAAAGGGAATAATTCCGGGCAAAAGGTGAAATAAATCTACCGTCAGCGCGATGCTGAAGCAAGTCTAGTTTTCTTCAGACACAACATCGGTCAACATTGCCGTAACGGATGGGGAAACTTCCATCGATGTGGCGAGCAATAGCTCGACATTCGGTATTATGAATGCCGGTGGCGAAGCGCATATCTACAAATATGAAGATAATAAAATTAGTTGGCTTGATGCTTATCATTACGCAGTAACCGGTGCTGGAACGTTGGGTGGATTTAAAGGCTATTTAGCTACTGTAACGACTCAAAGAGAAGCTCTTTTACTATATAATTACCAGGAAAGTGTTGGTAAAGCAGGCCAAGAAGGTTGGTTGGCGCTACGTCTATGCGTTATACAAGTGATAAAAATATAGACAATTATGATAATGTTCCTCCGAAAGACTTGGTAACACCGTCAAATTATGAAGTGCTCACGACGTATAATACAAACCAAATAACTAAAGGTAATAGAATGGTGGGAACAAAAGGGGCGTATTATTGGTCGAATATAAAGAATGACGGGGATCGTTATAGAACGTATTTCTATTGGGCTTGTGGACCGGAGATAGGTCAAATTTTAAATGATAAATCCCTATGGAATCCAGTAGCGAACGAGCCGAACAACAATGGGAGTGGAGGTGCGGGGGAATGCTGTGTAGCTGCTTCTTCACTGAACACGGTTCAGTTTAATGATAACATTGTGAACTGGTCAATACCCGGTTATTTTCTGGAATTTAGCGCTTACGATGGTGGCCTTACTTCAGGAACAACCTATAAATCGACAACGTTCTACAAGGTGAGTTATGATGCCAACGGTGGCTCAGGTGATGTGCCGCCATTTCAAACCAAATTTAAAGATCAGCCGATGACCCTTGCCGTCAATTCCGGAAATCTGACAAGATCAAATATGGGTTTCAACGGCTGGAACACGAAAGCGGATGGGACCGACACGCACTATGATGCCGGTGAGGCACTGCCTGCCGACACAAACGAAGGTCTCACGCTCTATGCCGAGTGGGTCGATGATCCGGCGGCGACGCCGACGGTTATCGGACCTAAAGATAAAACGGTTGTCTATGGTGAAATAAGTGGCGATCTTCAAGTTGAAGCGTCATTGCCCGATGATGCAAAATCGAATCACACATTGACCTATCAATGGTATGCCAGTCCGACGGACAGCACGACAGACGGAACGCCAATAGACGGCGAGACACAAGCGAGCTTCACCATTCCGACGGACTTGAATCCCGGAAAATATTATTACTATTGCAAAGTGACCTCGACCGCAACTGACAAAGAAAACAGAAGAACCTCGGTGTTTTCCGATGTGGGCACCGTGACGGTCGAAAAATTAGATTCTTCGGTAACAAATCCTCCGACTGCAAAAGAAAATCTGGCTTACAATGATTCTGAGCAAGAGCTGGTGTACGGAGGGGCAGCTTCTGGCGGTACTATGCAGTACGCCATCGGAACCGATGACACGACGCCCCCGACAACCGGCTGGGGAACAACAATCCCCAAAGGCACCGATGTCGGCCCCTACTATGTGTGGTACAAAGTCAAAGGAGACGGCAATCACAATGACGAGGAGCCTGCCTGTAAAACCGTCACGATCCATCCGAAGGCCATCAAAGTCACAGCGGAAGCGAAAAGCAAAAATTACGGCGAAGCCGATCCGCCGCTGACCTACACGGTTGATGAATTGGCTCCGGGCGTGACGATCACCGGCAGTTTGGAACGGGATCCGGGCGAAAACGCCGGAACCTATCCAATCCGAATCGGTAGCCTTGCCACTAATAGCGCGAATTATCGAATCGATTTTACACCGGCGCTTTTGACCATTCACGCGTTGGATGCCACTGTGCAAAAACCGCCGACACCGAACGAACTGACCTATACCGGCGAAGCGCAAGACCTCATCAAACCCGGCGCGGCGAATGGCGGCACCATGCAATACGCCCTCGGCACCGACGGAATCACGCCGCCGACAGAAGGGTGGGGGACTGAAATTCCCGCCGGCACCGATGCTGGCACCTACACGGTGTGGTATCGCGTCAAAGGTGACGGCTCACACCGTGATGTATCGCCGAGACCCATCAACGTCACCATCCTGCCCGGCGAACAACCGGCGCCTGTTGATCCCCCTGAGCCGGCAAAGGTCACTTCCCATGAGATCACCGTGGACGCCAAACCCGACGAAGAATACAGCATCGACGACGGAAAAACTTGGGTGAAACCCAAAGACGGCGAAGACACCGTCACCTTTGGCGGACTCGATCCCGACAAGGAATACGCCATCATCGCCAGAAAAGCCGGCACGGATAACGAAAATCCATCACCCGCGTCGGCTCCGCTGGTGGTCACCACGCCCCTTGGCAAAGTCGAAACCGAAATTATCCTCGGAGAGGGGCTTGTTGGTCCGACGGTAGACGGCTTTGATGACGCTTTCGCGAAAAAGCTCAACACGCCGAAGGATATCAAGGCTGTGGATGACGGAGCGACCATCACCTATACGCTGAAAGTCGATGGGCTAGACCATCCGCCGACAGGGGACAAAGCCCAATGTGAAAAAGCCGCGGCGGCCATCGGAAGAGGCGCGACAATCGGAAAATATTTCGACGTGTCACTTTATAAACAAATTGGTGATGCCGAACCGGTGAAAGTCAACGATACCCACGGAAACATGGTCACTGTGTCCTTCGACATCCCGCCGGAATTGTTGCGGTTTTTCCCGAACGGGCAAAGAGAATTTTATGTAATCTGCATGAACGGCGGCAAAGCCGAACGCATTCCGGCAACGATCTCCGACAATCGTATTACCTTCCTGACAGACAAATTCTCCATTTATGCGCTGGCCTATCAAGATCCCGCGAGTCAAAACTCGGCAAATTCCAATAATCTGAATCATCCGAACGGCGGCGTCAATGGCGAAAGCACGACGGACACCTCGGCCAAAACCGGTGTGTCGGGCAGTGATCGTCTGCAGGTCGCTCTATTCCTCATTGCGTTGGCAGCAGGAGGCGCGTTGCTGATTACCCTAACTGCTTTTGTTCTCAAACGAAAAAAAGACAATCAATAAACAGAAAAAGCACGGCGTCATGGTCGTGCTTTTTGATATGTCATACCTTCGGAAACGTTCAAAACAGATTTCTTTGGTGAAAAAGGAAAACGCAATCACTTTTAGATCCGATTTTTAACGTTTTTTTCAATTCCAAGATCTTTATTCGCTTTTCATTTATATACATTCTACTCCTTTTAGAGCCTAATATGTGTACAGTTTTTTGTCCTCTTCTCCATTTGCCAAGCATAAAAATTTGATAATTTCATCGTATCAACAAGAAATCACAAATAATTCTATAATATTTAAGAAATATTATTGAATTATTTTCAAGAATCTGATATCCTTTTAGCATGAAAAACAAAAAAGAGAATTTCAAAAGAGTTGCAGAGAATCGCACGAATAAGATTATCAATATGATTTCTTTATTGGGGAACCTCAATAACACTTCTTTTTATGAATATGAAGACGATGAGATAGAGGCAATTTTTGATGCTATTCAATCCGAGCTTGATAAACAGCATAAAAAGCTAAAAAAGAAAAATTCAGAAAAAAAAAGGTTCGAGTTATGAACAGAAACAATTTCTTTTTTAAAATGACCGGAACTGAGAATAAGTATACTGAAGAGTATCTTTCTGTTGTCATTTCTAAAATTCTTGATACAGAAGGTATGATGGGGTTTGGTGAATTATATGAAAAAATACTAGAAATATATCCTGAGGTAAAAGTAAATAGAAGTGCTGTTGCTAGACTTGCAGCTGAAGAATTTCATGTTATGAAAAGGCCTGTAAATCGTACGAAAAAAAATAGGAAAAGAAATATATTTTTTGGGCTTCAAAATTCGGATGACAAACATACAGAAGAATATCTTATTAAATTAATCAGTGAGATCCTTGATGAAAAACCTCTTTCAAAAGAAGAAATCTTTGAAAGGGTTGTGAAGAAATACAACGGAGAAAAAATAAATTTCTCAGCCTTTAAGTTGTTATTAGATGAGAGATTCCAATGCAATGGAAAACTTTATCTGAATAATGTCACTGCTGATGCCAGAGCACGTTCCAAAACAACTCAAATAGAGTCAAAATATCAATTTCAGCAATCCAAGTATATCTCTGAGCTTAATAAGTATGCTTTGTATTCAAATGAAGAATTATATAAGAAGTATAGCACTGTAATTGCAGATGACGAATTCAATACAGTGGATGCAGTTGTACTCGTTTTAGCTACGGAAATAAAGCAAGGAATATACAGCTCAGAAAAATGTGCGGATATTTGCATTGATGTAAAAACTAATGAAGAGATTTATATAGATAGAATTAGAAAAGCTGTTAGGAACGTTGGAGAAGAAAATGATAATATTCCTTGTTCTTCGTTTGTGAGAAACGATGCTGTTCAAGTATTCCTTGTTTCTGAAAACATATTCTGTGCGAAAGACTTTAAACTAACTAGTCCCAGAAAAATACTGATTCTCTCTGCTGCCGATATTGGTGGTACTATTCTAGGACTTGAGTCATTATCATCAGCGTTCACTGCTAAGATCAAAGATACGATTAACGAGGTGGTACGAAATTCCCTTAATGATAAAGAGTACGATGTTCTTCTTAGAAGAAACGGTAGATTTACCGGTAGTTCTGATACTTTGAAAGAGTTGGGAGAAGAATATGGTCTTACGAGAGAAAGAGTTCGTCAAATAGAGTCAAAAGCACATCGAAAGCTTGGTAGTGCAATTATTGAAATAAAAGACATTATCAGGAGATACTTTGCATTTCATATTAAGTCTGAAGAATTGCCTTTTAAACGAGTTAAAGATATGTTGGACAAAGAAGATAATGATATTCTTATGAATGCTTGTCTAACGTTAAAATTTGCAGACATTAACTATAGATACGATAGTAAATATCACATTATATATGATTCAGACTTTATTTCAGTAGCCGATATAGAAAAAGAAGTTGAATCAAGATTTGGAAAACTGCTTGCAGTTAGCCGTTATGATTCAGCCACAGAATTTGAAAAAGAGGTTATTGATAATAGCTATGCCTTATCAGGGAGACAGCATAATCTTTATAGACTGAAAAGATACAATCAGTCAGATTTTCTTATAGATTTAATAGCCGAGTTATTTCCAGATGGATACCGTATATATTATGATAATGATTACGAGAAACTCGCTAATGAATATTCTAATCGTCTCGGTGACGGTGTAGAAGTGCCTTCTATAACTGCAGTAAGAGGAATAGTTGGAAGAGATGTGTTCTGCCAGATTGATAAAGGAACATATAAGATTCGTAAAGAATGTGCGGAAATACCGATTGAACTATTTAATAGGATTTTTGATTTTATTGTAGATCATTTACCAGCAGTTGATTACATTACTATTTATGAGAATTTTGAGGGCGAGCTGAGAAGATATGGAATTGATAATTACTACTATATGAAAGGAGTGATAGATTATTCTCTGCCTGATGATTTGACAACGAAAAGAAACTACATTACTGAAACAGATAATCGTGTCACGGCAGTTGAAGCTCGACTTGCATTTATGAGAAGTTTTTCGGGGATGTTTACTCTAGATGATTTACAAAATAAATATCCTGGCGTTAAGCAATATGTCTTCCAATGTATGTGTTATGAAGAAAGTAAGAATGGATTGGTTCAGATAGGAAAAAAGAAGTATATATATTCTGACAATCTTAGTATTTCTCACGAACAGTCCACAAAGCTCAAAAATATTATTGAAGATTTATTCAGAAACACTAATGAAGAGGTGCTGTCTTCAAGAAAAGTTTTCGCCAAAACAAAAATATCATATCCGGATTTGTTGAAAAATATACCATACATTGAAGATCAGTTCTCAATGTTTTCAATAATAAAGTATTTATTTGCCGAAGATTACTATTTTGATAGACCTTACATTTCAAAGATTGAGCCTGATGCTGAAAGAATCACAACAAGAGATCTTATTCTTTCTCACCTTAATGAGTACGATAAGATAGATTACAATGTATATCGTGATTATTGCATGAAAATGAATATACAAATGATTTATACATATATGCAATTGGTGGATGAGTTAAGCGATGATTATGTTCAGATTGATAATAGACAGCTGATAAAAAAAGAGGAATTCAATATTTCCGATAATGCTTTGCGAGATATTGAGCGAGTTCTCGAGCTTATATTTAACAGAACTGAAAAACTAGAAACAACAACATTCAATGGATATATGATGTTTCCACAACTAAAATATAAGTGGAGCAAACATGTCCTTGCAGGAATAATTAGGAGTTATTTTAGCGAAAAATTTAAAGTTATGAATATAACTAAAGGGTCAAAGTCTGAGGCTGTAGACTATGAAATAGAGAGGTATGTGGAATGACAGATATTAAGTGGAGATTTCCCGGAAACAATTACACGGCAGATAATGGTTTAGACACTGCGGACATGGAAACATTCAAGAAGGATGCTATCTCCTCATTAGCTAGAGAAGTGTGCCAAAATTCTATTGATGCCAAAAATTCTAAGCTGAATGAACCTGTAAAACTTGAATTCCATTCTTTTAAATTGAATAAGAATGATATTCCTGATATGTATGATATCGAATCTCAAATCAATGCATGTATAGACACTTGGACACAGAATAAGAAAATAAGCGGTCAGCTTAGTTCGATGGCTACACAAGTTAAGAAAGACAGGATTACTTGTCTTAGAATAAGTGACTTTAATACTACAGGATTAGTTGGTGTATCTGGCGGTGATAATACTCCATGGCATTATCTTGTTCATGGTTCAGGATTGTCTGATAAAGGTTCTACCAGTGGTGGCTCAAAAGGTATTGGTAAGTTTGCGACCTTTGTAACTTCACATTTCAATACTGTTTTTTATTCTACAAAAACTATTATAGGTGAAACAGGATATGAAGGTATTTGTAAACTGTGTTCTGCAAAACAGGAAGGAACTGATGAGAAGACACAGGGCATAGGATATTATGGATGTAACGATAAAAATAAACCGATAGAAGGTGAGCTGCATTTAGATTCTTCTTTCAAAAGAAAAGAAGATGAATTTGGAACTGATATCTATATTGTTGGATTCAAAGCTCCCAATGGTTGGCAAAGAGATATTATCTCAAAGGCACTGGATAGTTTTATGGCAGCCGTTGTGTTTGGGTCCCTTGAAATAATTGTTGATGATATTGAGATAAATAAAAACACGATTAAAGATATCGTATTTAACGAAACTTTTATTAGTAAAAACATGAGAAAAAGCATCATTTCTCAGTTCTTGCTGCTTACGGACAAGGAAAATAGATTTGAAGATGTTATAACAGTTAGGGAGTATGGTACAGCACGCCTTTATCTCATAGAGTTTTCTGGGGAAAAGGAACAATATGCCACAAACGATTGTGTAATGATTCGTTATCCATATATGAAAATAAAAGAACACCGTCGTATTTCATCGTTACCTTGTAGTGCATTATGCATCATCGAAGATAATGAACTAAATCATATTTTAAGAAATGTTGAAAATCCGCAACATACTAATTGGGAATTTAACAGAATTGAAGATCCTTCGGAAAAACGCGAAATACAGGCTATCTATAAAGAACTCTTAGATCAAATAAGAGATATCATTACAAAACACCTCGCAAGTAGTGATGATACCAAAACCGATCTAGAAGGTGCTGGACAATACTTGCCAATAGTTGAGGCAGACGCTAAAAAAGCAAATAACGATGAAAAGAAAAAGATAATAGATGAGCCTAATATCCGTAAGAATAAGGTTAAGGCAAAGATTATTAATCTCAATGCGTCTGTTGAGGACCCTTTGGGCAACGGAGTTGAAGTTGACTTTATGAATTATAATCATGAAAGTAATGAGGTTGAGGTTGCACCGTTTGGTCATAATAGCGGTTCGGGCAATAACGTGCATGCCGGAGAAAATGAGGTAAGTGGAAACCCTGATCCTGAGGGGCATATTGGACTACGCCATGCAGAGCTTAGAGGAATGTCTTATACATTTTACTGTCAGAGTAAAATCGATAGAGCATATGGGGTTGTATTTACATCTGATTTTGATGAAAAAGATGCATACTTCGAGCTTTACTCAGTAGATGAAGCTGGAAGTCGTGAATCAGTTATAATAGAAAAATGCACCATAAATAACAAAGATGAAAAAGTTCTCGATAATAAAAGGGTTCAGATGGAAATTAAAAAAGGGCAGCAGTATAATCTTACAATAATTACAGATCAAGACGAGTTGTTTAGTGGGGAGGTGAAAATGTATGCGTATAGGTAAACGACTTTTCCCATATCCAATTCTTAATAATGAGAAGATTTATTCACAATATAAAAATAGTGTCTTCTCTCTTCAATACGATGAAGAAGTGTCTGAAGATAAACAGTATTATCTTCTAAATAACCTTCATTGTGAGCTGGATAACCAAATGTTAATTGATTTAATCAATGCAGATAGAGCTAAAATTGTATGCGTTATTGAATGTCCGAGCACAATGTATCGCATGAGTCATGTTTTACCGCTATGTCCAATAAATATGCAGATTCCTTTGACGGATCTTAACAACAAAGTAAATATATCTGCGTTTGTTGTAGCTAAAGAAGATATCGAAAATTATCGTTCAGATGATTTTTCGGACATTTATGAAGATATTTCTTTTTCTATAGAAAAGCATGATATTCTTGCAGCTGATGATGGATACGTAAACAATGTTGACTTTAATGATTTAGATGATAATAAGCAAGCATCAATTTTTATCATTATAAAAGATAATAGCATTACTAATGGTACTATGCAGGTTGAATATGATTCGGAAAAGATCACAATCTCTTTACCTGAAGAGCAGTGGAATATATATGACAAAACAAAACGTATCCCAAAATATGAAAGTCTATACTTTTCAATCATAGCTGTTCCCGCATTGGGCTATGCCTTGTCTTGCTTGCAGAAGAATGACCCTACTGTAGATATTCTCAGAATAGATTATAAGTGGTTTAACTCATTTGCTGTAGCATATAAAAAATTTCATGGAAATGAACTGACGGATGATGTGTTTATTAAGATGAATACAAACTTGGAAGCTCAGATGATTCTTGATAGTCCAGTAGCAAGTGCTATCGATGAAATCTTTGGTTTCACAATAGGAATGGCTGGAGGTGATGAATATGTTGATTAACATTAAAATGATGACTGATGAGGCCTATGCAACGCTCCAGAAAAACTATAAGGATGTGTATAAACAAATAAGAAACCATCCGTCAGATAGCACTTGGCTTGAAGGATTTCTTGGATTTAATCCATATAAAACAAAGAAATATTTTATTAAAGACTTCGAATTAAAAGATTCGGAAAATTATAGCGAAGTAGCTTTTGAAAATGGTGTGATTTTATACGAAACAATTAAAGACTTACCAAGATACATTATCTGTAATAGCAAATTCTGGGCGTGGATAACTTTTGAAAAAGCATATAAACAAGCGCAACAAGCAATGAACTTAGTAAGACCGGATTTAGTAAAAAATTTTTGGTTAACATCAAATTCAAGGCGTTCACTGATGTTAGGAGTTGTTTCACGTTCATATTTTAGAACTGAAATTTCTGTGGATGATTCACATGACGGCGATAAGTATATTTTGACGAAGAGACTTGTAGATGGCTTTCGTGGCTTAGAAATGTATCGTGCACTTGTTTACAGAAATATTGGGATGTTAAAACCAGTTTCTCTAGCTTTTATTCAGTGCATTACAGATGCAAATATAAAATATGGTGATACAATTTTAAGGCAAGAACAATTACGAGAGACAATGAAAGATGCTTCGAGAATTGGTAGTGTCATGCTTATCGATGATATGGATAAAGAAGAGATATACGATATTATTTTTAAAAAACTCGAAAAACGATTGAACGATAATTCTCTCGCTGAGGAGCTAAAAAACCCGTAACCCCGGGAGACAACGGCCTTGAGGTCATCATGAGCAATGAAAGGATGGCGCGAATTTTACAAGAAACCCAAAAGCGAACACCAAGCGCGGGGTTTGCCGCGGTGAAAGAATTGAGGGTACGAAAAGAAATACCGTTTGACCGATACAAAAGCAAATGAGCTGAGCCATCATAAAAACCGGAGAAAAAATAACGGAGATCGCCATCATCGATCAGAGCGCCTTTACTTTCTTGCTAATATGAAAGATAATATTAGCAAGAAAGTTGGTGACGCCAATGAACGCGATAGAAAGAATCGTCGCGCGAAAAAAAACCTTGACGTCCATCATAAATATGGTAGAATATTTCGCGTAAGGGAGTAATCTGCGCGATAGCGTGACGCCGTCAACAGACTTGTTATTTTAACATGGCCGCGTCTTAAATGATGAGACTTATCTGAATTTTTCGGATGAGTCTCTTTTTTCGTTGAAAAACGTTTTTCGGGAAGGGAAAAGCGTAAAAAAATGAATCAAGGAGGATTCGATGGGTTTTTGGGGTATTCTCATATTGGCAATCGGTCTCGCCATGGATTCCAGCGCGATTTCCGCGTGTAAGGGCATGGCCATGCGTCGCTTTAACATCAAGCACGCCGTCATCATCGCCTTATCTTTCGGTTTCGCCGAAGGGGCGCTGTCATTTCTGGGTTGGGCGTTGGGCTCACAGTTTTACGAAGTCTTTTCAAGTTATAACCGGTGGATCGTCCTCATCCTCCTCTCATTCATAGGGGGAAAAATGATATGGGACGCCTTTCACGAAGATCCCGAAGCGGAGCAACCGCAAGACCGCTTCAACGCGAAAGAAACCTTCATCTTGTCCATTGTGACCAGTGTCGATGCCATGGCCGCCGGGGTCAGCTTCGCGTTCATGGCCGTCAACATTCCCTTGGCCATCGGGACCATCGCCGTCATTTCATCGTCTTTTTCTTTCGTCTCGGTGATGATCGGCCACTATTTCAGCGCCAAATTCGGATCCAAAGCGGAAATATTGGGAGGCGTAGCGCTCATCGTCATCGGCGTCTATCTCTTCGCGTCGGACAGCGGACTCATCCAAAACGTCTTGTAAACCCAAAACGTGATTATTATTGAAATTTTAATCTGTTTTTGATAAGATTAAAAAAAACAAAGGACAGATCGCATCTGATCCGACAATGAGGAGATTGAATATGTTAAAAAAAATACTGGGCTACTTACTGATCATTTTAGCCGGCTCGGCTCTCGGATTTTCAGCCGTGTATCTGCTTTATGAAAAAACCAAAGAAAAAAAACTCGGCGGCAAACTCATCCGCGTCAACTATCGTTTTTCCAAAGATTTCGAGGACTGATCACGGAGTTTAAAGGATGTCGATGAGCGATACAAAAAAAGACCTCATTCTCATTTTTTCCGCGTCGACGGGGGGCGGGCACAACGCCGCGGCCTACTCGCTGCGAAGCGGCCTGATCAAAAAAGGCTATGACGCCAAAGTCATCGACGCTTTCGGGGAAACGCCCAAATTGGGCAAGCTCGTGTCAAAAGGTTATCAAGAGCTGGTGGACAAACTGCCGAAACTCTATCACACCTTTTATTATCAATGGGATAAACAAACCAAGTATCAAAAACGCATTTTCGGGGCTATCACCTACATCATGAATCCCGAAATCCTGCCGATGATCTACGAGGAAAAACCGGTGCTTTTGATCTCGACCCATCCCTTCGTCACCAGCAAGCTCGGCACCCTGAAAGCCAAAGGCGCCTTTAACATCCCGATATTATCTTTCGTCACGGATTACAAAATCCACGGGTTCTACATCAGCCCCCAAGTGGACGCCTATGTGGTCGGCAGCGAATACACCAAAAAAGACATGATCGTCCGGGGGATGCCTCCGGAGATCATCTATCCCTTCGGCATACCCATCCGCGAGGGATTCGATCAAAATAGCGTCGACCCCAAAACCGCCAAAGATCCCGAGGTTCGCGGCACCATCTTAATGATGGCCGGCAGTCTCGGTTCCTCCCAAATGGAAAAAGCCTTCTCAGCGGTCATGAAAGTCAAAGAACCGATTCGCGTCATTGTCGTGTGCGGCAAAAACGAGGCGATGGCCAGAGACCTAAGATTCATCACCAAAGTATTCGATGACGACACAAAAAAAGTCGAGATTCACGGCTTTGTTAACAACGTCAACGAGCTGATGGACATGTCCGATGTCATTGTGACCAAGCCTGGCGGCATCACCACCACCGAAGCCATCGTCAAGGGCATCCCCATGCTCATCCCGTATTATTATCCGGGGCAGGAAGAAGACAATGTCGATTTCGTCGTCGAATCGGGCATCGGCATCAAAGTCGAGAAAATCAAAGACCTGACATCGATGATCGAGTTTTTGATTCAAAACCAATATATCCTTTGGGAAATGTCAAAAAACATGACCGAAACCGCCGCGGACCGCTCCGAGAAAAACACCTTGGACCTCTGCGACACCCTGATTGCCCGCTACAAAGAAAGCGACGCTTTCAACACCTTCACCGAACCGAAAAATTGGCTTTACAACCTGATGGAGAAATGATACAATAACGCTCGATTAAACCTGTTCTTGGTCCTGCGCATCTCCGACGCATCACAAGGAACAGGCCGTAAACCAAAGAAAAGGAGAATCAACATGATTACCAAAGAACAAAAAGAACAGATTATCAAAGATTTCGGCACCCATGAAGGGGATACCGGTTCCCCCGAAGTGCAAATCGCGCTTCTGACCTATCGCATCAACGACTTAAACGAACACTTCGCGGTTCACAAAAAAGACCATCATTCCCGCAGAGGCCTGCTGAAAATGGTCGGTCAACGCCGCAACATGCTTGCCTATTTAAAGAAAAAAGACATCACGCGTTATCGTGAACTCATCGCGCGATTGGGACTGAGAAAATAATGAGACAAGGCGGAGTGATCCGCCTTTTTTGTCATTTATCGACACATAAAATATAAGGAGGAACGATGAATCAACTCGAACCCAGAGTGTTTGAAACCCAAATTGCCGGCCGCCCCTTCAAAGTCGAAATCGGCGAAGCCGCCAGATTGACCAAAGGTTCGGCGATGGTTCGCTACGGCGACACCTCTGTCCTTTGCATAGTGACTGTATCCAAAAAACCGCGGGACGGCATGGATTTCTTTCCCCTTTCCGTCGATTATGTCGAAAAGCAATACGCTGTCGGCAAAATCCCGGGAGGCTTCTTAAAACGGGAGGGACGCCCGACGGAAAAAGCGGTCTTAAATTCCCGCTTGATCGACCGTCCCATCAGACCCTTGTTCCCCAAGGGATTCCGCAATGATGTTCAAGTCGTGACCACCGTCATGTCCGACGACCAAGACAACGCGCCGGAACTCACGGCCATGCTCGGCTCATCCATCGCCCTGTCCATTTCCGATCTGCCCTTTGCCGGTCCGACGGCCTCGGTTCAAATCGGTCTGATCGACGGACAATTTATCCTAAATCCCACCGAGGCGCAAAGGGAACAATCCGATTTGCATCTGACCGTCTCCGGAACCAAAGACGCCGTGATGATGGTGGAAGCCGGCGCCAACGAAATCACCGAAGACGTCATGCTTGACGCCATTTTATACGCCCACGAGGAAATAAAAAAAATCATTGCTTTCATCGACGAAATCGTCGAAGCGGTGGGCGAACCCAAAGCCGAATACAAATTGTACCTGCCCACCGAGGAATTGACAAAAGAAATCGAAACATACATCGGCACCAAAATGCATGACGCCGTCAATCTGGATGACAAGGACGAGCGCATCGACACCATGAACGCCCTCATCGACGAGACCGCCGAGCATTTCGCGGAAATGTATCCCGACAACGTCGCGGATATCGACACGGTCATCAACAACATGAAGAAAAAAGAGGTCCGAAGCCTCATCTTAGACCGCGGCATTCGCCCGGACAACAGACAAATGACCGAAGTGCGGCCGATTTCCGCAAAAATCGACTATATCCCACGCGTTCACGGCTCGGGCCTCTTCACCCGCGGCGAAACCCAGGTCTGTTCAGTGGTGACCCTCGGCGTTTTGCGGGACGCCCAAGTGCTTGACGGCCTCGAAACCGCCGAAAAAGAAAAACGCTACATGCATCAATACAATTTCCCCAGCTATTCAGTCGGGGAAACCAGACCGATGCGCAGTCCCGGCCGACGGGAAATCGGTCATGGCGCCCTCGCGGAACGGGCCCTTTTGCCGATGATCCCCTCAAAGGAAGAATTTCCCTACGCTATCCGCGTCGTCTCCGAAGTGCTCAGCTCCAACGGCTCCACCTCCCAGGCATCGGTCTGCGGCAGCACCTTGGCCCTGATGGCCGCCGGCGTGCCGATCAAAAAACCCGTCGCGGGCTGCGCGATGGGCCTGATCAAAGAAGACGACAAACTGGCCATCCTCACCGACATTCAAGGCATGGAAGACTTCCTGGGCGACATGGACTTTAAAGTCGCCGGGACCAAAGACGGCATCACGGCCATTCAAATGGACATCAAAATCCACGGGATCGACCGCGAAATCTTAACCCGCGCCTTAAGCCAGGCCAAAGACGGCCGCATGCACATTCTCGGCATCATGAACGAAGCCATCGATCACCCGAGAGAAGACCTTTCGCCCTACGCGCCGCGCATCACAACCATGCACATTCATCCCGATAAAATCCGCGAAGTCATCGGAAAAGGCGGGGAAGTCATCAACGGCATCATTGAGGAAACCGGCGTGACCATCGACATTGAGGACGACGGCACCGTCTTTATCGCTTCCGTCTCCGGCGAGGCTTCCGAAAAAGCCATCGCCATGATCAACGACATCGTCCGGGAAGTGGAAGTCGGGGAAGTCGTCACGGGCAAAGTCGTCCGCATTATGAAATTCGGCGCCTTTGTCGACATTCCAGGCGGCAAAGACGGCTTAATCCACATTTCCAAATTGGCGCATCATCGGGTGGAACGCGTGGAAGATGAGGTGAACATCGGCGATGAAGTGACGGTCAAAGTCATCGAAATCGATGATCAGGGCCGAATCAATCTGTCCAGAAAAGCGTGTCTTCCCAGAAACAGATAAATCATGAACAATCAGATCACGTTACGTGTTTACAATCGCTCCGCTTATCCATTGCCGGCCTACGCCTCCCAGGGCGCCTCGGGGATGGATTTGAGAGCGGCCATTTCAGACCCGATGGTTTTAAAACCCCATCGGGTCTACCGCGTTCCAACAGGCCTTTATGTCGAATGCCCGCCCGGTTACGAGATTCAAATCCGCGCCCGTAGCGGCCTAGCTTTAAAGCACGGCATCACCCTCGTCAACGGCATCGGAACCATCGACGCCGACTACCGCGGCGAAATCTGTGTCATCATGATGAACCTCCTCGACGAGGACTACACCATTACCCCGGGGGAGCGAATCGCGCAAATGGTCGTTGCCGAGACCGTCACCGCAACTTTGACGGAGGTCGATACCCCGGACGCTTTAAGCGACACCCAACGGGGCGCCGGCGGATTCGGCCACAGCGGCCGGCAATAAATCGGAATAATTAAAGGTTTCTGATATATAATAGTAAATAATGTTGAGCGTTCGAGGTCAAAAGCGATATCGACGCTCAACCTATAAATCAGTGACTTGACAGTCCAAAAACGGATGGTGATCATAGCATGGCAGCACGTCAAACAAAATCAAGAAAAGCCAAAGCCTCAAAAACATCTACCCCACGAAACACAAAATCAAATACAACCAAAAACAAAACAAGCTCCCGATCCACCTCAAAACAAAAGGACAAAAAAGAACGTCAAACGCCCTATCGTCTAATCGGTATATTACTGATTATCATCGCGTTATACAGCGCTTATTCTTACGCAGTCGCCGTTCCGAACGCCTTTGACAAAATATGGGGAAAAGGCGTCCTCACCTATCTATTCGGCAACATGACGACCATTGTCTGTCTTTACGCATTGGTCTGCGGCGTCATGATGGTCCTCAAAAAATGGGAGGCCAACCGCCGTTTCATGCTTTATCTCGCATTGATCTTGTTAAACCTGGCAATTTTCTTCAGTATCAACTATCCCCAAATGGGGGCGGTCGCGCTGATGGATCTCTTCAGTCCCGTCATCTATTGCGGCGGCGGCATGACGAGTTACGGCGGTGTCATCGGCTTGGTTCTCGCGTTCATTCTTTGCACCATTTTGACCAAACCGATCACCATTGTATTACTCGTCGCGTTGACCCTTTTGGAAATATACCTGATGATCTCATCGCGTTTTCCCGGTGTTTTTGATTGGATCGGAACCCAAGGCAAAGAAATAGTCGAAAAAGGGGCCAAAACCATTAAAGAAGATCGGGAACTGTCCCAGAAACGAAAAGAAGCCGAACACAAACGCGAAGCGGCAAATCGGGAGATCATCGATCAAAATTATGACCAACTCTTCAATCCCAGCGACATTGGCGAAGTGTCGGTGGACACCCAATTTATCAACGTCGATGACGTCCTTGACGGGTTGGACGATCCGGCCAAAAAACCCAAAACCCCCAAAACACCAAGCCGCGAAGAAAAAGAAACCGAAGCCCTCGACATCAAACCGATTGCCAAAAAACACGCCGAGGAACAAAAAACATTGTTTGCGGACGACGCGGCGAGCGACTACGCCTTTCCCGATATCGCCCTGTTAAACCCGGGGGTTCACAAAGGAAAAGACCGGAAAAACGACGTCATCAAAAAAGCGGGGCAAATCGAGGAGACGTTAAACAACTTCGGCGTTGACGCCAAAATCGTCGGCGTGGATGTGGGACCCTCCATCACCCGCTTCGAGCTGCAGCCGGCTCCCGGGGTCAAAGTCGGGAAAATCGTCAATCTCTCGGATGATTTGGCCTTAAATCTCGCCACCTCGGATATCCGGATGGAAGCGCCGATTCCCGGAAAATCCGCTGTCGGCATCGAAGTCCCCAATCAAGTCAGCGACATTGTCTCATTAAGAGACATCATCGATTCTCCCGCCTTTGCCAAAACCAAGAGCGTGTTGCCCTTCGCGCTGGGAAAAACCCTGTCGGGACAAAATATCATCGGCGACATTTCAAAAATGCCCCATGTGCTCATTGCCGGCGCTACGGGCTCCGGAAAAAGCGTGTGCATCAACACCATCATCATCAGCTTGCTTTACAAATGCGCCCCCGATGAGCTCCGCTTCATCATGGTTGACCCCAAAATGGTCGAGCTCAATCAATACAATGCCATTCCGCACATGTTAATTCCCGTCGTCACCGATCCCAAAAAAGCCGCCTACGCCCTCAATTGGGGCATCAAAGAAATGACGGATCGCTATCAACTCTTTAAAGACAGCGGCGTGCGGGACATCGAGGGCTACAACACGAAAATGGTGGCCCAACACCAAAAGAAACTGCCACGCATTGTCATTGTCATCGATGAATTGGCCGATTTGATGATGACCTCCCCGAAGGAAATCGAAAACGCCATCTGCCGCATCGCCCAATTGGCGAGAGCCTGCGGCATCCACTTGGTGATCGCCACCCAAAGACCTTCTGTCGACGTTATCACGGGACTCATTAAAGCCAATATTCCCTCAAGAATCGCGTTTTCCGTCGCCTCAAACACCGATAGCCGAACGATTCTCGACCAAGTCGGCGCGGAAAAATTACTCGGAAAAGGCGACATGCTGTATTTCCCGGTCGGAAAATCCAAACCGCTCCGCGTCCAGGGAACCTTCGTCTCCGACGCCGAAATCGGGCGTGTCATCGACGCGGTATCCGGCGGTAAAGAGCCGGTGTTCGACAACCAAATCGAAGAAACCATCGAGAATTATCAACCGACGGAAGAAGCGGACGAAACCGAAGATGATCTTTTCCCGCAAGCCGCGGAGCTCGCCTTCGCCAACGGCAGCATTTCCACGTCATTCATTCAGCGCAAATTGCGGGTCGGTTATTCCAGAGCCGGCCGAATCATCGACGAACTCGAGTCAAAAGGCATCATTTCCGGTCCCAACGGCAGCAAGCCGCGGAAATGCTTGATGACAAAAGAAGAATTCTACGGAAAAACATAACAAGAGATCAAGGGATTGTCGGATGTCCAGCCGAAAATCCCTCAGGATCATTTCATCCAACATGAGGTTGCCTATGACAAACGCTAAACAAAAGGTTTTTATCAAAACCTTGGGCTGTGATAAAAATACCGTTGACAGCGAAAACATCATCGGTCACTTAATGGGGAAGGGATTTACTGCCGTCGCTGCGGCTTCCGATGCCGATATCATCATCATCAACACCTGCTGCTTTATCGACGACGCGAAAAAACAATCCATCGAGACCATCTTTGATTACTTGCCCTACAAAACCGAAGGGGACTGTCACACATTCATTGTCGCCGGATGCATGGCCGAACGCTACGCCAAAGAACTCAAAGAAGAACTGCCGGAAGTCGATTATTTTACCGGCGTCAACCGCGTTTCGGAAATCGGCGATATCATTCAAAAACAAAACGCGGAAAAAATATACACCGGCAAAACCGAAGTCAAGACCCAAGAGAACAAACGATACATCGCCAAAGGGCGCGCGACCGCGTTTTTAAAAATCAGTGAGGGATGCGATCATCATTGCACCTATTGCGTCATTCCCAAAATCCGCGGCAAACACCGCAGCAGACCCTTGGATGATTTGTTAAGCGAAGCCGAAAAGCTATTTGAAAACGGGGTAAAAGAGCTCGTTTTAGTCGCTCAGGACTTAACGCAATACGGCTCGGATTTACCCGGTGACACTGATTTGTCGGATTTACTGGACGCCCTTTGCGCGCGATGCCGTTTTACGTGGATTCGCTTGCTTTATCTGTATCCGGAAGGCATCAACGACAAATTATTAAAAACCATCGCGAGCCATCCGGAAATCTGTCATTATTTCGATATTCCGATTCAGCATACCGAGGATTACGTGCTCTCGCGCATGGCCAGATCCGTGAAAAAAACGCAAATCATCGAAACCGTCGAGCAGATCCGCCGGTTTTTCCCCGACGCCGTTTTGCGGACAACGGTCATCTGCGGTTTTCCGGGAGAATCCCAAGACGATTTTTCACGCATGCACGAAACCCTAAAAACATTGCGCTTTGATCGCCTCGGCGCCTTTGCCTATTCAAGGGAAGAGGGAACACCGGCTTACGCGATGCCCGATCAAATCGCCGATCATATCAAAGCAGAGCGAACCCAACAAATTTATGACACCCAAAAGCTTATCATTGCCGAAGCCAATCAAAATCAAATCGGACAAATATTTACCACACTCATTGAGGAAGTCGAAAACGGCGTCAGCATCGGAAGAACATTCCGAGACGCGCCGGAAGTCGATTGTGATGTGATAATCGAAGACGCCACCTTAAAACCGGGGCGGTTTTATCAAATAGAAATCATTGACGCCATCGATTATGATTTAATAGGGAGGGTACACAAACAATGAACTTACCAAACAAAATTACCGTTTTTCGTATCGTAATGATTCCGGTTTTCATCATTTGCATGTCCGTCAATTTTACCGGCCATGAAATCGCGGCGCTCATCGTCTATATTGTCGCCGCGGCGTCCGACTTCGTTGACGGCCATATCGCGAGAAGTCAAAACTTGATTACCGACTTCGGAAAATTTATGGACCCCTTGGCTGACAAGCTGTTGACAAGCGCCGCTTTCATTTGCCTGGTCGAGTTAAAAATGATCCCCGCTTGGGTGGTCATCACCATTATTGCCCGAGAATTCGCCATTACCGGCCTTCGCACCCTCGCCGCCAACAATGGAACTGTCATTGCCGCCAGCATGTGGGGCAAAGCCAAAACCATGTCCCAAATGATCGCGACGATCTTACTGCTCGTGGCGCTAATCCCGCAAATGCAGGCATACCCGATCATCGGGCTTTTGGGAAACATCGGCATTTACATCGCGCTCATTCTCACGATCATCTCCGGTGTCGACTACTTCAGACTCAACAAAGACGTCTTTCAATCAATGTAATCGCGCGATACAACCTCGTTGTCAAACACTGATCAAACCATGAAATGTGAATTATTATCTATCGGCACCGAACTTTTGACCGGCGCGACACTCAACACCAATGTCAATTATTTATCAACAGAATTGTCGGCAATCGGCGTGGATGTCCATTACCACACGACAATCGGCGACAATCCCAAGCGCCTGCGGGAATGCTTGGATATCGCCGTCAACCGCGTCGATTGCGTCATCATTACCGGCGGTCTCGGACCGACCCAAGATGATTTGACCAAAGAAACAGTCGCTTCTTTTTTCAACATGCCCTTAAAACGCGACGATCAACAGGTCAAAAAATTAAAAAAACGATTTGAGAACAGCGGATATCCCTTAACCGAAAACAACTTCAGACAATGCGATATCCCCGTTGGCGCGGCGATTTTGGACAATTCCTGTGGAACCGCTCCGGGCATTCATATCGAAAAAAACAATGTCGATGTCTTCATGCTACCCGGTGTTCCCCGCGAAATGAAAGCGATGTTCACGGAATCGGTTTTGCCTGTCCTAAAATCCAAAAGCAACCAAATTGTGACATCCCGCTACTATAATATTTGCGATATGGGCGAATCTCAAATCGAAAATCAATTGCTCGATTTAATCAAACAACAGACCAATCCAACCATCGCGACCTATGCCGGCGTTGAGGAAGTGACCGTCAGAATAACCGCCGGCGGAACAAACGCGGCCGAGATCAAAAAGCTTTTGGATCAGACCGAGTCAGTCATCAACGAGCGTTTTGGATCCCGCATTTTTTCCCGGGACAGAACCACTCTGAGCAAAACCGTCGGAGAACTTCTCAAAGCAAAAGGGCTTTCACTTTCGACAGCGGAATCCTGCACCGGCGGACAAATAGCCGCTGCCCTGACAGCAATTCCCGGAATTTCCGAAGTTTACGAAACCGGCTTTGTCACTTATTCCAACAACGCCAAAAAAACCCTTCTCGGCGTTCCCAGCGACATTCTCGATACTTACGGCGCGGTCAGTCATCAAACCGCCGAAGCCATGTGCCAAGGACTGCTTGAACGCACCGGAAGTGATTTAGCCGTTTCCGTAACCGGCATCGCCGGACCCGGAGGGGGAAGCGAGGCCAAACCTGTGGGACTCGTTTATATCGGTGTTGCCGATCATCAACATAAGATCATCGAAAAATGCCGGTTTAACGGTGACAGACATCAAATTCAGCGGCGCAGCGTCAATAAAGCCTTCGCGATGCTAAGAAATCTAATCATAACGCATGACTAATCAACAAAAAATCCTTTCAGAAAGGAAATGATATGGCAAGAAAAGAAAAACAACTCGAAAGCGTCATTCCAAAAATCGACAATGACGCGAAGCAAAAAGCGCTTGAAGCAGCGCTTAAAAATATTGAAAAAACATTCGGAAAAGGCGCAGTCATGCGTCTCGGCGACGAAAACGCCAAATTGGACGTCGATGTCATTTCCACATCCTCCATCGGCATCGATATGGCCTTGGGTATCGGTGGTGTTCCCAAAGGTCGAATCATCGAAATCTATGGCCCGGAATCATCGGGAAAAACCACATTGGCGCTACACGTGATTGCGGAAGCGCAAAAAAAAGGCGGAATTGCCGCATTCATTGACGCGGAGCACGCGTTAGATCCAGTATACGCTGCAAATCTTGGCGTAGACATTGACAGCTTGATTGTTTCTCAACCGGACACCGGCGAACAAGCTTTGGAAATCTTAGAAGCGTTAATGAGAAGCGGAGCCATTGATGTCGCCGTCGTCGACTCGGTCGCCGCGTTGGTGCCAAGAGCGGAAATAGACGGCGAAATGGGTGATTCTCATGTTGGCCTTCACGCGCGGTTGATGTCTCAAGCGCTCAGAAAACTGACCGGGACCATCAAAAAAGCAAACACAGCCGTCATCTTCATTAATCAACTCCGAGAAAAAGTCGGCGTAATTTACGGAAATCCAGAAGTGACCACCGGCGGACGCGCTTTAAAATTCTATTCGTCCGTTCGTATGGATGTGCGGAAAATCGAAGTCCTAAAAAAAGACGGCGAAATGATCGGAAATCGTACCCGATGCAAAATTGTCAAAAACAAAATGGCGCCGCCTTTCAAAATCGCGGAATTTGATATCATGTACGGCGAAGGTATTTCCCACGAAGGCGATGTCCTCGATGTGGCAACCAATCTTGATATTGTTCACAAGTCGGGATCCTGGTTTTCCTATCAAGGTGAACGATTAGGGCAGGGAAGAGATCGCGTTCGCGAAATGCTCAAAGATAATCCTGCGCTTTGTGAAAAAATCGAACAAGATATTCGCGATTACTACGCCAAAAAAAATAATAAAGACGACGCGGAAGAACAAGATCAATCTGTCTCCGAAGATTTGGATTTTGAAATGGGAACCTTCGAAGACTAAAATAAATAGTTTGAGCGTTAAATTCAATCAAAAATTTCAAAATCCTTTTGCAAATCGAATCAATGATGCTTTATAATATTGATAGATACTAAGTCAGATGGTCGCGGAATGTATATTCTGAGGAAAGTCCGAGCTCCGCAGGGCAAGGATGCCGGGTAACACCCGGTGAAGGCGACTTTAAGGCAAGTGCAACAGAAAGTATACCGCCCTTTTTTAAGGGTAAGGCTGAAAGGGTGAGGTAAGGGCTCACCAGCGGTGCGAGTAATCCATCGGCTATGTAAACCCCATCCGGAGCAAGATCAAGAACAAGCGTTAAAAAATGGCTGCCCGTCATTGCTAAAATGGTAGATCGCTGGAGTTTATCGGTGACGATAAAACAAGATAGATGACCATCAAGACAGAACTCGGCTTACAGACTTAGTATATTAAAAACTCCGATAGATTTCTATCGGAGTTTCAGACCAAAGACAAAGTCGTGTTTAAACCACTGAGTTAAGCACGGCTTTTCTATTTGGAACGATTTTCGACGAGAGTGTAAAATAAAGTGTGTAAGTTACCGGTAATGATAAACCAAGTAATGTACGCACTTTATTTTTTATATAAAGTGATGTACTCTATCAAAAAAGAGCAGAAAGGACAATGAGTACAATAATAATGGCATCTCGTA
>JAFRBB010000003.1 GCA_017405085.1 Eubacteriaceae bacterium
CATTTCGGTCGGGCGTGCGCCCTATAGCTTTTCGCCGGTTCACGTTGCCCCGCTCATGCAAGCATGGCGGTTCGCCCTGAACCATCGAAAAACTGCACGGCTTACTTTTACGAAAATCAAAGATTTGGATGCTCACTTATAAATTAGGGGAGGTGGCGCCCGTAGGGCGTCGGAAGGGTTCACAAGCGACAAGCTAACGCGCCTCATCCCGCCGTTAACGTTGCAACTTTTGACAAAATCAAAAAATCGGAGGCGTTAAAGAGGGTGACCGATTAATCCTTCTCCTAGATGTCGGACACCATGATCTGTTGAACAAAGATAAATCAAAAGCCAAAGGCCTCTTCTCTTCGGGGAAGAAACGTTTTTTGCGTTGCAATAAAAACCCGGCCGAAGCCGGGCAACATTGTCGTTTTTCCTTTAATAGCAACCATTACGGCATAAAAGCCTTATATAATTCCGCGCAAAGCTTCGCTTTGTCGATGGGATGATCGCTTGCTTGATAATACAAATAGAAAAATCTTTTGTCATTTTTTTCTTCGCCGCTTTCCAAAAGCTTAATCAAATCCTTTAACGAAAATGTATTGTCAACGGATTTTTCGGGGAATTTAATCGGCATCTCCAACAAATCCTCCTTATTAAATCCACTGTAAAATCGATTCACTTCCAACAAAACAAAATCACAATCCAACCCATTCTTATCCGCGCAAGTTTTAAGCGTTTGTACCACTTTTAGAATTTTTTCTTTGCTCTTTTCTTGGGATTCAAGGCTTTTGGGATCAACGTCTTTTTCCATCTGCTTGATGGCTTCCAAGTCACTTTCAATTTGCCGGATGACGTCTTCGTTGATGATCCAACTGTCAGAATTTTTATACATATATTTTTCTGTTTCCGACAAAGCGTCAGTCAATGCTTCAAACACCTTTCCATCAGCGCCATATTGCAACGTCAGATAGGCGTTATACTCCGCTTCCGATTTCCAAAGCGGATGCCGCCTGTCTTTTCTGGAAAAAAACTCCGCGCATAAACGATCATCAAGCTTTTGCTTGAGCAAATGAACAATATCATCATCGCATAACAAGCACATTTTCATTCCGTTTTGAAGACGGTGTCCCGGCACGCTCAAAGATTCCAATGAAAACAGCTTGTTTTCTTCGGTGGAAAACGCTTTGTGAAGAGCATCGATCACATGACGAATGATATACATATCATACAAAACGATTGGATGCGTTTGAATCCATTTTCGTTCCGCGTCATGAGCGTAAACGACATTTTCGATGACACTGATCGCGTTTTTATTAAAACCGAGTTTTGCGACATTTCCTTTGACAATCACAGTCAGGGAGCGCAAAAGCCTCAAATAATCAATGTTCACTGTTTCAAATCCGGTGAAATACGCGTCTCGAATGAGATAATCCAATCGATCAACGTCAATAACTTTCGAATTGAGCATCGAAATAACACAATTTAAAGCGGAACAGGTCAACTCATTTTCCTTATATTGATACCCGGTAATGCAACGCGCAAACAATTCTTTGGAAAAGTCGTCGCTCAAATAACATCGAAAATTTTCAAGCGCGACAATCGCGCTCATAATCTCGTGAGGCGCCGCGGACATGCTATCCCTTGGAATGTCCGCGCGAAAACTGTCCGTCCCGACAACATCAGCAAGTTTTTGGTGCAAAAGCGCATATCCGCCGTTGTCATCCAAATAGTACTTTTCTCCCGTATGGGAAAACGGCGCGTGACCAACATCATGCAATAAACAGGCCAACAAAAAAACTTCTTTGATTTTATCCCAGTCAGCCAATATTTTGGTTTGCTCACATGTTTTCAAATCATCAAAAACACTTTGACACGCGATACTTCCCAAATGATAAACACCGATTGAATGAATAAACCGATTGTGAACTGATGAAGAATAAAGAGGAGAATAACTTGTTTGAACAATTCTCCTCAATCTTTGAAATTCTGCTGTATCAATAATATTTTTGACATATTCAGTCGGTATTTTGATATAACCGTAAATCGGATCTTTAAATCGCTTATATGAGGACATCACGCGGCTTCCAATTTCGCGACGGTTTGCTGATTGACAAAAGCCAAAAGGACATCCAAAGCCAAATATCCCCTGAACGTCGTGATCAAATCATCAATCGTCACACCCGGTTTAAGCTGAATGCCGGGCTGACCATCTTGAGCAGTTTCCTCAAAAATGTCGGAGTAATTTCTAAACATGGCGTCTGTGTTTTCCCTTGAGAGAATCAGGACGGATTTCTTTTCATCATGATCACATTCATGATCATCAGCAATATTAGCCAAAAATTTGACGACTTCGGCGCCATAGCGCTCTAACTTTTCATAGGAAACAAATCTTTTCGATTGATCTTTTGACATCATTTCAATTAACGCATTTGCGGCCAAATCTTCAATGCCAATATAAAAGCACATACTTTCCTCCTCTCAATAAATCCATATCGTAGAATTCATTATATAACAGATATGGTTAATAAATCTACAACAATTGCTATTTTTTCAAAAAAGAAAACAGTAAATAACGCGTTCGCATTTCATTCGGAAAGCGGAAAGCCTACGTTTTATCGCTCAGCTTGTCCGTAGCCCCATAATAGAATACGCGAAAAAACCCGGCTTTCGCCGGATTTTTATCTCACTTTTTCTTCTTCATCCGCGGAAAAAAAAAGCGCCGCCAGAAAAAACACCAGATTCCAAAAACAATAAGGGTCAAAGACAAACATCGTCATCGCCCGGCCGATCTTCTCCGCCGCCGTCACCGACTGGGCGTCGAGGTGAATGAGGGCTAAAAACTGACTACCGATCCCCAACGCCAAGAGGAGCCAAAACCATGGGATGTCAAGCGCGAAGGGTTCGCGTTTTTCGCTCAATTTGTCCCGCGGCGCGACAAGCTAACGCGCCTCATCCCGCCCAAAGAGCAAACGTCACATCCCGCCGTTAACGTTGCAACTTTTGACAAAATCAAAAAATCTGCAACGTTAAATTAAAATACCGTCAACCCCATGACAACACATCAAAAAGGCTCCCCTTCATGAATGAGGAGTTAGGAGTGTGGATTGTGGCGTGATTAAAGAAAAAAGACACGGTGAAAACCGTGCCGAACAGTCTGTCATAAATAACATGTTTTACGCAAACGCCTGATACATAAAAATACAATTCTCATCATATCTTGGCTTAAGCCGTCTGTGAAAATCCGCTTCCAAAGCGGGAGACATTCTCTGAAACCCATAGGTTTCATAGCGATGAATCAGATTTTCCTCCGGCAACGCAAAAATATAAATGAGCTTGATGCCAATTTGTTCGGCCGACTGTTTAACAATCGGAATGACAAATTCAGAAAAAATAATCTGTCCCAATCCTTTAAGCCGAGGATAGGACGCGACAAAAGCGCTGTTCACGGCAAAATTCGCCATCTCAACACCCGGAAGCGTGTCAAATGATCGAATTTCTTCGGATCTTCCGGTTTTCTCATTCAGCACAAAATCGACAGACTCATTCATAGAAATAAGCCCGGCTTTCAAAGAAAAATATCCCACACACGCGTCCGTTTGTCGATAGCGCACCAAATAAGTCCGCATGATGTTGCGCTTTTCATCATCACAGGCAACATATTTAAAATAATCTTGCAATCCACGGCCTTCCGGTTTATCAATGATAAACGCGTCAATAGCCTGTAAATCCATAGCGTCATCGGGATTTAAATGATCAACATAAAACAAATCGGTATGAAAAATGCCTTTACTCTGCTTCGATGTCATGAGATTCGTCTTTCTCCATGTCAGAAATCATCTGTTGCTCAAGTCGAACAGAATCTTCATGCAATTTCGCGTGATCCGGAACCGGAGAATTCAAAATTTCCAGAAAAACGCGTTTTCCCAGTTCCGCGGGCATGTTTGTCATGTTGGGTTTATGATATCTGCCAGACATTGCCATGGTAAATCCTCCTTTTGATAAAATGACGCTCACCCGAATTTGTCGGGATGAAAGCGCGCGCAACAAGGGTGTGCCGAATCGGTATGAACATTATATCAGCATTCTCATCCTTTGACAATCACCCGAATCAAAAAACAAGTCCGGCCATGCCGAATTGTATTGACTTTAAACCATGAGCTGTGCGCAAATGACTTCCTCCCTGAGGAATGAGGTGCGCGGAATGATTATGGACGAAACTCAGCTGAACCGAGTTTCTATTTTTGTTGGCTTGCTGAGCACATAGCCTTCCCTCCACCCGCTTCGCTCGATAAGTTCGCATGAGTAATCCGTGCACCTCATGCCCTTCGGGCATTTCGGTCGGGCGTGCGCCCTATAGCTTTTCGCCGGTTCACGTTGCCCCGCTCATGCAAGCATGGCGGTTCGCCCTGAACCATCGAAAAACTGCACGG
>JAFRBB010000030.1 GCA_017405085.1 Eubacteriaceae bacterium
ATCGCAGATGAACAACGTCGGTTACTGGCAGCCTGACATAGTTTATGCATATACTGCTTTATCCGATGTACCTTGACACAATACATTTTCTACCTAAAGATAACAACATTTTCAAATTTACACCAAATTTAGGACTTGACTTACTATGCGAATGTAAAAAAACGAATAGCTTTACCACTCAATGAAAATTATAATCAATATCATTCAAATCTGATTGAAACATTAAATAAAATGCGCGATTATCAAGAACGTGGTGTCATTCCCCAAATTAGAAAAGGGCAAAAATGCTCAGGATGCTCATTAAAAGATATTTGTATGCCGAAAATGAACAAAGAAACATCTGTATTTCAAGAGATTAAGAAATTGGAAGGTCTACGATCATGAGAAAACTCTTAAATACTATCTATGTAACGGACGAAAAAGCATTTCTTGGGTTGGAAGGTGAAACCTTGGTGCACAATTTGGAAGGGAAAAAAACAAGGATACCCTTTGACAATATCGAAAGCATTGTATGTATGAATTATGTGGGATGTTCACCGGCTTTGATGGGAAAGTGCGTCAGTCGTTCGGTCCCCATTAACTTTGTTTCACCAAGCGGGAAATTTTGGGCGAAAGTTTGCGGTGAAACCAAAGGAAATGTCTTTTTGCGAGTTCAGCAAATCGATACATTTCGAGATAAGGGATTAAACTATGCGAAATCTGTGCTGGCAGCGAAATGTTTCAATACCAAACAACTCATTAAACAGTATATGTCAAGTCGCCCTGATTTAAAAGATAATCATCAAGTCAGGCAAACCCTGGCAATACTGGAAGATTCAATCGAAAAAATTGAGAATTCGATGACGGTTGATGTGCTTTTGGGAATAGAAGGAAATTGCGCGAAAGCTTATTTTTCCGTTTTTAATATATTAATGAATAACGAGGGTTTTTCATTTGTTCATCGGAACAAAAGACCGCCTCTCGATCCGGTTAACGCGATGTTATCTTTTGTGTATACGTTATTAATGTCGGATTACGCTTCGGCTTTGGAAACAGTTGGATTAGACAGCTATATCGGTTTTTATCACACATTGAGAAGTGGACGATGTTCTTTGGCATGCGATTTAATGGAAGAAACCCGATGTTTGGTTGAACGCTTTGTGCTATCGATGATCCATTTAAAAATGGTGAATCAAAAAGATTTTGAAAAACAAATATCCGGGGCAATATGGTTAAATGATCAAGGAAGAAAAAAAGTCATTACACGATGGCAAGAGCGTAAGCGTAAAACGATGCTCCATCCATTTTTAAACGAGAAAATTCCGTGGGGATTACTGCCGTATGTCCAAAGTAATTTGTTGGCAAAGGCAGTACGTGGAGAGCTTGAAAACTATCCTGCGTTTTTATTAAAAGGGTGATAATCAATGATGGTATTAATCAGTTATGACGTGGCAACTTCAAACACCGCCGGAAAGAAAAGGCTTCGAAAAATCGCGAAAGCATGCGAAAATCACGCGCAACGCGTCCAAAACTCGCTATTCGAGGCCGATGTGGATTATTCAACATTTATCAAATTAAAAGCCGAGTTGATAGAAATCATTGATAAAAAAGAAGACAGCTTGAGGTTTTATTATTTGGGAAATCATTGGCAGCGAAAAATAGAACACATCGGCGCAAAACCGACATACGATCCGGAAGGTGTTATCATCCTGTAGATTGATTTGGTAAAGGTGAAATAAATTATCAGAATGACAAGATCGCAAGAATTTAAAACATAGGCGCTTAGAGAAATGAAAGAATGATGTTTATTGTCTGGATGGAGGTCGCTTTATTTCAGCTTTCGATTATGATTAAACTTGATATTTGTGAATGAAATGATATCAATAAATCAATGAATCCTATTCGATTTTCCTAAACTTTATCGTCTGTCAAAAAAAGAAATGATGCAAACAGCGTATTGACTATAAGAACAGAATTCGTGAGATGTGTTTGTACTAGTACTACACCGCACCCCCACCAAAAAAGACGCCCGTTTGGGGCGCCGTAATGTTTAATAATTGGTGGCTTGACGTTCAAAATAAGCCTGGGGATGTTCGCGGGCGGGACATTCCGCCGGGGCTTCTTTGCCGATATAGATATATCCGCAGTTGCGGCAGACCCAGACGATTTCGTCGCCGTCTTTGAAGACAATATCCTGATCCAAATTGTCCAAGAGTTTGCGATAGCGTTTTTCATGAGCCGCTTCGACTTCGGCGATCAGGCGCATCGTGTCGGCGATGTCGTTTGAGAGTAGTGTAATTTCATATGGTAGTAAAACAGCCCAAGCCGGCTGCTAAATCAAGCTTTTGTTTGAGAGTCGTGTGATTTTCATATGGTAGTAAAACGAAAACAATTAACGACCATGAAAGCATTTCGCATTGACATGGTCGTTTTATATTGCATGCTTTAAATGAATGATGTTTGGTCGATTTTGCAGGTATGATTATTTTCCTGATTTCACTTTCGCCCGCTTTTCTCCCCACACAAACAGCGCCGGCATGGCCCCGAAGGCCATAAATGACAGGGCGGTCATCTCCGCGAAGGCATAAACCGTGCCGGGGATGGCCCCCTTGACCAGGTGAAAAAGCCCGTAGACCACGCCGACGCAAGCCACCGAGGCCACCACGCGAATCACTTTGACCTTAAGGGGCACATCCACCGAAAAACCGATCCGCCGCCGCTCGAGCAGCCGCCCGGCCAAGAAGCCCGCGAGACCGCCGGCCGCTTTGAAAAAATCGGCCATCATCAGCGCCGGATCCGCAAGCAGCGCGCCGTTTTTCATGTCCATCGGATAGGACTTGGTCGCGACGAATACCGCGGCGATCGCCAGCGCCACCCCCACCCCGGCGCAAAGGGCAATGTCCCGCTCCGGATGCGCGTCCAAATAGGTGTAGATCCCTGAGCAGGCGAACACCGCGCCCCAGCCGATGGCGATGGCCAGGACCACATCCGTCAGCGTGTGAGCGCCCAAAAAATTGCGGGAAAACCCGATGAGCAGCGACAAAGCCACCGCGCCGACTAGGGGCCACACCCGGCGGCGAAAGGCAAAGCCCAAGGTGCCGTAGGTGGCCGTGGCCGTGGACGTGTGGCCGCTGGGCAGGCTGTAGCCCGTGGTTAAGGCTCCGGCCTCCGGCGCCAGATGAAGCCGCTCAAACAACACCCACGGCCGATAGACGCAAAAGATCAGCTTCAAGGTCTCGTTGACCACCGAAGCGCTGATGAAGGCGCAAAACAGCCGGGCACCGAGGCGCTTGTCCATCGTCCAATAGATAATCGGCGGAATCAAAATCAGCACCGCCCCGGCAAATCCGTCGGACACCAAGAGAAAAAACTGCGTCAGCGCCGGAGACGCCGCTTCTCGAAACTGCTGCAAGGCCAAAAGATAAGCAAAATTAAAATCAGGCATCCAAGACCCTCCTTGATGATTGATGAATGATGAATGATGAATGATTAACGATGAATGAGAAGTTCGGAATTCGGAGTTCGGAGTGAGGAGTGATGTGCTCAGCCACATTACAAACGATCTCCAAAGCCCTTCCTAAAAATCCAAATAGAAACTCAGGCCCCGCCTGAGTTTCCACCGGAATTATTAATTATCCCAAATTATTCATGGGAAACAAAAACTGAAAAATATTACGTCTAAAAAAGACATATTTTATCAAAACCATCATAAATACATTTTAACACTCAGCTCAATCTTTGAAAAAGAATAACAATCCCTAAAA
>JAFRBB010000031.1 GCA_017405085.1 Eubacteriaceae bacterium
TCTCGTTTTATTCTCCCGAAACGTCTGGTTGATGGAGCGGATACATTCCTCCAAAACCTCACGCCCTGTTGTCATGCAAATTTCTTTCACATCTCCAGCAAGATCTGCCAAGCCCTGCCATTTAGAACAAAAAGCTTTTTCACAAATATTTTTTACCATTTCTGTCGTAAGTCGTGTTATAATTTCTTCATAAGACCAACCCTCCGCATTAGTTTGATTTTGGTTTTTTATTTATTCTAACACGTTGGGCTGGTCTTTTCTATTTTCAAAAACTCCACAACTATTTTACACTATCTAACTTTTTTAACATGATTATAGGTTTTCGGACAAAAAACGACCTGAAACTTAAGTTTTCAATCAAATAAAACGTGTTTGTCCGAGAATGGTCAAACACGTTTTATTTGTTAGACTTCAACCAAATAATTGATAATCATCGGTCTTCGCCGGGTCTCGCGATAGAGATATCGACTGAGAAGATCGACCAACTTGCGTCTGATGACTTTCCAATCGTTTAGTCCCTCTTTTTCAAATTTAATCATTGCCTTGGATACAATTTCCCGTGAATGCTCGATGAGTTCGTCACCCTCACGGCTATAGAGAAATCCGCGGGTGATGATGTCCGGACTTGCGACAACCTTTTTATTATGCATCGTGATGACAACCATGAACAAACCGTCTTCCGACAAGCGTTTTCGATCATATAACACGATGTTGTCAATGTCCCCGACGCCAAGGCCGTCAACCAAAACGGGTTCACAGTCGAAATGATCAATCTTGGCGCATCCCTTGTGATCGAGGGCTAAAACATCGCCGTTTTTCTGGATAAACACATGCTTGGGATCGAGTCCCAAATCCTGAGCCAATGCGCCATGATGTTTGAGCATGCGGGTTTCCCCGTGAACCGGCATGAAATTTTTGGGTTTAACCAGCGTTTGAATCATTTTGAGTTCTTCACGCCTGGCATGACCCGACACATGAATGTGAGCGAATTTGTTATAGACAACCTCGGAGCCGAGACCGACGAGTTTGTTGATAATTTCCGCGACCATTTTTTCATTTCCCGGAACGGGAGAAGCGGAAATGATGATGGTGTCATTGCGATCAATTTGAAGGAACCTGTGATCACCGTTGGCCATGCGCCCGAGAGCGGCCATCGGTTCGCCCTGACTGCCCGTCGTGATGACGACGATATCCTTCGGACGATAATTTTTCATCTCGTGAATATCGATAATCGTGTTTTTGGGCACTTTTAAATATCCGAGATTAGTCGCCACTTCAACCATGGTCTCCATACTGCGGCCGTTGATGATCACTTTTCTGTTATAGGCGACGGCGGCATCGATAATCTGTTGTACCCGATGAACATTGGAGGCAAAAGTCGTGACGATGATCCTGTTTTTGCATCCGCGAAACAGACTGAAGAAGGTTTGTCCGACGGTGCTTTCGGATTGGGTAAACCCGGCCTCCTCCACGTTGGTGGAATCGGCAAGGAGCAAATCGACGCCTTGATTACCGAGGGCGGCAATACGCTGCAAATCGATGATTTCTCCGTCGATGGGCTGAAAATCAATTTTAAAGTCCCCGGTGTGAAACACTGTGGCCGCCGGTGTTTTAATGCAAAGGGCCACCGCGTCGGCAATGCTGTGGTTGACGCGGATAAATTCGACATTAAAATCACCGATGGAAATGTCGTCACCGGCTTTGACGATATGGCGTTTCGCCTTTCCGATGAGTCTGTGCTCTGTCAGCTTTCGGTCAATTAAACCCATCGTAAACTTGGTGGCGTAAATGGGAACATTGATTTCCTTGAGCAGATAGGCGATGCCGCCGATGTGATCCTCATGGCCGTGGGTGATGACCAGTCCTTTGATTTTCTTTGCGTTTTTTGTGAAATATTTAAAAGGCGGCAGGACCATATCAATGCCGTACATATCATCATCGGGAAACTTGAGTCCGCAGTCCACAATGATAATCTGATTGTGATATTCAAAAGCGGTCATGTTTTTCCCGATTTCACCGAGTCCTCCGATGGGGATGACTTTCAGTTTTTCGTTATTGTGTCCCCGATTGGCGTTTTTTCGGGAAATCGGTAATTGATGAGCCCTGACATTTCGTTTTTGAATTTTCGTCGCGCCCTGTTTGTTTTTGCGCAGGGGCCGATTGGACAAAATATTTTTTTTCGTTCGTTTCGCAGTTACGTTATTTTTTCTCTTTTGTGTTTTATCGTTCAATAAATTCTCCTTTCTGTCATGATTCTCTTGATGCAATTTTTTAAAGATGATACGGCTCCGGCATTTAAACCAGCCTGTCATCTATTTCATACTGTCTTTTATTATTTTTAATTTGATGAACCGCGTTTAAAATCGCGGTTTGGTCATAATCAACCTGTGAAAACGCCTTTGAAGGGCAATGTCTTTTCAACATTGATTGTATTTTCGTCCACCCGGCAGCGAATGACGCCCATGGCCACGCCGGCATCCATGGCTTCATCGATGACACCGGCCAGATCGGGATCCGTTATTCCGTTGATCATGACGGCTTCGGCATCACAGCGAAGCACCACAAAAAGCACCGCTGTATGATAGCCTACTTTGGCCGCTTGAATCAGGCCTTTGATGTGCTTTAACCCACGGCTTGTCGGCGCGTCGGGAAACAAGGCGATATTTTGCCGCTCATGGCTGACAACCAGATTAACGCTCTTGATTTCCCAAAGGTATTTGTTGTCCCCCGATTCGGCGTACAGATCAAATCGGCTGTCGGCATAAATCTTTTCGCGCCGCAGCAAATCGAAGTGATGTTTATTTTGGATATAATCAAATGCGAGGGTATTGGCCAAGGCCGCGTAAGTGCAGACCCAAACATCATGATAAAAAACAGCCAGCACCGTATAGGCTGTTTTGCGCTTCGGCGACGGCGAATAAGCCAGCCGAAGACGCGCTCCTGCAGTCAAAAGCTCTCCCATTCTGCCGGTGTTGGGCATATGCGCTTTGACGACTTCTCCGGATGAGAGCCGAACCTCACTGACAAATCGGTTCGGTCTTTTTAAAAACACCGCGTCGACTAAAGGTGCTTCGGATAAAAGCATTAATTAAGCTTCTTCTTCCTCAAAATCGAGTTCATCGTAGGCCGCGGCAACCATCGCGAATTCTTCATCGTCGACGACGGGAACCAATTCCGCTTCTTCATCATCAAGATCGCCTTCGATACGAACGGCAAAGGCGTCTTCACTGCCGTCTTGAGCCAAAATGGCATAGGTTTTTTCTCCGACATCCAGCGTCACAACCAGTTCAAAGACTTGTTCTTCTCCGTTTTCGTCCAATAAAATCACTCCGTGATCGTGGTCTTCATGTTGATGCATTTTAATTCCTCCGTTTAATTATTTTGATATTTTATTTTTGACATTTCCCGCGGCGCAGTGTATTCCTTTATTTTTTAGAAGGCGCCGCCTCGGCATGATGTCAATTATTTTGTTGATCCATATAGGTTTGCAGGATGAGCTGCGCGGACAAAGTGTCGATATAGCGCTTTCTGTTTTCTCTTCTGACACCGCCGGCAATGAGTGTATCCTGCGACGCTTTTGAGGTCAGCCGCTCATCGATGTACACAATCTCCACATCAAAACGATTGGCGAGAAATCCGCAATAATTTCGGGTTTTTCTGGCCTGGGCTGTTTCTCTTCCCTGCATGTCCTTCGGCAGGCCGGCCACGATCGTCTTGACGTTAAATTGCGTAATCACGTCGCCGAAAAATCTTAAATCGTCTTCTCTTGTTCCTTTTTTGTATGTGCGGTATCCCTGGGCTGTGATGCCTAAGGTATCCGATACGGCAATGCCGATATATTTGTCTCCGATATCCAGACCTAATAATTTATTCATCATGTATCCTTTAATCTTTCATACCGATTGTGACATTCATCGGTTATTTGGCAAGTTGGTTGTCAGTCACTCGGATGACCATCTTGTGTCAGACAACCTTGATGGCGAAGCATGGGCAGACTGACGCGCAATAACAACAGGTTAAACATTTATCATAATTGACATGGGCTTTTCCGTCGACCAGCGATAAAGCCTGCTGTCCGCAACGGGCAACGCAATTTCCGCAGCCTTCGCACCAATCGCTGATATGTAGGCGCCTCGGCAATTGCCTGACCCTTTCGGTCAAGCTTTCGTCTGTTATCTCACCGTTAAATTTCGCCGCGTTATAGATCACTTCGTCAACGGTTTGCATGCCAAGGGCAATGCTGTCCAACGATTCAAGCCCCAAAACATAGTCAAAGCACGCATCGGTGTCGGCCAGCAGATTGCCGCCGCCCAGAGGCTTCATGGCCATCACGCCTTTTCCGGTGTTGTGAGCAAGGCGAACCGCCTCTTCCATATCCTCCCGGCTGCCGTCCTCAATGCCGATTCCTCTGTAATTGATGATGGGAAAGACAATATCGATTTCCGGAAAATCCAAACTGTCTCTCACAGCTTCTACTCGGTGAGTCGAAATGCCAAAGGCACGGATCACGCCTTTTTCTTTCATTTTTAATAAATAGTCAATGGCTTCGCGATGGCCGCGAAAGGTATGTCGGCTTTCCTGTTCGTGAAGCATGTAGATGTCGATATAGTCTCTGCCCAATCCGCGAAGCGCTTTCTCCAGGCTTTTGGAGGCGCCTTTCGCGCTGTAGTCATAAGATTTGGTCGCGATGACAACATCCGGTTTCATTTCAACAGCCAGACGCAATTGATGATAGTTTTCATAGAGATCGGCCGTATCAAAGAAATTGATCCCGAGCTCAAGGGCTTTCGCGTAGACGTCACGGCATTCGGCAAGGGTTTTGTTTTTTTGCATCGGCGCCATGGTGAGGCTTCCGAAGCACAATCTTGAAACGCGTATGCCGGTTTTTCCCAATGTACAATAATTCATAATGGTAACAGATATTTTTTAAATCTATTTTAAAAAACAAAAGACCCCGGATTGCGACACCCGGGATCTTTTTTTACGCAATTAATCCGAAAGGCCGGCCAAATAGCGTTTAACCAACTCTTCTAACAATTCGTCGCGTTCGATATCCTGAATCCTTGTTCTTGCATCCTTATGACTTGTGATATATGTCGGGTCTCCGGACATGACATATCCGACGATTTGATTGACGGGATTGTAGCCTTTTTCGATTAAAGCATTTTGAACGGACTTCATTACTCTGTCAATTGTTTGTGCCTTTTCCATATCGAAGTCAAACATAATGGTTCCGCCTTGATAAGCATTGTTTTCGTCCATGGTGTTATCTCTCCTCCCGATTTTATTTGTCTCTATTGTAACGCATCAATCTTAAGGAAACAAGGATTTTTTCTAAAAGTAAGCTAAATACAAGCTTTCTTAGCCGAGTTGTTCTTTGATGAAATCTTCGGCGGCATCCAACGCATCCTGGATTTTTTCGGGCTTTTTCCCACCGGCCTGGGCCATATCGGGACGTCCTCCGCCGCCGCCGCCGGCAATCTGCGCGACGTTTTTGATCAATTTGCCCGCGTGGAAGCCTTTTTTGGTGATATCCTTGGTGGCGGTGGCAATGAAGGTCGCTTTATCCGCGGCTTTCGTTCCCAGCACGACAATGCCGCTTTCCATTTTATCTTTGAGCTGGTCGGAAATTTTCCTAAGTTCATCGGCATTGGCGCCGTCCACATTGGCGATCACGGCCTTGATTCCGCCGATGGTAATCATTTTTTCGATGATGCTTTCGGCAGCATCCTTTTGCATGGCCTGTTTCATTTTTTCGATGGTCTTGTCTTTTTCACGGGAGGCGGTTTTCAGTTCTTCCACCCGTTCAACCAGATGATCCGGAGAGGTTTTGAGTTCCGCGGAGGCCGCTTTGAGCAAATCGTTCATTTTTTCGACATAGGTAAGCGTATTTAAGCCCGTTGTGGCTTCAATACGTCTGATCCCCGCCGCGACGCCGGTTTCGGAAATGATTTTGAAAAGACCCGCTTCAGAGGAATTGGACAGATGGGTTCCGCCGCAAAGCTCGATGGAGAAATCCCCGACTTTGACGACACGGACAATTTCACCGTATTTTTCACCGAAGAGCGCCATAGCGCCGAGCTTTTTGGCTTCGTCGATATTGGTTTCAAAAATCGTCACATCGCTGGCCGCCATGATCGCGCCGTTGACAATCACTTCGACCTGTTTGATTTCTTCGGGGGTCATCGCTTTGAAATGGTTGAAGTCAAAGCGTAAACGGGTCGGCGAAACGTAGGAACCCGCTTGTTCAACGTGATCGCCCAAAACCAACTTGAGCGCTTTTTGAAGCAGATGAGTGGCGGTGTGATTGCGCATGGTAGCTTTTCTGACCATCGGCGCCACTTCCGCCGTGACCGTTTCTCCGACTTTCATGCTGCCCTTTGTGACTTGCCCATAATGAATATGACGGCCGAGGCTTCCTTTTTTGCAATCCGTCACCTCGATTTCAGCGTCATCGGTAAAGATTCTTCCGACGTCGCCGACCTGCCCGCCGCTTTCGGCATAGAAAGGCGTTTGATCCAAAAGGATGAGCACATTCTCCCCTTCGTGAACGGTATCTGTGAGCGCTTCGCCCGAGACAAATCCCAGAATTTTACCTTCCGCTGAAAGGGTATCATAACCGACAAAGGTGTTGACCGCGTCTTTTCCCAAAGGATTGAAGGGATCATCGGTCCACACTTCGGTGTCTTTTTCTTCCAGAGCTTTGCGGGCGCGGGTGCGTTGGGCTTCCATTTCGGCATAGAAAGCGTCCCGATCAACCTTAAATCCGCGCTCACCGACAATTTCTTCGGTCAGCTCAATGGGGAAACCGAAAGTATCATAGAGTTTAAAGGCAGCCTTTCCGGGAAACACCTTGGTTTCTTTGACCTTCGGATTGTCTTCCAAGGCTTCTTTGACCAGTTGAAGACCTTGTTCAACGGTTTCCTTAAAGCGTTCTTCCTCGATTTTGATCAGTTTTTGAATAAATTCCAATTTGGTGTTGAGTTCGGGATAAGCATCCCCCGACACTTTGGCGACTTCTTTGGCCACATCATAGAGGAAATCGCCTTCGATACCAAGGTTGCGTCCGTGACGGGCGGCGCGTCTTAAAAGACGGCGAAGCACATATCCCCGGCCTTCGTTGGAGGGCATAACACCATCGGCAATCATAAAGGTGATCGAACGCACATGGTCGGTAATCACCCGGATGGACACATCGGTATCGTGATCTTTGCCGTATTCCACATGGGCCAGGCTGCACACATAATCCAAAATATGACGGACAGTGTCCACCTCAAAAAGATTGTCGACACCCTGCATAATGGTGGCCAGACGTTCAAGGCCCATGCCCGTGTCGATATTCGGGTGGTCCAAGGGTGTGTAGTTGTCGTTTTCATCACGGTCAAATTGGGTAAAGACCAGGTTCCAGAATTCTTCATAACGGTCGCAATCGCATCCCGGCGCGCAGTCGGGTTTACCGCAGCCGTATTCTTCCCCGCGGTCATAAAAAATTTCGGAGCAAGGACCGCAGGGGCCGGTACCGTGTTCCCAGAAATTATCTTCTTTTCCCAGACGGGAAATGTGATCTTCCGATACGCCCACCACATCATGCCACAGGTTGTAGGCTTCATCATCGTCATGGTAGACAGTCACATAAAGCTTTTCAGGGTCAAGCTCCATCACTTCCGTGCAGAATTCCCAGGCCCAGGGAATGACTTCTTTTTTGAAATAATCACCGAAGGAAAAATTTCCCAGCATTTCAAAAAATGTCCCGTGGCGGGCGGTTTTGCCGACGTTGTCGATATCCGGTGTACGGATACATTTTTGGCAGGTTGTCACCCGTTTGCGAGGCGGCACTTCATCCCCCGTAAAGAAGGCTTTCATCGGCGCCATCCCGGAATTGATCAAAAGCAGACTCTTGTCGTTAATCGGCACTAGAGAATAGCTTTTGAGGCGAAGATGCCCTTTGGATTCAAAAAAAGATAAATACTTTTCGCGTATTTCATTTACGCCCAATGCTTTCATTTGATGATAATTCCTTTCTACTACAATATGGTTTTAATTGTGTTTGCGTTGAGATTTACGATCACGGCATAAGCAGCAAGCCTGCCATTTTGGAAGGCGCGTTTCGGATTTTTTTCTCACAAGAAAATCCTTTTGACTTTGCTTTGATCATAGCCATCCAATGAATGGCTGCGAATGCGTTTGTGCGCAGAGTACAAATAAAAAACCGCCCCCAAAGGGACGGAGTATCCGCGGTACCACCCATTTTAGCGCCGTAGCGCTCACTCTATCCCATAACGGCGGGAACCGTTTCACGTTACTAAACGAAGTGTTGTTGGCGTGAAAAGCAAAAACGGGGCTTCGATCGGAGTCATAAAAGCTCTCACCGGACGCTTTCTCTCTGAAATGACTGTTTCGATCGTTGGTCGTTTTTTTCGCTGATATTTAAATTCCGTGGATTATTATATCAAACAGACGGCAATTGTCAATCGGATTACGAATTATTTTATCTTCTGTTATGCCAATTGACCCGCCGCCTGATTTGAACCCTATTACGTTGCCGGCAATTCTTTTTTCTCGGGCTCCTGTTTCTCGGACTCCGTTGGATCCGGAGCTTCGGCAATGCTGCCGCCGATGCCGTTAATGAGATAAATCAGGATAACTCTGATCGCGCCCATAATGGGAACCGCCAGAATCATTCCCAGACCGCCGAACCAGGCGCCGAAAAAGAAAATGGAGAAGATAATCAATATCGGATGCAATCCCACGCCTGCCGACATTAACGCAGGTCCGATCACGTTTCCGGCAACCAGTTGAATGATGGCCATGGCAATCATGATGATGATAAATTGCTGCAGCGATGAGAAAATGGCGATGGCGCCGATTAACACAAAGCCGACAACCGGACCAAAATACGGCACCAGCGTCGTCACGCCAGCAATCACGCCGATCACTGAGGCGTAAGGCAGGCCGATAATAGCGGCAGAGACCCCGGTGGCAATTCCGGCGACAAGACTCATCAAACTCTGTCCGCGGATGAATCCGCCGATCACTTCATTGATGTCGTTAAACATTTTGTGAACACGGGTTTGGGTGTTTGTCGGAACAAAATAATATAATGCTTCCGAAAACATTTCACGGTCCGACAACAGCATAATCATCACCAGTGGAACAATGACGATATTCATCAAAGATCCGCTGTTGTTGATAACAAAATCAGAAATGCCTTTCAGCAAATTGCTCGCTGTTTTTCCGGCTTCGTTAACGATTCCGTTAATATCGATATAATCCTGAATACTTCCGAGATTATTGCTTTGAATCCAATTGGCGAGATCGTTGGTATATTTGTTAATCGCATTGGCCATTTGCGGCAAATTATTAATGATTGCCGTGAAGGATTGCAGCAAGTTAGGCACAAAATTCATGACGACAAGCACGATAATCCCCAAAATCAACGCGACAATCAAAATGATGGACAGCATCCGGGGAACGCCCCTGCGCTCAACAAATTTGACCAAAGGCGCAACAAGATATGCCAAAATCACCGCAATAATAAAAGGCATAATCATGGACATAAGCGGCGCTTGGATAAATAAAAAGACCGCGACGAGAATTGCCAAAATAACGACAGTGACAAGCAGTTTATGTCGGTTTAAATGTATGTTTCTCATTATCTCTCCCCTCTCTTATTCCCAAAGCCGATTGACGATGCCGCCTTCTCTTCCCGTCAGCGGAATATCCTCAACCCGAAGTTCATAATAGAGTTTTCCGTCACGAAATTTAACTTGATCTGCGGGAATCAAAGAAAAACCGACATTTATATCTTCAAAAAAACTTTTGGACACTTCATATTCCAAAATCTGATGATTGCGGCTGACCGTGACATCTCTGACTTTTCCGATTTTTCGATTATCCACATCATACATCATCAACCCATAGAGCGAATGGGTATTGTTGATTATTTTCTCTTGAAAAACCTTTGATTTTTCATGGATAACCTCAGCGTCGTCTTTTAACTTCAAAGAATTATAATCCGTACGGTAATCACCAGGATTTAATTGAAGATAAGCCGCTTTCTGAAACGTACCGCCTTCGGTTAACACGATGGCATAGATCTTATCGTCTTTGATCCTCACATCTTGAATTAATCCATAAAACCGGCCCGTGGACTCTTTTTCCACACGCATATTCATTAAAAAACTGGCACGCACAATGTCTCCTTTCTAAGCATGATGGTTTTTATAATTGAAAGCTTTTAACAATTTCGACCACGGTTTCGGCGGTATATCGGACATCCTCCGGTGTTGTCATTCGCCCGAGAGAGAACCTGACGGTGCTGACCGCGTCATCCGGGCTTTTCCCGATGGCCGTGAGCACATGGGAAGGTTTGGTGTCATTTGCCGTACAGGCCGATCCGGCCGAAGCCGCGATGCCGGCCATATCTAGGCGCATTAACATGAGATTGGCGGGAACGCCGGGAAATGTGAAGCTGATATTTCCCGGAAGCCTGTTGTCCCTCGATCCGTTTAACACCGCTTTGATGTCCGAATCGGTGATGAGATCGATCAAGCAATCCCGCATTTCCCTTACCCGGTTGTTGTCCAAAGCGTGTTCCGCGGCCATTTCCGCCGCCGCTCCGAATCCAACGATGGCCGGCACATTTTCCGTTCCGGCCCGATGAGCGTTTTCCTGTTCGCCGCCGTGAATGAGCGGCGGGAGATTGACCTTTTTATTGATGTATAAGGCACCGATGCCTTTGGGTCCGTAAATTTTGTGGCCCGATAGAGACATCATGTCCACACCCAAAGCCTTGACATCCAAGGGAATCTGACCAAAGGCCTGGACCGCGTCGGTATGAAACACAAGATCCGGACAAACGGCTTTGGCACAAGCCGCTAATTCGGCAATGGGCTCCACAACGCCGATTTCATTGTTGGCCGTCATGATGGATACCATGGCCGTCTCCGATGTCAGCGCCGCTTTCAGGGCGTCCGTTGTCAGGCGTCCGTCGCCGTCGGGCTTGACATAATCGACGCTCAATCCCTGATCTTCAAGATAATGACAGGTTTTTAAAACAGCTTGATGCTCGATGGCCGAGACTACCGCATGTTTTTTTGCGCTTTTCTCCATTATCCCTCGAAGCGCCCAGTTATCGGATTCGCTTCCGCCCGATGTAAAAAAGATTTCATCAGCTTCGCATCCGATTGCAGCGGCAATTTGTTCTCGGGCCCGCGTTACAGCGGCCTTTGCTTTTCGTGCTTCATCATAAATACCCGAGGGATTGCCGAAGGATTCCGTAAAATAGGGCATCATGGCCTCAAGGACCCTGGGATTTGTCGGCGTGGTGGCGGCACAGTCCATATAGATCCGTTTCACGTCGTCACCTCTTTTGACACAGCACTGACCAAATCACCGAGGGTTCTGTTGTCAATGACGTTACGGATGCTTTGATGCACCTCCATCCAGAGGCCTCTCGTCGCGCAAGCCGCAGTTTTATCGCATTTAAAATCAGCATTGGCGCCGCCGACACAGGGAGATATTTCAATCGGTCCTTCCAAAGCGTCGATCACTTCGCCGACGGTGATGTCCGATGGGTCTCTCGTCAGCACATAACCGCCTTTTGCCCCGCGCATGCTCTTGATGAGATGCGTTTTTTTGAGCCTGGCAAACAATTGCTCCAGATAGGCGTCGGACAATCCCTGTTTGTCGGCAATGTCTTTGACGGAAATCGGGCCTTCTCCGTGTCTGGCCGCGAGCTCGCACATGGCCAGCACACCGTATTCACCTTTTGTCGATAATTTCATAGTTTTATTTTTCTCTTAATGTTTTTTCGCTTGAATTAATACTTTTGTCCCCGATCGCGTTCGAGAAATCACCCCACAACACTGTTTATCCAAAATTAGGAAAAGATAAGCCGCAAGAAAGAAAAGCGGCGATTGCGTGAGGGTCAACCGTCCCGAAGAAATGTTTTCGAGCAAAATGAGAAGACTTGCTCAAAGGACCAGAGAAACTCCGAAGCGAAAAGTGACCGGACAATCACGCAATAACCCTTAAGGGGTGTGAGATGTCATGCTCACGATCGCCTGACCGTAACGCTTGATGATTGCCTCGGACAGTCCGTCGATTTCGTAGAGTTCTTCAACGGTTTTGGGTTTTCTCTCCACAATGGCATCAATCAAATCATCATCGATCACCAATTGATCGCCCGTCGCGTTCACGCTCATTTCCTGACCCCGCCACACGAAAAGCGAATTTCTGAGGTTGAGCTCAGAAGGGGTAAATTTGCCTTCCGGCGGATCCTCGGGCAAGGATTCTTCTTCCGATTCGATTGTTTCCTCCAGTTTATCCGTTTCTTCCGATTCGATTATCTCGACTGATTCAAATGACTTTTCTTCGGGGTTTTCTGTTGTCACACCATTGTTGCTATCATCCGGCATCGATTCACTTTCATTATTACTTTCACCATCGGCTTTTTCCGCAAGCATATCATCTTTAAGAGCTGCCAGACGTTCAGAGAGATTTTCATCGCTTTTCAGCACGTCAATGACCTTTTGCATTTGCGTCATGGCTCCCTGATCGAACACCTGAGCATGTTCTGCGGTATCGCGGATCAACACATCTTTTAACGCGTCGGCATTGAGTACACGGACATTGCCGTTTTCGCGAAGCTCAATGTCTCGAATTTCACAGGTATTGTTTAATACAATATAGGTGTGATAATCGGAATCGGCCGTTTTGGGGAAAAAGGTTTTGAGTAATTTAACTTCTTCATCCACCGCCAACACCGGATTGTCCATATAATCTTTGTTTTCAGGCGAGCGAAAACGCGTCCACCATTTACTGTCCTCGGTCCCAATGATATAGGTTTTCCCTACGTTGAGGAAAGTAAACAAATAAAAACCCGTCGGCGCCAAAGAGACATGATTGAGCAAATGAATGTCGCCGTCTTTTGTCGGCAAAAAGAGATTTTGGTTGTAGACATGGCCGAAATCCGCCATTTGCGCCATCACGTCGTAAATCACACTGTCATCATTAAAATCGGCAATGGACGCAGCGACGGCAACCGGTTCGTTTTTGTCGAGAGATTGAAAATCGGAAAGATCAGTTTCTTCCGATGTGTTGGATTGGTTGTCATCCCTATCGCTTTGCGTAAAAACAATGTCTTCGGCTGTTTTGCTTACGGCATCAGTTCTATCATCTTTCTTTTTAAAGCGCATCAATTTCGATTTGTTTTTTTCGGATCTGTCATCGTCAGGCTGACTCGTTTTCGCATTTTTTCGTCCTCCGGTGATGACAAAAATACACGCCGCCAAAAACACGACGCCTATCAATATCATAACGAAGATTTCCATTATATCTATCCTCCAAATTCAAGATAAAGATAATTATAGCATAACCGGGATTAAATAGGAATAAAAATGATCAAGGGAAAAGGAGTCAGATGGGTGTTTGGGCAATTTAAAAGTCTTTGCCGAGTCTTGAGCACACATGAACCTCCATGGTTGTCTATTATCCTGCTTGTCGAAATAATCTCAATATCAACTATCCAAATATTAAGATAATCTTTTAACGAAAATCTTTTTCATTACGAGAATTATTCAAAAATATCCTTTCTCTCTAACAACGCACTGGCGAGTAATTCTCCCAAAATAAAGCAACTGACAAATTCTCCTACCGCAACATGACCTGCAATCACCATCATCGGTAACTCTAAGCCATATCCATATTTGAGCACGAATGGGACGATCACCGTATTTGTCAGGACTGCGGGGAGCGGAACCAGCCATCGATTTGATCGCAAAGCATAGCCAAGAGCTGCGCCGATCAATGTGGCGATACTGCCAAACACAACATCCAAAACGACCGTTCCTCCAATCAGATTAGCCAGAAGACACCCCATGAATAATCCCGGAATGGCAGCGGATGTGAACAATGGCAAGATTGTTAGGATTTCCGCGATTCGAATCTGAATTGTCCCAAAAGAAATCGGTTCAAATAACAATGTCAGCGCAACATACATCGCAGCTATGACCGCACCTTGCATCAACCAATGAATAGAAATACTTTTTCTGTTCAAAAGCATTCTCCTCACAATGTATGAATAAATAATAGAAACGATGTGTATTCACGTATTCTTTCTATTAGATTTAAAATTTTTTTGAGAGCCTCAATAAACAGCCGTAGTCAAAAATCTTATTTCATTAATCAATACTATTTTACATAAAAATTCTCCTTCGACAACATAATAAAACGCAAAACAAATTAAGTTTCCACTCGACTTATAAGGAATAATAAATAAAACAGGTTTATAATAATCATAAAATAATAAGGAGGATACCCCATGAGCAATGACAATGAACACAATGTGAACGGGCAACCCGGCGTAGCTCCCCCGGCCAACACGCCGCAAAGCAATCCGGAATCTGTCTCGGGCGCGTCAGAAGCGGTGTCACCGCAAACGCAAAATTCCGCTCCCGATGTACCCGCTGCCTCTCAATTCACGGAACCAATACCAAATCAATCGATTCCGAACCAACCCATACCGAATCAACCGAGCATGACCAATCAAGAGCCCATGCCCGGACAACCCCAACAGAACGCGGCACCCCAAGGTGGTCCCGCCCCGCACCCGCAATATCAGCCCGGGCCGCAACAAGCCGCTCCTTCCCAAGGGATGAACGGACAGCAGCAATATCAATATCAATCCCAAACGGGCGCCGGCAACGGACAGTACAGACAAAACAACGCGCCGTATCAAAACGGTCCCAACCAACCGGCGGGAAACTACTCAAGAGCCAAAGGCTTCGCGATTGCTTCATTGGTCTGCGGCATTTGTTCTATTGTGCTTTGTTGTCTCGGTTTTTTAGCGCTCCTCGCGGGAATTGCCGCTATCGTGTTCGGGATTTTGGTTTTGTCCGACACCGGTAAAAACGGTTCGCTCTATCCCGATTGCTCAACTTTGCGCGGCATGGCCATCGGCGGTCTCGCCTGCGGCGCTGTCGGGACGGTTATCGGATTGTCGGTTTTAGTCGGCGTCCCTTCCGTGTTAAATTTCGTCCATGACGGACCCTTTGATGATTTTGACTCATTCGGGTATATGGATTTTTAAACAAAAAACGTCACCAATGATTCATGCCCCGGTTTCTTCCGGGGCATTTTCATATCAACATCCCTTCAAGGAGCAGCTATGCAAACGTCGGAAACTATGAATCGCACTGTTTATCATCTGTGTTGGGTCTTTTTGTGCCTGATACCGATTGTTTTTTTCGGCATGGCCAATATTCCGATGCTCCATGATTTCATCTTCAGTCCCTGCGTGGTTTATCACACTACCGGTTTGTTTTGTCCGGGCTGCGGCGGTACGCGATCCATCATCGCGCTATTAACAGGTCATCCGATCAAAAGCCTGCTACTTCATCCCTTTGTGATTTATTTTACTATATGTTTTCTGTTATTTTTTGGTACTCAAAGCCTTTCTCGCCTGACGGGCGGACGCGTTAACGGCATCAATTACCGCAATATTTATGTTTTTATCGGTATCGGCATTATTATGGTTCAATGGCTTGTCAAAAATATCATTTTACTAACCACCGGCATAAATTATTTATCTCTGTTTTAATTATTTGGATTATTGACGACAAGATTTAATGATTAATTATCATATTTGATACCTCAAACACAAACCCCCGCCGTTAAGCGGGGATTCGTGCTTACTGGGTTTTTAAATTTAAATCATCAAATTGCTTCGACATAAACGCTGCTGTTTTAGGTCTGCTAGGATTTAATTGATAGAAATCTTGCCCTTTTTCAACTAAGACAATCTGCATACCTTCAAGACGATATCCATAACCTGCGGTACCCGCACTCTCACCGTTTTTAGCCCATCCGAGCCATCCGATGTTTTGCGCGTGAACACGATAGTAAATATCGTAATGTTCTGCCATTTCACCGGTTAGACTGATCTGCATCGCTTCAAGCCTTAAGGAGCGTCCGCTAGTCCCGCTCATAGAGCCTCCGGAGCGATAAGTGCTTTCCCATCCGATATTTTCAATATGGGTGCGATACAACACACTTCCGAAGTATTTAGGATTGTTCAGTTTAATACGAAGCCCTTCCAAACGGAGAGAACGACCGCTGGTTCCGGCCATCATCCCGTTGGTCATATAAGGCTGCCATCCAACGTTTTGAACGTGGGTTGTATATTCAACCACTTGATCTAAGTTACTATTGGGAATATAAAATCCGGGGTCATTGTTCTTCTTATAAGCACTGCTATGTGTTGATAACGGTGCGATATTCGGTACGCTTTGTCCTTTTTCAACAAGCATAATCTGCATACCTTCCAGTCTGTATCCGTATCCTTCTGTTCCGGAAGGAGAGCCATTCTTCGCCCAATTGAGCCATCCAAAGCCTTCCGCGTGGACACGGTAGCAAATGTCATAATGTTTAGCCATTTCACCTGTTAAACGAACCTGCATGGCTTCAAGGCGTAGGGATTGGCCATGCGTCCCACTAAACGCGTCATTTTTCTTCCAAGAGGACTCCCAGCCTACGTTTTGGATATGGGTACGGTATTCGATATTACCATCGAACTTTTTATTAACAAGCTTGATGTTCATGCCTTCCAAACGGAGAGAACGTCCGCTTGTTCCGGACATTGTCGCGTTAGTAACATAAGGCTGCCAGCCCACGTCTTGGACATGAGTACGATAAACCACCTGTTGTCCGGTAATCACCGGCGTTGTTGTCGGTTGAGGAGAAGCCGTAGGAGTGGGAGCTGTTGAAGGAGTAGGCGTTACTTGCGGTGCCACCTGTTTTGCCGTTACGGTAACAGGAAAGCTATTACTTTCTGTCCCGGATGTGGCGGTAATCGTTGCCGTTCCTGTCCCCACTGCTGTAACATTTCCGTTTTGATCAACTTTTGCTACAGAAGGATTAGAACTTTTCCATGACGCTTCGGTTTCCAAGCAATGATTTCTGCTTAAACCTGTGCCATCATCTGAATAAGCGGAAGTATAAGCGTAAAGTCTTACCTTTTGGCTGTTTCCTTGTTCTAAGGACAAGGACGTCAATTTATCTCTACCTCCTGCCATTTGTTTTCTAACATTATCCGGGTTAGCGCCGAATTCTGTTTCAATGTTAACGTAACTGGGTAAGTAATAGACAGGAACGCTTTTAATTGTTTGCCCTGTAGGGATTTGATCATCAGCGTTAAAGTCAATGGGATTGCCATAAGTGTCAATGTCTAAATTTAACCCTTGTGCTTTTGAAAAGTTTTCTGAACACGCGCTTCCCATTGTACTGGCATTTGTTGAATAAACAAAGCCAATTCCAACTTGATAATTATTGGGATCGACCATTTGATTCCAATGCCCTTTTGAATTAACAAACCCATCTTGTGTTCCTGCCACTGTCAACAAGCCGGAAGATCCGCAGATATTTTCACCATTTGTATTTTCATAACTAGCATTTAACATTTCATATGGGCTTGACGGTGAACTGTGATCGAAAAACAGCATACATTCAACAGCGCGTAGCATTGCGAATTCAGTTAATCTCGCGTTATAGCGAACACGTCTTCTTCCCTTTTTCGCTCTTTCTTCATTAGTTAATTCCATCATTTGTTTTGCTTTGTCATAATCCATAATAGCTTTGACGTTAACGTGGTGGTCAACGATTCTTGTTCCTCGTCCATTGTCTCCCAATTGAATCATTTGACGGCTGAAGTGAACATTTGGAATATCATCAATGCCAGAGCCAGAAGAAATCAATTCAACATTATAAGGAATATTCAAAGTTTTTAATAACCGACAATTTGTGAACGCATTATTTCTAATGATTTTTAAAGTTGATGGCAATTGAACAGTTTCAAGATTAACGGCATTACAAAATGCACATGATCCTAAAATAGTAATCCCTTCAGGAACAATAATTTTTTTAATAATATTACGATTTGAATTAGAATCTACTTCAACAACATCAATTTTTGTTCCATTGATAGATGAAGGAAATTCTACTGTTGTTTTGTCATTTCCTATATATACACAAAATACTTTGTTCCCTTGATAAGGATTTACGCCATATTTAAAATCACCATAAGTTTCATAAGTACCTTGTGTATTTAAATTCACATCATCCAAATTTTCACTTTCTTCATTTGGTGCGGTATTCGGCACAACCATTTCACTCTCATTTTCTCCGGTTACGACAATCGCACCATCTGATTGTTCTGTTTCTTGTCCAAAAACAATCATTGGAAACAATAGTACCATTAATAACATTACTAAAAAAACACCAAAAAATCTTTTTGCTTTCATTTTTTATCCTTTGCTTAATCAAAAATGCCGTTCTTCATAAGAATAAAACTGTTCAATTCAATGATATAAGCCGGCGCTGAAATTTGTCAAGTCTTTTCTAAGTTTATGTTAATTTTTAGTTTATTTCCTTTTTAAAGCAAACCCCCGCCTTTTACGACGCGGATTCGTGCTTACTGTGTTTTTAAACTTAAATCATCAAATTGCTTCGATACAAATGCCGCTGTTTTCGGTCTGCTAGGATTTAATTGATAAAGATCTTGTCCTTTTTCAACTAAAACAATCTGCATGCCTTCTAAGCGATAACCATAACCCTCGGTACCCGCGCTCTCACCGTTTTTCGCCCATCCGAGCCATCCGATGTTTTGCGCGTGAACACGATAGTAAATATCATAGTGATTAGCCATTTCACCGGTTAAGCTGATCTGCATGGCTTCAAGTCGTAAAGAGCGTCCGCTGGTTCCGCTCATAGAGCCTCCGGAGCGATAGGTGCTTTCCCAACCGATGTTCTGGATATGTGTACGATAGAGCACTGTTCCATTGTATTTTTGATTGTTCAGTTTAATACGAAGCCCTTCCAAACGGAGAGAACGTCCACTGGTTCCGGCCATCATCCCGTTGGTCATATAAGGTTGCCATCCTACATTTTGAACGTGTGTTGTATATTCAACCACTTGGTCTAAGTTGCTATTCGGAATGTAAAATCCCGGATCGTTGTTTTTTTTGTAAAAGTCACTCTGTACCGAAAGCGGTGTGATATTCGGAACACTTTTCCCTTTTTCTACCAACATCAACTGCATGCCTTCAAGGCGATAACCATAACCTTCTGTACCTGACGGCTGTCCGTTTTTCGCCCAATTAAGCCATCCAAAACCTTCAGCGTGAACACGGTAATAGATATCATAATGATTAGCCATTTCTCCCGTGAGACGGACCTGCATGGCTTCTAAGCGTAAGCCTTGTCCATTTGTACCGCTAAACGCATCGTTTTTCTTCCAAGATGTTTCCCAACCTACGTTTTGAATGTGAGTGCGATATTCGATATTGCCATCAAATTTTTTATTAACAAGCTTGATATTCATGCCTTCCAGACGAAGGGAACGTCCGCTTGTCCCGGACATGGTGGCGTTGGTGACATAAGGCTGCCAACCGACACTTTCAACATGGGTACGATAGGCCACATTCTGCTCATCCTCAACGGGATCAGGGGTATCGGGTTGAACAGATCTCTCTTTCAAGGTGACCATCACGTTTTGCTGTTTTTTGCCGTTAACCGTATAAATTTCTCCCCAACTGATTTCACAATTGCTCTTGTAAAAATTATTTGTTTTCTCCCCATCCCAGAAAAGTCTAAAATCCGATGCAATATATTTCTCGGTAGCGTCTGTTTCGAATACCGCATATTGATTGACGTCGCAAACAGCGGTTTTTGTCATGCCAAGTTGCTCATAAATTACGTGATATGTGATGTTTTTGTCTTTTGGCGCGGTGGGCTTAACGCTAATTAACTGATTGCCGTTTGAAAAATCACCGACGGTTACTTCACAATTTTGACAATCGGATACTGTGGTGGTTTTTCCGTCCCAGGTAAGAGTAAAATGCAGATCTTCAAAATCGGAATTGTTTGATATGGAAAAATCAACACTTTCTCCAACGTCACAGGTTTTGGTGTCTTTCTGGGTTAGACCGTCGTAGCTCACTGTGTAGTTAACAGCATTGTCTTTGGCCTTCGCAACGGGCGTGACTTCAACATCAAATCCCTTTGTTTTATTCCCGGTGATGTTCACGTCGCATTGGTTTTTATTGGTCACCGAATAATTTATACCATCCCAGGATAAATTAAAAGATAAAGCCTCGTAATCTTCTGTTTCGGATTTGGTTATTCTTCTGTTTTCACCGGTTTGTAGGGTGTAAGTCTCGTTTACCGCGTTGGGATAGGCCACGCGCACGCGAAAATCGGCAGATTTTGATTTGACTGTCTTAGGTGTCAGTTTGATGGTCTGCACGTAAGAACCGTTGACTGATTTGACACCATCCGTACTCACTAAGCAATCGGTTATTTTCGCAAAGCTACTAGATTTATTCTCCCATTTCATTGTGCAGGAAAAAGGCCCGTAATCGTCATTCCCTTCGAAAGCGTATGTCGCTGTCTTGCCGTCTTGACAAACAACATTCTGGCTTATACCAGTCTGTTCACAAACAAATGTATAGCTGATTGACTCATTTGAACTCGGTGTTTCTTCAGATTGTTTCTTTTCGGGATAAATAGAAATACTTTGTCTGGCCGTTCCGTTAGATGATGTGATGTCAAAAAGTTTATAGGTACAATGATTGACAGAAATTATTTCTGTTTGAAGTCCAGTCCATTTTACAGTCAATGATCCCGCTTTATAAGTTTCATCTTCATCATAGGAAAAAGTATAAGTATCACCAGCTTCAACAGTTGAAATATTCACATGATTCTTATCGATAATAGGAGCGTAATAAGTTATACGGTCATAATATTGGACAGTTTGACTATTGTCTGCAACTGTGACTTGTATAGTATTACTTTCAGTACCGGTTGTTGCGGTAATCATCGCCGTCCCATTGGAAATAGCTGTGATTTTTCCATTGCTGTCAACCTTAGCCACATTCGGATTTGATGAAGAAAAACTAGCTTTTGTCGGCGTATAGGCAAATGACATATTGAGATTGGAATCACTTGGCGTACCATATGCACTTAGCTGAATAGTCTGACTATCCCCCTTCTTCAATCCGACAGATTGAACTTTTACACCTTTTGAATCGGTGAAAAACGTACGAATATTACAAAAAGAAGGCTCGAAATAAACTGAAACAGTTCTAGATACCTTTCCATTCGGTAAAACATCGTCACCGCTTTGATCTCTATATGAAAAAACATGAATGGCAGTTCCCACCTCTCCGATTCTCACATAACCTGTGCCCATAGCACGATATTCAGAATTCGTCATGTTTTCGTAATGTCCCGGTGACTTAATCAAACCATCCTGTAAACTCTCAACTGTTCCGTTATTTGAAGGACCAATCGCTTCGTTTTCACCACCGAACGAATTATCGTTGCCGACCCTGACATAGCCTCTTGGCGAATGGTGTTTTTCAAAACACAATTGATCTTCCACAGCGCGTTCCATCGCGAACTCAACAGCTTCACGATTAACGCGCAACGGTGTTTTGCCTTTTTTCGCGCGTTCATTATTGATGGAAGTATGCATGTAGCGCGCGGCGTCATAATCAAATTCCGCGGGGATCACGACATAACGTGTCGCGGACTGTGTTTTAAGTTTAGCGTCTTCTGCTTTTGAATCTTCCAATTGCTTAGAAGGTTCGCCAAGCAGGATTTGATTGTCTTGAGCTTCCGGTGAGACAACGTCAGAGGCTTGCTCGGCAAATACTGCCAAACTCCCCGCTGTCAGCAACGAAATCACCATTAAAACCATTGCCGTCAACATCCAAACTTTTTTACCATACATTTTTGCTTTCATGATGAAATCTCCCTTCTTTAATCTTTTCATAAACTTCTTTACTATCATTCTAAAGCCTGTTCTATAACACTGTCAAGAGAAATCATTTATAATTCATTAAAATATTTCTATACTTAGAAACAATAGTTGAAGTTGTGTTTTTCATGTCTTTTCTACTACATATGGTTTGTCTGAAAAGACGAACAGCCGCGCGTTTAGCAGGCGGAAAACTCCCCTTTTTCCGGTGCCGGCAGCAACGTTACCAACTGTTCGTCTGATATGATTCTATAGTCTCTGGCCGTCAACAACACATTCCGATCGGAAAAAAAGATGCCTTTTTGACGCTAAATCCAAGAAAAAATTTGTATTAAAGGTCACATGGATCCAAAAGCTTATCGGCCAATGTCTGCAGGAATTGAATTCCTTTGACCTTTTCCGCTCTACCGTTTACTTTTCGACCGTTTTGAATCACTGTTTCAGCCTGAGCGGAAACATCTGCCTCACACAATTTCAACAGGTTTTTCCAGAGCATCCGACGATTTTTTTTCGAAAACAGCTGTGAATTTTTTGATTCCGTTTTTCTCATTCGCTTTTTAAGATTTTCTTCTGTGATCGGAACCAAATACGGATTTTTCTTGTTATAAGACTCATCGGGAAGAACCCAAGAAATAAACATATCGTGCATTCTGATGTAAAAGAGAATCTCAAGAGCGTCATCATCACTATATTCAAAGGCTTTTAAAATCGGTTCGGCAATTTCAGCGGAATGCTCGGGATGACCGTAAAAAACCAAACGTCCTTGTTTTTCAAAGGCAACGGACGGTTTGCCGATATCGTGAAAGAAAGCTGCCACACGCAGATTGGTTTGATCGGCGGGAACACCGTTGACCACATGGAGGGTGTGTGTCATCAAATCATAGCAATGATGAGGGTTACGCTGATCGTAGCCTACCATTACACCGGCTTCTTCACAAATCATATCGCTGATTTCCGATGCGCTTTTCTTTCCAAAAAATCCAATGGGATTCTCGCGCAATGCGTTTTCAAATTGTTTTTTTTCTAACATTCTTACCCTTTCTTTTCACTTATTATTATTTAAAAACATACACCTCCAAACAGAAATGATTGATGTCAATTATTTAGCAAACGAAACAATCTCCTGTTGAACGTTTTTTTGTTTTTCAAAACGTTGTTTTAACTCGTTGATAATCTCATCTCCGTCAACCACAATGATGTTTTCTCCGAATTCCAACAGTCGAATCGCCAGTTCATTCTTTTGATCTCTATGGTAGGTAATAGTGAGTTCATAGCTGTTATCTTTTTTGAGCTCACAGGCCTTTTTCCAGGGCGAAAACTCGTTTAAAATGCGATCAGCGCTATTGTGTCGATTATTAAATCGGATCGTTACATAACACTCAGTTTCTTTTCGGTTTTTTCGATAATCTTCCAATGATTGGGTATAAGACTCCAAATTCTCTGAATTATCGATTAACTGCAAGTCAATCAAACGCGAAATACGTCGATTTTGGAATGGGTACTTCGTATTGTCATCAACGATATCTACATAAAAGGCGTTTTTTCGTTTGGCGTATGTTACAAACAGCGGCTGTCCCGTGTTTTTTATGATCACTCCATTGCTCGTTCGATAAACATACCGCACTTTTCTACAGGTCGAAACCGCTTTCGTTAACCGAGCAAGAAATTCACGTTCTTTTGTTACTTCATGATCTGGTTGATGAAATTGGTCAAAAACACAAATCAATTTCATTGGAAGCTTATCGACATTATCAAGATGTTTTTGAATGAGTTGTTTTTCTTCATCCGAGAAAAAATTATCTGCTTTAGGATCATCAATCACGGTTGCAAGCCATCGGCTTTCAATGGTGGATAACGGCAAAATATCACGCCAAAACTTTTCCGTTCCCTTCACCGGATACTTCAGGCGATACGCCATCTCCATATTGGGATTCTGCCGGCTAATTTGAAAAGAATCAGCTTCAAATTTTAAATTTCCGGCTTGTCTGATAGTACGAGTAAATCCGCGTTCAATCAATTTACATGTTTGTAAAAAATCTGCCATCTGATCAAGTTCTTCAAGGTTTTCCGCTTCGACGATATCATAACGATCTTTCATATCGCTCACGGCATCGCACACCGCATTCATATCGTTTTTACCGATAACGGTGCAATTCCTTACTTTCGTTTTCCGCGCGAATTCATCCAAGGCATCGGCAATGATAAGGGATTTAAAACTGAAGCAATCATTAAATAGAGCATTGTGCGCTTTCGTATCTTTTGCCCACTTAAATATATTATCCGGGATTATTGACGATTGTGCCGTCACGGAAATTTGATCACTTAATAAGTCATTTCCGAAAACTTGCTTTTCCCAGCGTTCAAAATCAATGCCGAAGTCATATGCTTCTGGATCAAAAACCAGTCCTTTGCAAAAACTTCTCACCCATGGACGCATCTCTTTGGCATCCGTCACGTCAGCTTCAAAATCGATAACGCCGTTTTTGGCCTGCACATTTCCATTCCGACACTCCTCACGCATTCGGTTTAAAATATATTTTTCAGAATGCGGATCATATATTATTTGAAAATGCACGTGATCTAAAGGATATTCTTTTGTCAGATCTTTGGGCATTGACACACCCCAGGCATGGTTCATCCGCTCTCTCGCCCGCTCGATTTCTGTTTTGATGATATTATCATTCCATTCATCCAGTGTTTTTAGCTTTTCTTCCGATACGGTTTTGATACTGTCAATAAAATCAATGCGCAAATGAACAATTTGATGGTCAAAAGGCTTATACAACATGACATATTGTCGGCCTGTTTGAAAAGCGGTTCGAAGCTCCAGCGGCAAACCGAAATGATTGTTGACGTCTGTGCTATCCAAACCCTTAGTGGTCTTGATCAGACACCATGAATTGTTTTCTACGGCATCCAGCAAATCAAAGGCATTGAAATCATTCAGACATTGAGTCAAATAATCATGTTTAAAACGAAACGGTTCAATCTCACCCCGTCGAAAACGATCTTTGATGAGCATCCCGATTTCGCCGAACTGCGTATAACGGGAAAAAAAGTTTAACGCGTCGGACAAATGCGCTTCAAAGTTTTTATCAACCTTTTTTCCGTTCTCAATCAAACGGCCCAGCGTATTCTGTGAAAGTGAATAACGTTGAGTGCCGGCCTGCCCTTTTCTTCCTGTTCCCTGATGTTTGACAAGATATCCGTAATTTGCCAAATCCATAAGCTTATTTTTAACGGTTTTCTCATCGTAACCTTCAGCAACTTTCTCAATCAGGTTATAAATCTGACTTACCGTAAACGGTTTATGTTCTTCCAGAGTTTCAATAAGATCATCCAAGACCCTATAATCGAGATCGAGATGATAAAGGAAATCATTATCCATCACATGAAGTATTAAAATCGTATGAAAAAAAATCAAAAGATTGGATTCCATCGGAATGCAACCTCGATACAAACGCATCATTGGATTAGCTTCAAAAGATTCGGAATCGGCGCGCATAAACATTTGTGTGTTTCGATTCCGACTATTATTGAAGTCAAAATAATGTTCCAACATATTGTAAAGTCTTTCCCAATCCTTATTTGCGACGCTGCTTCGCTTTTGAGTCTGACTTTCATAATAGGCATTACCTTTAAATCCATAAATAAAAAAATCTCTCGCTCGGTTTTTATACTTTCCGTTAAAAGATCCGTCTTTGATACTATCGTTTTTGGTCGCCATGATACGCCCTCCGTTCTCTTTAAGTCAAACTGTTAGATATTAAAAGTATATCATGATGAAGCCATTCATTGCAAACGAAAATCAAAGATAACGGAGCGATTACATTTCAACCTCCTTTTTCTCGCTCCGCAGCCGAAGTAACAAAGCATTGCTGGACATCCCCCCTTTCTAATGAATCATTGTTCCAAAAAAAGAACGTTTTTTTAGACAATCACCCCCTAATATAGCTCCTTCTTCCAACGCTGTTTATCGCGTTTTCGGTCATATTTGCTTTTGTCTCGCATCGTCATCGGCGCGCGCATCCAAACGCCTTTTTTGATGGCATGTTTGCGTTCTTCACCACGGTGAGCATTCAATGCTTTCAGCTGCCTTTCGAATTTTTTCATAATGGTTCTCCTTATCTCAATTATTTTTAGACCACAGCAAACAGCGTACTCTTTTTCTTTCTGTGCTTTTATAATAATGCAAATTCATCGCTCTGACGACTTTGGATCGGAAAGAAAAGTGATCAAATTAATCTGTATAAATCATCATGTTAAATCTAACCGTTTTGTCTTTCGCCCGGAAAGACAAACCATCGAACTCTTCCTCATCATACTCCCGCATCATCTTGTGAAAATGAAGATATCGACTCGTATCGTTAGACAAACCCGCAATCGGTGTCCAATCTGTTATCAAATCATTGCTTACAAACACCATCTTGACCGGTTTGTTTGTGTTATTCATCATATTACCTCCGATTTTCACTTCATCTGCATGAGTATTGTTATGATCAATTCTATTATCAGCGTTGCGTTTCAATTGCGCATTCATTGTTCGGAAAAAAACAGTATCATTTTAATGAGGGATAACAGAAAATAGATTATTGGTTTATTTATCCGGCACATTATCAATTGTATATTTGGCAAACCGCTCATACATCAGGCGTTCGACTGCCATTTTGACTGCTTCACGATGAGAAAAAATCGGCATCAATCCAAGGGCTCCTGCCAAGAGCATGGCAAACGGACTCTGCGAAACACCGCCAAGCACAACCATTAATCCAATGCCTATGCCAAAAATATCAAAGCTCCAACACAAAGCTTTAATCTTTCCAAAATCTTCACTGTTCGGATCAACATCGTAATGCATCGCTACGCGATAAACCATGTAAATCAAGGCAGATGAACAAAACGCAAACATAATGGCCAAAAACATACAGCTTACTTCATCCGATATAATAAAATCAAACAAAGTTTTAAATGCCAGTGCATCAACCACAATCCAAAATGCAAGTTTTATAAATGTGACTACCGACAAAATCACACCAATTTTTTTCATTGTGCGCTTAGCGTCTTCTTTTGACGAAAATTTCTTTTCTTTCTCCGTTTTCATTCGCTTCTTCTCCTTTTTCTTCCTCCATTTAAACGAAATATGGTAATAAGTTCGATTTCTCACTCCTTTCCCAAAAATACAATTTTGACAACAGGATGACTGCCATATGCGCGAAAATTCATCAAACCAAATCATTTCTTTCTATATTCAGTATACGTTCTGCCATTTGGATTATCGTTGAGCTATCGGAAAGAAAAGTAAAAAAAGCAGCCACCGTGATTTTCACCACGATGGCCACTCATATTAACGAAATTTTTTTTCATATCTCAAGCGATTAAAACATCTGTTTTTCCACTTCACTCACTTTATTTAATTTGCCGCGATTATCGCTCGGTGTACAGGAAAAAGTGGTGGTATATCGCGAATCACCATACAGCGTGCCTTTATAATGTTTGCCGCCTTTTTCCAATTTGATGCCCAATGCCTCAATAGCCTGTTTTTTTTGAGGGGTCATATTATTGATTTTTTTCATGATTTTTGATAATTCCTCAACTTTTTTCTTTCCAATCCCCTCATAATTATTTTGTTCGACGATATCTTTTAACACATCTACACGACGGTAGTTCCCGGTTTCTGGCTCGTTCTCTTCGATATATTGCTGACATGTCGCGAGAACCAAATCTTTGATTTCACCTTCATACAATTGATTTTCTTTGCCATAAAACAACAATGGTTTTTCCTCTTGTGAATTAAAAGCAGATCTATAATATTCAATTTCACTTTCCTTATTTTTTAGATTACGTTCTAGCTCAGCAATATATTTTTTCTTACTCTCGATATCGTTATTGTAACTTTCAGAAATGGCAAGAAATTCTTCTGCATCCTCAACAGCTTTAACTTTTTCACTATGCGCTATGTTCTTTTCCGTCTCCGCCTGCTTGCGGGCTTCTTCAGCGGTCATTCGTTTTTGTTTTTGGGAAATCCGGCGATCATCTGTCAAACCCTGCAAAAATCCAAGATAGGTATATTTTGGATCAATTTTTTGATCATTGAGATAGCGCACAACTTTATCAATGACATTATAAGTAAGCTCTTCATCATTACCTTCTTCTTGATCATATGGAAAAAGTAGATTTTCACAAGTGTGATTCGGGAAAAAGATATCAATTGATCCGTTAAACTCATCGATGAAGCTCTTAGCTTCGCTCGTATTGTCATTGGTTCTCACATTTTTATCCTGTTGTGCAAAAACATGAGCCGCACCTTTCATCACATAAGCCAATTTTTTCACATCTACTGGATATTCATTATTATTGGTTTTTGGAACATAAACAACAGGCAACCAATAATTGATTTTCCCATCAAAAACGTCATCAATCAGATCAATGGTATTTTCATCAATATCGTATGGATTAGCGCTGATCGGCAACAAATGATCATCTTCTAGATATCCAGCATCAATGAGACGCATGATATAATACGGCGTTGTGAATTGATGATTGGTATTTAGTGCATCAGCGCTGTAGCTACGATCCAAATTGATGGCCATTTTCATCTCATCAAATTTCATAATATAGTCCGTGTCCCAATAAACACCATCATCATCTATTTTTTCATAGCGAATGGCGATGGTATTGCGTTTCCGGAATTCCTGAATATCCAAAAACAATCGATCATCACCATAACGAGCGCAACGTTCACCATGCCAGTCGATGTTTTTTACAATGTTTTCTTCATGGGGGCTGTTATTATTCCAATCGATAACAGATTGAATAAAGTTGTCTTTCGTTATTTTATTGTTGATTTTTAATGTGACAGAAAAAATTTCATAATTGAATCTCCTTGATGAGTAATGCTCATATTATTATAATGCCAACATGACTGATTCCAAGACTTATATATCAATTATTATTATGAATAATCTCATGACTGGATAGTGGCAGTATAATGATGTAAAATTGAAAACTAAAAAACGAGCCAAAAGCTCCGCCTTTAGGTATAATGTCAAATGAGAAAAAACAACATGGTACCTAGGAGGTAAAAGCAAATGGCTCAGATCAATATTACACTAAATCAAGACGAAATTCTACAA
>JAFRBB010000032.1 GCA_017405085.1 Eubacteriaceae bacterium
ACGAAATGCGCAAAATTCTTTCCTGGGACGAACCGTTACAGCAACTCATACTCGGCGAAAATTACAAACAGCAACTCAACTGTTTTCGCAAACTGATTGCACACCACAAAGACAAATCTTTTCAAGAGTGGTGCGAAGAAAATGACTGGCCGTTCTTCTAAAATAAACTGACTGCGCAACATTGGCGGGGAAAATGGGGGGGGCGCAGCCCCCCCCACAATCCCCCCCCGCCACAATGAGGTACAAATCATGCTTGACGAAGTTTCCGATACCAGATTGCAGGCAATGTTAAAGCGTCATATTAGCACGCTGTCACCAGAAACACGAACAAAGCTGAAGGGACAGCTTTACTGCGGCTCGCAAGTCGTCCATCAGTCGGGCGCACTACCTGCCGTTTTTGTAGTTTCTAACGGTGAAAAATCAAAGCTGTTCGGTTTGCGCCACTGTCACTCGCCGTGGGCTTGCCCGAAATGTTCAGCTGTCGTTATGGCGCAAAAAGGACGAGACATCGCTTGCGCAATTGACGCGTTGTTGAAATGGCACAACGAAGCCGCTTTCATGGTGACTTTCACATTGCCGCACACAAAAGGCATGTCTGCCGAAGAAACGTTAGCAATCCTCGAAAAAACTTGGCACATGTTCAAAAAAGCAGGCAACACACGCGGCACCAAACAATATTACACGCTCAGAACCGACAAAAACAGCAACGACCGTCGCGCTCGCGGCACCAAAGGAGAAACCCGAACTTACATCAAGGGTAATGACCCATTCGGCGATTTTCGCGAAACTTTCAAAGTTAAGCATTTCGTTCGCGTTTACGAATTCACCTGGGGCGAAAACAGCTGGCACCCGCACATTCACGTTATCTTCTGGACACCGCGTCAAAATCTTCAAAAGGTCGGCGAATATGAAGACCGTCTCAATGAACGCTGGTGGACGTGCGCGAAACGCGCCGCAACTCAAATCTTCGATAAAAACCATCCCGACGACAAAGAAAGCAACCGACAGCGCGTCAATAAACTGTACGCTGACTGGAAAAAATCGCACAAGTCGGTTACGTTTTCACGCGATCGCGCGACGGGACAAATCCGTCAACAGAAATCGTCAAATTATATCAGCGGCTGGTCGGGCGACTTCGAAGTTGCAGGCGGATCAATCAAAACGGCGAATAACGGACACTATTCTCCGCATCAACTGCTAACAGCCGCTTTCGAAACCGACGACGCCAAAAAGCGAAAAAAGTTTCTCGATTTGTTCGTCGAGTACGCGCTTGCGACGAAAGGACATCGACGCGTAAACTTCTCTGCCCGTTCGGGCATCATACCAATCATCCGCAAATGGAAAACAACCGAATCTTACACCGAGCTACTCAAAAAAAAATTTATGGACAAGGCAACCGCTCAATGGAAAGTGGTTTGCTGGTTCAGCGAACAACAGTGGTGGTCAATCTGCTGGATCGAATCCACAACTGACCAAAACATCAAGCCCAAAATTCTGGAGTTTGCGCGACTACCAGACGCTAAACAGCTCATTGAAAATTACATACGCGAATTCGACATCGACATTAGCGACAACGGCACCCATCATCTTGAAGAACTAGTCGGCAGACTGTACAACGAATCGCTAATCGCCTAAGCATCTCCTCGCATGGAGCGCGCAAAGGGTTGGCAGATACGGCACTGCGAACGGCAGACAGTGGGTATTTAACACGACGGTTAGTGGACGTAGCGCAAGACCTAATTGTACGGGAAGAGGACTGCGACATCAAAACAGTGAATTTGCAGCGGTGGCGGGCGGCCTTGGCCAAAGATACCGGCGACGCAATAGAAATCCTGTACGAGGAACTGCTCGGACGGGAATTGGCCGCGCCTGTTGAAATAGACGGGGCTGTAGCATTGGAAGCGGGCACGACTTTGGACGAGGCGGCACTGGAAACTCTTACAAAGCTGGAAGTCGGCCATGTTGATTTGCGCTCGGAGCGGGTGCTTTTGGGAAGCGGCGAATTTGGCGGGCTTTTGGCATTGCTATTGGGCAAAGAGCTTGCTTTTGACAGCAGTGGACTTTCAGCGGGGCGGATATTAACTCAATCGGACATCGAGTTTTTGCTGGAAGGCGAAAAGAAGGTTGTAAGTGTGCGGCTCGGACAGGTACGCGGCGTTTGGGTCGAGGCAATAACCGAAGACTCTCGAACTGTGATAGAGCCCTTGTATGACAGAATATTGGGGCGGGTTTTGGCGGCCGACGTTTTGGATTCCACGGGGGCTGTAATTGGGCGCACCAACGATACAATCGATGAAACTTTGGCTTCCAAGATTTGTGAAGTGACCGGGCGCGTAAAGATACGCTCTGTCTTGACTTGCCGCAGTGCCTTTGGGGTCTGTCGGTGCTGTTACGGGCGCGATTTGGCCAATCAAAGTGCTGTTGAAGTCGGCGAAGCTGTCGGCATCATTGCCGCGCAATCTATTGGTGAACCCGGCACACAGTTGACAATGCGGACTTTTCACACCGGCGGGGTTGCCGGCGGAGACATAACGCAAGGCTTGCCCCGCGTTGAGGAGTTGTTTGAAGCCCGCAAGCCCAAATCAGCCGCAATAATTTCTGAGATTTCGGGTACCGTTTATGACGGCGAGCCTGACAAGAATAATTTGCGTACTTTGGTAGTGGAGCCTTTTGACAGTGTCAACCGCATTCGTCGCGAATACAGCATACCTTTCGGAGTAACGCTAAGGGTCAAATCCGGCGACCGCGTCCAAGCAGGCGAAGCCCTCACCGACGGCCCGAAAAACCCCCATGACATCTTGCGCATCTGCGGCCTCCAAGAAACCCACCGCTATCTCGTCAAAGAAGTCCAAAAAGTCTACAAGTCCCAGGGCGTCGAAATCAACGACAAACACATAGAAGTTATGGTTCGCCAAATGTTGCACAAAGTCACAGGAAGCGGTGGATGCGCTGATAGATAACGGGCGGAGAGGCAGACCCGTGACCGGGCCGGGAAACCGTCCCCTCAAATCGCTGTCCGACATGCTTAAAGGCAAGCAAGGTCGTTTCCGCCAAAATCTCCTCGGCAAGCGCGTCGATTATTCAGGCCGCTCCGTTATCGTCGTCGGCCCCGAATTAAAACTTCATCAATGCGGCCTCCCAAAAGAGATGGCTCTCGAACTGTTCAAACCTTTCGTCATGAAAAAATTGTCCGCCGACCAAAATCTCACAATCAAAGCCGCAAAACGTAAAGTTGACCGCGCCAATGCCGAAGTCTGGGGCGTCCTCGAAGAAGTCATCAAAGAACATCCCGTGTTGCTCAACCGTGCGCCGACTCTTCACCGTCTCGGCATTCAGGCTTTTGAACCCGTACTCACAGAAGGCCGCGCGCTCAAACTTCACCCGCTCGCCTGCACTGCTTACAATGCCGACTTCGACGGCGATCAGATGGCCATTCACCTGCCGCTCAGTGCCGAAGCCCAGGCCGAAGCGCGCGTCCTCATGCTTGCCGCCAATCACATTCTCGCGCCAAAGGACGGCAAACCCATCATCGTTCCCACGCAGGACATGGTGCTCGGCACTTACTACCTCACCAAAATTCGTCCCGATTCGCCCGCACGCCGCGTCAAAGGCATCGGCAAATTTTTCGCCTCGTTCAACGAAGCGCTCCTCGCTTATCATCACGGCTTTGTCGACCTTCAGGCTCAAATTAACGTCCGTATTCCGACCAATCAGCTGCCCGTCAACCTCGACGACGACCACATCATCGTTAAAACTTCCGTCGGCCGATTAATCTTCAACGAAATCTTGCCCGTGCAATTGCGTCAATTCAACAGCGACACTCTCGAACTCGGCCTCCTCATGAACAAAAAAGCTCTCGCTAATCTCGTCGCCGACTGCTTCCGGCTCTTCGGCGCCACCAAAACCGCCGACGTTATCGACTCCGTTAAACGCCTCGGCTACCACTTCGCTTGTGTCGCCGGCATGACCGTTGCCATCTCCGACGTCATCACTCCGCCCGCCAAAAAATCTATCCTTGCCGTCACCGCCGACAAAGTCAAAAACGTCGATGCCTCTTTCGCTCGCGGTCTCATTACCGACTCCGAACGCTACCACATGGTCTGCTCTCTCTGGGATAACGCCACCAATCAAGTCGCCGACGCCATGATGGTCAACATGGATCAATTCAACCCTATCTTCATGATGGCCGACTCCGGCGCTCGCGGCAACAAACAGCAAATGCGTCAACTCGCCGGTATGCGCGGCCTCATGGCCGACCCCTCTGGTAAAACTATCGATTGACGGAGAAATTTTTATGTTGAACTTAATTTTGCTAGCAATATTTTTCGTAATATGTATAATGGTTGCTAAAGGAGGCTGATAACCATGCAGTGGACTGCGAACCCTGTCGCACGGTTGACCGTCGTCAAATCAGGCACCGTCGACAAAATCAACTTCGAGGGCGTAAGCACCAAAAGCGAAGCGGGAACTCCCGAAACGTTTCTTGACGCGGCGAATCACCTGCTTAACATCGCGGGTTGGACTGCCGTTCTTGACGGTATTACGCGCTCGGTCAAAGAGGAGGCTACCTAATATGGCGACCGAACTGTCAATTACGTTGACGCTTGGCTTTACGGGAACGGACTTCAAGCGCAAGTACAAATTCAACAACGTCACGCAGGCGGCTTGCGAAGCTGCAAGAGCGAAAATTCTCCAGTACAACGCGAACATCCCAGCCGCTGATAAGAAAGTTTTCATCTCGGACGATTACGACGACAGCGACCCGAATAACATCATCGGCGAATTCGCTTCGATCGTCGCGGCGCAATATGAAAGCGTCGAGTACACGCGAATACCGTTGAATTGAGGTGAGACATCATGGCGATTAAAACTTCAGCGGTTATGGACATTTTGAGCTCGGACGGCAAAAGCAGAACATCGCGTTCAATTACCGACATCAACCCTGACGCCGCGAAGTGGCGAATAACAGCGTTTGCCCGCGGTTTGGTTAGCTTGACTAACGGCACGTTAATGGGTGTCGAGTTGGTTAATCGCGAAGACATCACGAACAAAGTTCAACCGACAGAACCGACAATCACGCTTAACCCAAACACAGCCACGGCAGAGAGCATAAACGACCAGATGACTGTTGATGTTGACGTCACTTATCCAGGCGAAAAACGCGCGATTTCACTTGTCGGCGGTCAAAAGCCTATCAACAGCACAATCACAATCGACAGCGATCAAAAAACAATCCAATTCCAAGGCGCGGCCGAACAATACTACGAATTCGGCGAAGAATCAGCCGTCATAACGTTCAAACTTGCTGAAGGCGAAGCGTACACCGAAAAAACTTTCACCTTCACTTTCACAAATTTAACCGCTGGCGAAATCGAAAACATCTAAGGGGGAACCAACATGGCAGACACCGTCAAATTCTCACGTGCGATTAAACTGCTGGCTGGTTTCACCGACGGCGACGAACGCACAATTTCGCTTGAAGACCCGAAAGCTAACATCACGGCGGCAGACATCATTGCGCTTAACTCGTTAGCGTCGGGCGTCATCATTGGCGACAAATTCGGCGCACCGTTTCAGACGTTCAAAGACGCGGGCATTCAAGAATCCACGACAGTTTACCTTGACATTGAGGAATAGTCATGGCTACGAAAAATTACGAACAGACGCGCCGCTGTCGACAAATCATCGTCGACGAAATGCGCAAAATTCTTTCCTGGGACGAACCGTTACAGCAACTCATACTCGGCGAAAATTACAAACAGCAACTCAACTGTTTTCGCAAACTGATTGCACACCACAAAGACAAATCTTTTCAAGAGTGGTGCGAAGAAA
>JAFRBB010000033.1 GCA_017405085.1 Eubacteriaceae bacterium
CGTAAAAGTAAGCCGTGCAGACTTTCGGTGGTTTAGGGCGAACCGCCATGCTTGCATGAGCGGGGCGACGTGAACCGGCGAAAGGCTATAGGGCGCACGCCCCGACCGAAATGCCAGAAGGGCATGAGGTGCACGGCTTACCCATGCGAACTTATCGAGCGAAGCGGGTGGAGATGTTTTCGAGCAAAGCGAGAAAACTGCCCAAGAAAGGCAGGTCAAAACCTCATAACGCCCTCGAAGCCCATCCCAAAAACCAAATAGAAATCCGGCTCGGCCGGATTTCCACCGGAATCATTCATTGTTAATCATTAATCATTAATGATTAATCCGCCGAAGAAAGCAACCAACACATGACGTTAACCCAACGAGCATCACCTCCATCACCGCCTATTCCGCGCTCTCTTCCATGGTCTCAAGAAGAAAGCTCACCGGACGAAACCCATCATTGCACGAGATCATCGCCGACTTCGGATTTTTCATCCACCCGTCATAGAAATTCTCCCCGCCGTGGGCCAAGGTCATCACAAAGGGCGAGACGGTGTCCCACGCGCTGTCGCAAAAGCCTTCCGGCTTTTCCCAGCCGTTGCAGACAAAGGTTTGACCGAGGCGCATCATGCAGGGATTGTCGAGGGGATTTTCATACTGCGCCATGAGATCGTCATATTGGGCTATTTTTTTGACTGTGATTTTGACCTTGTTCATATGCTGTTACCTTTTCGATTTGATCGTACCCCGGGGCATCTTCTTTGTTGCCTCGCCCATTAGGCGGCGTGGTAACATTCACCTTGTCCGATGTTTTCTTTTTGATGAGCTCACCGATCATGGCGCCGCCGATGATGCAAGCCGCGCCGATACCCTGAACGAGGGTCATTTTGTTCCGAGCAAAAGCGCCGCGAATAACACCGCCGCACGCGGCTGCGCGCTTTCCGGCAGGCCTTCGCGCCGCCCGGTTGTCATTTCAGCTGGACGCGATAATAGGCCTCGATTTTTTCCCGGGCTCTTTCGTAATAGGGCTGAAGCGACGGATCAAAATGGCTGCCCATGCCGTCCAATATAATTTGATTGGCCTCCTCAAAGGAAAAGGCTTCTTTATAGGAGCGCTTGGAGACCAGCGCGTCATAGACGTCGGCGATGGCCATAATTCTCGCCTCAAGGGGGATATCCTCGCCGGCAAGGCCGTCGGGATAGCCGGAGCCGTCCCATTTTTCGTGGTGGGAGCGGGCGATATTGACCGCCACCTCCAGATAGGCGTCATCATGGGTATCTTTTAAGATGTCTTTGATGATTTTGGCGCCCTCGGCGGAGTGGGATTTCATCGTGGCGAATTCTTCCGGCGTGAAGCGACCCGGTTTTCTTAAGATCTTATCGTCGATGGTGATTTTCCCCAAATCGTGCATCGGCGCGGTCTCGATGACGTTATTCAAAAACACTTGGTCAGTAAAATCCGATTCATCCTTTTTCATTTCCTCGGCGATAAACCGAACAATGTCGCTGGTCCGTCTGACGTGGCTGCCGGTCACGTCGTCTCGTCCGGCGATCATCGCCGCCATGCCGAGGATGAGCTTTTCGTGCATGTCGGCTTCCCGTTTTCGAATGACGGAAAAAGCCAGATTAAACACGGCCTGGGTGATGATCAGGATGACGGTGCTGATCCCGATGCTGATGATGATCTCCCCGGAGCCGGAGATTTGCTGAACCTGTTGAATGAGCCATGACCCCATGGCATAGACGATGAGGAAAAACAGGCCCAGCATCGCGGCCAGGGAATGACCGAGTTCTTTTTTCTTGTCATTTTTGAGGATGATGCCGTAGCAGATCAGCCCCAAGACCGCCCAGATGAGAAAGATCAAAATCGATTCGTTGGCCAGAAAATCAGTGTGCACGATATTGTTAAAGACGATGGAGACGGCAAAGACGACGCACAGGGCAATGCCGATGATCCCGGCGGCTTTGTGGAGGGTTTCGCCCTCTTTTTTGGCGCGGATATAGGCGATGCACGCGATGTACATGTAGACGATCATGCCGCAAAAGGTGTTGACGTCGACAATCCAACCGATCAGCACTCTGCCGAGAAACAGCATGAGGGCCGCGGCGATCACAATCAGGATGACGGCGTTCCGGGCGTTGCCGTTGTCGTCGACGGCGGCGAGCTTCTCCGGCAGAACATGGCTTTCCGCCATGGCTTGAAGCAGCCCCGACAGGCCGAACAGGTTGCCGATGAGGCTCGTCAGGATAATCGCGAGTAACGCGACCACAAACATCGCCAGACCCGGCACCCCCAAATAGCGGTGCATGACGTAAAACGGCGGAATCCCGTCCAGACCGCTTAAAGCGGAAGATCCGGTGAGGTATTCATACCAATTGGCGTATTCCGCGGGAAACACGCTGATCGAAATCATGCAGAGGCAAATATAGATGATCGTCGAGACGACCAGCGACGCGATCAGCACCTTCAAGATGTGTTTGTGGTCAAAGGCAAAGTTTTTTGAGGAATGAGACACGCTCTCAAAGCCGATAAAGGCCCAGGGGATCATACTGATCACGCTGAGAATTTGCATGGGCTTGCTGACGCCGCTTAAGGCGAAATCCGGTTGATAGGTTGCGACGCCGCCCTGATGCATGACGATGGCGACGACATACCCGCCGATGATGAGCAGGATAAAGGTGAGCGCCATGGCAAATTGAATTCGCGTGGAGATGCGTTTGTTGAGCAGGCAAATCCCGCCGAACACGATGATGACCGCGAGCGGCAGCAAAATCTCGCCCATCCAAACGTCATAGCCGCCGATATTGTAATGAAAGCCGAATTGCAGGACATCGCCGAACAGATAACGGGCAAAAACGGAAAGGGAGGACAAGTTGGCGCATAAGATGGCGAAATAGGTGATCGCCAAAAACCAGGAGACCAAAAAAGCGTGATCCCCGCCCAATGTCTTTTTGGCATAGCTGAATATCCCGCCGTTGTCGTCGGGATATTTATTGATCATGTAGCTGTAATTGACCGCGATGACCATCATGATGAGCAAGCCGATGATCAGACCGATGACACTGCCCATGGGACCCGCCTTGCTCAAAAAAGAACTCCCGGTCACGACAAAGGATCCCCAGCCGATCGCTGTGCCGATGGACAGCGCGAAGGCGCCAAAAACCGAAATGGTGTGTTTGCCTTTTTGCTTCATATGTCTCTTCCTTCTTTCACGGATGAATGGTTGCCGATGAATGATTGTTGATAAATGGTTGCGGAAAATCCGGCAATGTTCATTTTGATTCTTTGCTGTTTTGGCCCTTGGCCTTTTTTGCTGACTCTTTATCTTTTTATTATATCAAAAAAACGGTTTCTTTTCTACCTTTCAATGGCGTTTAAAGAAACAAAGCCTTCGTTTTTTAATGGTTTTCATTTTATTTAATGATACCTGATTTGAGGAAAAAAACAATTTGAAGATGAACGTCGGCAAAACCCACACGAAACACACCGCCCGCGAAGCCCCTGGCTCAAAAAAAACTTCCTTCCTGCAAGAAAGGGCTGTCGCCGCAGGCGACTCGCCGATAGGCACTCCAAAACAGCTCATGCCATCATCAAGATATAGAATTATCAAAAATCAAAAAACAAAAAGAAACTCAGCTCGGCTGAGTTTCCACCAGAATTATTCATTATTCATCAACTCTCCGTCTGCGGCCGGCTCCACACCTGTTTTTCGTCAATGGCCACCGTCACAATATTCCCCGCGACATTGATGATGTTTTGAATGGCGCCGAAAAACACTTCCAGATAAACCGCCGTGGGAATCAGCACATCCGCCTTTAAAAACAGAGCGATGATCAGCGTCCCGATGAGGACCGACCCGGGCTGATTGGGCGCGCCGAGGGACAAAAAGAGCACGATGATGCCGACGACAATCACATGGTACCACGAGACCTGACTGACCATCATATAGATGAAAAACATCCCCATCAACATGATGATATAGCAATTGCCGTCCAAGTTGATCTGGGCCAAAATCGAAAACTTGTCCGTGATGCGCTCGCGATCCATCCCATAGTTCTTTTCACAATAGCGGATCGTATAGGGCACCGCGTCGATGACCGAGCCGATTTTAAAATTCTCTATCATGAATTCCGGCAGATGTTTAAAAAACGGCCCAAGCTTCACACCGCCGATCACCAGCCGAATCAGGTAAAACGCCACAAGGAGCACCAAGCTGGCCGCGGACAAGGCGATGATGTACAAAATCGTCCAAAGGGCGCCGATTCCATTGGTCAAAAGCGGATAGAGCAAGGCCATCACGCAAAAGAACGGGAAGGCCGACATCACCACGTGCAGCATTTTTGAAAACAACGTAAAGCAGACATCCACCGCCGTTTTCATTTTATCAAAATATTTGCCGACATTGCAAAAGGCGTAAGTCACGATCAACGTCAAAAAGATCAGGGGAAAAGGACTTAGCGTTTCAAAGGGCACGAAGATGCTCGATGGCACCAGCGATTCAATCACTTCCTTCGTGGTCGGTGTTTCGAGGGAACCGGCGGCGCCCGCCAGACCGGGAAGTTCAGAACTGAGGATATGCGTGATGACGATTCCCGCGACGATCGCCAAAATCACCGCGATCACCGAGGTGATGATCGTTTTGACCTGCATTCTTCGGGAGGAGGAATTCTTCTCCGAGATAATATAGATGTCCGTAAAATTATGCACCAGTGAAAAAAACGTCACCGGGGCACCGATCATCAGCATGGCGTTGGAAAACATTTTGACCAGCGGCAAAGCAAGATCCTCGCCCAACTTGGCTTGATCGCTCGGACTGAAAAACGCGCTGATGACAACAAAAGCCAAAATCGCCACAAGGACCGACGCCAAATTGAGCAGCAGCGTATGGCGAAAGCTGCGCTGCACCACAATATCAATGGAATTGTAGCCGTTCCGATAGCTGCAATCGAACAGGTCTTCGTATTTTTTCAACGTCTGTTCTTCCGCCGTGAGGGCACTGCCATCGTCCCGAATGGCCACAAAGGGTTTCCCCTCAAAGCCGAATTTGACATCGACCTCGCCGGATTTATTTCGGGTTTTCAGCGTGATGACCGTGTCGGGGTCATAGCCTTGGTCGAGCATATGGCAAAACAGCGCTTCAAACACCTCCAGCGTTTCCGAGCGGATCTCCTCGCTGATATGCCGCCGCCTCAACCTGGTGTCGATAAACGATTTGGCCTCCGCCAAATGTTCCGGCGAGGCAGTGATGTTGATCGTCTTGGATTGCATCAGGTTTGGTCCTCCTTATATTAGATTTGATAGCCGTAAGCCCCTTCAATATCGAGCGCCGTATTGAAGGCGCCCTTTGTCGGTATATTCGCGAACAAAGGCCGTCTTCGCTTCGGTGTACGCGTCCCGGTCGTTGGGGTACCGTTTCCAAAGATCGAGCTTAAGCGCTTCGTAGGCCTTGGCGGCATCCGGATGATCATTCAAATAATCACGGAAATACAATTCATCATTGTCTCCTGTGTTCCGCAGATGGATATGATACACCCGATCTGCGAACCCTTTTTCGGTGTAGCCCCGATTGAGGGAGATCCGCTTCGCGTCGGCGGACATGATCATAAAACCATGCCGCTCCATCAACCGGGCCATTGCGTTCAGATCGGCCTGTTCCCCGACCTCCACCAGCACATCCACAATATCCTTTGCCCATATCCCTTCAATCGCCGTGCTTCCGATGTGGCTGATCCTGTGAAGGGGAAAATCCGCGAGCAGCACCCGTAGCAGACCGTCAATCGCTTTGAAGTCCTCAGCCCACTTGTCGGTGTGCTCAACAAGAAAAATCGGGAACAACGTCCACAGTTCTTCCAAAGTCATGTCGGACAATGCGTTTTCCTTCAAATTTGACTCCTTTAACCACCGCTTCAGTCTTTTTTTCTTGCTCCTGTTTTTTACGATATGCCTCAGATTCTGCGGCAGCTTCTGCGGCAGGGTTATTCCACGTATCATACGGCGTATTGACCACCTCAAAATACCGCCATCTTAAACTATTCGCTTTATTATGATCATGATATTTTTTCCAAAACGCAAATTGAACTCTTTTAATCTGTGCCAATTCGGAATTATTATACGCGCGGATCTGCACCTTTCGGCCTATCTCGAAATCTTCCCTGCTGATTCTATATTTATCCAGAAGCCCCTGAGGCGGGTCGCCCTGCTGCGAAGCTTCGGCGCGAACCACTGCACCTACCGCCAAAAGCGAAAACAAAAACACAAAAACGGCGAGGATGACGCTTGCTTTTGTCCGGTTTTTCCTCATTTGAAAGCTCATCATCTCACTTCCCCTCCTTTCTCGGCGCGATCGGGGCAGGTCAACTCATCGACGAAACCGTTTTAATCCATAAAACCATTTTATTCAAAGATGGGCATCCTGTCAAGATGGCGGCCAAACACCCGTGGCGATGACATGCCGATAGGGTTAAAACCCAAAAACAGTTTTTCTTTTGTCCTTCATTCCGTCACGTCGACCATTTCAAACCGCAACGGCATCCCGATCGGCGGCCGGTATTTTTTAAATGGTCTCCCCTCTATCTTTTTCGTCCAACCACGCCATTTATCGTCCAATTATACTCGATCTGGACGAAAATTAAATCTTTTGGACAAAAAATAATCCGCAGTTCTAAAAGTTGAGTCGCGGATGTTCTTTTTATAACAGCCGAATAATCTGCTTGTCCGCGTCGACAACCGCGGGAACGCCAAAAGGCATGATGCACCGGGGCGCCGCGTGACCGATGTTCAAATTGAACACAACAGGAAGCTCGGGTCGGTCGATGACCTGAACAAGCAACTGTCTATATTCTCTGGCATATATCTCATCCATGGGCTTTCCGGCCAGCACGCCGGACACCGACTCAAAGACGCCTTTCGCCTTCAGGTATTCAAGGGATCGCCGATACTTTTCCGGAGAAGGGGTCTCCTCACTGGATTCCAAAAGCAAAATGCGGCCTTTCCAGTCCTCCGCATTGGGGAACAACTGATATTTTTCACACAAAACCGGCATATCCGCATAACGCTCACCGTTAAAAAAATCATGCAGGGTGTCGATACAGCCGCCGAGAATTTTTCCCGAAAACACCGGCGCCCCCTGCAGCAGCTCAAACCCGTCATTGGGATGGGCGACGGGCGGTTTGCCAACTTGGTCGGCCGAAAAAATATTTCGCTCTTCATACCAGACATCGCTGGGCGTGACGGCCTTGATTGTTCCGGTGGCAATCAACTCCTCAAAATACTTTCTGGTATAGGGGAGCATCTCCGGAGCCGGATCGCAAATATCCGAGAGAAAAGTCTGCCCGTAAAAGGTGTTCAGGCCAACCTTGTGCAGCATAAAATGGTTGACGGTCGTATCCGAAAAGCCGAGAAACACCTTGTCCGACACCGCGTCCGCAAGCTCATGATGATCAAACAAATACGGCAGCAGACGGTACGTGTCGTCTCCGCCGAAGGCGCATAAAATCATATCGATGGCCGGATCGCGAAACGCCTGCAATAAATCCTCGGCCCGTTTTTCCGGGTGCGCCTTCACATAGTCCGACCCCATCAGCGCATGGGGCATAAAGGTCACATCCAAGCCGTAGGCCTTCAGCCTGCGAAGGCCTGTCTCCTTCGCAAAGCGCATATCGGCATCACCGATGACGCCGCTTGACAAACTCACAATCCCAACCGTTTTAATCATATGTCCTCCATTTATTCCAGGCTGCCGTGTTGGCATCCAAATCACTGCCGCAAACCATCCAAGCCGACAACGGGGTCAACCCTCGGATGAAAGATGAATGATTGTGGTGGAAACTCAGAAAAGCCAAGATTCCGAAAATGTTCGGAAGAGACCCCCCTCACGGGCCGCTTCGCTGCGAATAAATTCGCATGATCCAAATTTTAAATTTGGATGCTCACTTATCAATTAGGGGAGGTGGCACCCGAAGGGCGTCGGAGAGGTTCTGTCTCGAAAAGCTAGCGAAGAATATCACGCTGTGTGAGCTGTTCGCAAGAGAACCCCTCACACTCATCTTCACTACGGATAAGTTCCGATGTGCCAATCGTGCTGCGCTACGCTTGCACTCTTGGATCGTCACTTAAGTCCGGCTAAAGCCGTCAAGTTATTGGCCTGTCTTTCTTGGGCAGTTTTCTCGCTATGCTCGAAAACATCCGTTCGAAACAGCTGTTCCTCACTCATGCGCCCCTCGTCCCGCTCGGGGCTTACTTTGAATAATCTGCTCGACGGTCTGCTTTTGCTGTTCTTCAGCGGAAATCAAAGCCTTGCCGTCGCCGCGCTGCTCTCCGTAATTTCCAAATTGCGCGTGATTTCCGCCTTCGATGACAGTTTTCACGGCTTTGTCAGGCAAAAGCGCCTCCCCCTCTTTCATTTTATTCATGTCCAACACATGGTCCTCTGAGCCGTATATCGTGGTCGCCATCAGATCATCGTCAAGTTTTTCAACGGGATACGCGGCGAGCAAAACAACGCCGGTCAAAAGACGTTTATGATTTGACGCGTATATGGCCGCCATTGTCCCACCAAGAGAATGTCCCCCGATGTAGCGGTTGGCATAATCATACCTCGAAATAAAATCATCCGCTTTGTTCATCCCGAATACAGCCAGATGAAAAGGCATTTTCACCAGACAAACATCCATCCCTTCCCGGGCCAGCGCATGCATCAAGGGAGCGTATGCCGTTTCCTCGATCTTCGCGCCCGGATAGAAAATCATCACATCGTTTTTGGAGGGGCCGTCAAACAGCCATCCGTCGTCAAGTTTTGTAACCAATACAGTATCATCCGATTCCAAAGCGGTCATGGCCGAACGCTCCGCGTGATAATAATCCCCCGAATAGACAAAAAAACATAAAACAAGTATTCCGGGTATCAAAAGCAAAATGACCCCTATCAATGTCTTCACGTGACGCTCTTTCATGGGGCATCATCATCTCCTTTTTAAATTTTATCCAAATCCCGCCAGGAACAACGGCATCTTACAGCGCATTTTGGGGACAATGCTTCACAGTCCATGCAAAAAATACACGCTGTCCCGTTTAAGTGTTTTCTGCTGTTAAACATATGCGGTATCTCATTAGCCAAATCCGCAAATCCACCGCTGTCACTTAAGAGCGTATCTCCATTTTGAATGATATAAACATTTTATCAAAAACGCTTATCCATTTTAATGCTCATAACTGTTCTTCATCAAACAGGTTACCAATATTCTATCCCTTATTATTTCCGTATTTTTCCGTTCGATGGATCTCTTCCAATTCAATCATAGCCTCGACATACGCTTCTCTAAGTTCTGTTTTAGACATATATTTAGCCCTTTTCATATAACGATCATATCGCTTTGCCCTGCGCTCTTCCTCTTCTGAAGCATAGTTGGTCTTCTCCTTTTTAAAACGATCTGCTTCAGAGGAATCTACGCAGAAAGACATGGCTACAATATGTTTGCATATAATCCTCTTACCATTCGCCAAAGGGCAATCGCATGTTGACTTCCGAGGATGGGTCATATCAAGATGGACATGATATTTCTTATCATCGCTTCCGGCCACATCACCTTCATACGTTCCATCTTCATTCGCTTTGCATGAAAGAACCTTTTTCTGTTTGTAATAATCCAATCCCCGCCATACGGATTGTCTGCTGGCTATATCTATCATTCCCATATATATTCACCAATTCGTCCTTGCTTCCGCATCTCGTTTGAGTTCATCGCTAAACCCGTCCAATTCCTCCAAAGGGATCGCGCCTTCTTGGATAAGCGAAACAATATTATATAACAACCGTGAACGCCTCATCTCAACCCGCACGCCGACTTTTTTCTTATCCTCATTCATGCGCTCTTCCACCGTCCAAAACCTCTTTGCCGAACTGCCGCCGGAGCTTAAAATATCAGCGTACGCTTTACAGAGTTTTTCCATATACGCTTCCTGCCAATCGGCTATTTTACTTCTGAAAAGTTTCCAGTCGCTTTTAGGGTAATTCATATGAGGCATTGTTTCATTTCCTCACCGTTAATCATCAAAAACTTTTTCAGAATGATTGCCTGGCTCCTGATGACAACATGATAGCATGTTTCGCATTTTTAAACAATTTTTTATTTTGCGAACCATAATACCACCGTGATGACATTCTCAGGCTCAGGGACAAACATAAACAAGCCGAAGGCCGAGGTCGACCGTGTTGTTCGGGATGAACAGATGCGGCTAATTAGAGAACTTGAAGATTTCATCCAGTAGCAGCCTACCACCATCACGGTCTTTGAGGATTACTTCGCCATCGATTTCAAGTCCGGAGTCACAATCGAAATCAAAGCATAAGAAAGGCTCCCTCACCAACGATAATGGCAGTGTGGGAGCCTGATTTTTCTTTTAAAGCCCTGTTGTTATGTCATCTTCACAAATACATCACCAATATCCCCATCAATGCAGATACTCCTGTTTCCAATCTCGCCCGGACAAAACGCCTCGCCATAATTGATACAAGCATACACTGACCTTTTATTTGCCAATGTCATCTGCCAAAACGGGTATTTGACGATGACAGGAGTGTTCGCGCCCACGCCAAGCTCCAGAAAAAGCACATGAAGGCACTCGTGTCTGCGCAGGAAGTCCGCATACGCCGCCGATGCCCTGTGCCATCCTTCATCCTCGACAAAAGAATCATCCGCGCGAAGATTCATGGTCACATCCGAACCATCATCCGGACATTTTGGAATCAGCGATGTCGGAATTTTCATTTTCAGTTCACCACTTTCAGGAACCTGAAACAACCCATTCTCGTCCCTTATAAATTCCTGTGCTTCCATTGCTTTCATGACCCATTCTTCATTATCATAGGTTTTCCGCGTGGTTAAACCTGCGCTCTGGAAAAGGCCGTAGTCTCCCTGCGTGTAGAACAGACGCTTTTTATCAAAGCCCGCTCTCTGAAACTGGTGATCCACATTCGTCGTAACAACAAAATAATCCTTATCTTTCACAAGTGAGAGCAGTTTCTGGTAGACAGGCTTCGGCGCGTCAATATATCGGTTAAAATAGATATGCCTTGCCCACCATGCCCATCGTATTTCTTCATCGGGGAAAGGATAAAAACCGCCGGAATACATATCCCGAATGCCATACTTCCTTGCAAAGTCAAAAAAGTACCGTTCAAATCGCTCCCCGCTATAGGTCAGTCCGGCGGAAGTAGAAAGTCCGGCACCCGCTCCGATCACGATGGCATCCGCCGTGTCGATCTCTTCCTTTAATCTGGCGATTCGCTCCTCCTTAGAGCCTGTTCCGAATAACATATTTCCGCTGAAATACCGTACCGCGCCGAGTCCCTTCTGAATGCTCTCCTGATAGCCGTTTGGCATTTCATCATAAAAGTTCTTCATAGTATTTTTTGTCCTCATCCTTAAAGACATTAAAGATCACCCGTTCCATAGCGCCCGGATGCTGCGAAAGCCAGCTGTCCACGGCGCCGACGGCGATCTCCGCTGCCCGCTTGTTTGGAAAATGAAATACGCCCGTGGATATACAGCAAAACGCCACGCTTTTCAAATTATGATCAAGACACATATCCAAGGTGTTCAGGTAGCAGTCCGCCAGATCCTTTTCCAGCGCAGAAGTCAGTCGATCTTCCACAATGGGGCCGACGATATGAATAATCTTCTTCGCCGGAAGGTTATAGCCGTCCGTCAGCATCGGGACAGCGGTCGGCTGCTCATAGTCTTTGCCATAGCGGATACGAAGCTGGTTCATCTGTCGATTACACTCCGCACGTAACTGTACCCCTGCAAAGGTATGAATGCAGTTGTCAATGCAGGTGTGCATCGGAACAAAGCAACCCAACATCTGAGAGTTGGCGGCGTTCACGATGGCGTCAACGGCCAGACGAGTGATGTCGCCCTGCCAGATCGACATGCCATTCCGAATCACGGGAATCTCCGAAAGCGTGACAACGCCGTTTTCGCGGATGCGCTCCCGCAGGTATTCATCCTGTACGGCCAGTACCGAATCGTCCAGCTTCTTTGGCATACGAATGTTCATTAGGGAACGGAGGATTCTCCGCTTGCCCTCCGTATCCGCGGGCGTCTGTAAATCCTTATATTGAACAGAATCAGCCTTGAACGCGTCGACCAATGCGTCAAGCCGCTGTTCCTGTGTCATTTTCTCATTCATGCTGTGACCTTCTTTCCACCGCATCTACAGGACAAGCCGTCATACAGTTACCACAATGCAGACAGTGTTCCTGTTCAATCAAAAACGGCATTCCATCCTGAATGATACAATTCTGCGGACAAACCGCCGCGCAGCGTCCACAACCAATACATGTCTCCGCAATGAAATATCCCTCTGCCTTTTTCACCACGCCTCCAAAGGTAAAAGAGGCACGCTCGATCGGTTTCTTTGAAAGATCGAACCACTCGCCGCTGCCCTCATAAATCTGGAACACCGTCAGAGCCTGCATAGACTCCTCTGTGGGATATATCTTGCGCATATACGGATTTTTCTCAAACAGTTCCGGAATCTTATCATATCCAAGCTCCCGAACCTTTCCACGGACAGACACAGCCACGCTGCTCATGGTATCCTCGCCCTTCATTGCAGTCAGGGCAAGAAACGCTCGTTTCTTCAACCTGTCATAAAAGCCTTTGCCCTTTGCGGTGAGGAAATACAAACCATTTTCATCACTGTCCATCATATCGATTGCTGCCGTCACCGGAAGGCCTTCATCATCAACGGTGGCTACAATCGTTCGATGTATTTCATTTGCGATATAGTCAAGATATTCTTTTGGTTCCATGTCAAATGCCTCCTTAGAAAAGAACTCCGAAGCTGTTTGCTCCGGAGTCTTATTTTGTCAGGCTTCTTTTGCGAGAATATCCTGCATTCCCGTCCTTAAATCCGCTATCGTGTATTTTCTCATTTCATCCTCCATAGCGGTTTGGATGCCTTTCAATTTGTCATCCATAAGGGCGTGGATATTTTTACCCACAGGACACTGTGGACTCGGATTCTCGTGGAAATGAAACAGTCCTTCATCATTTACACAGTCAACCGCCTTATAAACATCGTAAAAAGTGATTTCATCAAGTTTTTTAACAAGCGTAATACCGCTTTTACCCTGACTGATGTCGATAATCCCCGCTTTCTTGAGATTGCCCATAACATTCCGGACAATGACAGGATTTGCGCCTACGCTGCCCGCCAGAAAATTGCTCGTCACTTTTTCGCTGTCTTTGAAATAATCGATAGCGGTAATGATATGTACAGCTATCGTAAATCTGCTTGTAATCTGCATTGCCTCTTCTCCACTCCGTTCCGGTCCGCACTGAACATGCGTCCACTGGACGCATAGTGCCCTCCTGCTTGTAATATAACGCTTTACAAGAAGCCTGTCAATGCAGATATTACAAGCTGTCGTAAATTATTCTCTCACTACACTGATACGCTGCTGGGTGTGGTCACCCTTTTCGATCTCATCTACCATAGCGATGGCATAATCCGCATAGCTGATAATGCTCTCGCCCTTGCTGTTCAGTGTAAGCTCCTCGCCAGCAAGGATATACTTTCCGCTGCGCTCACCGTCTGCCTGGAAGTCTCCAGCAGGGCTGATGAATGTCCACTTCACGTCATTTCTCTCACGCAGCTTAGCAAGCTCCTCGCCCTGTGCCTTTGCAAGCGGGAGGAACATGGCCGGGAAGTCTGCACCATCACTGACAACAGCCGTATGCTCCGGATTTACGAAGAGGCTGCCTGCACCACCAACGATCAAAAGACGGGTGTCCGTTCCTGCAAGGATGTCGCATAGATACTGGGAAGTCTTCACATGACCGTCCAACTTATCCTCTTCCCATGCGCCAAATCCGTCCACCACTGCATCAAAGCCAGCCAGATCTTCCTTCGTAAGATCCATGATGTCCTTCTGCACATAATCGGAAGCCGCCGTCTTGTTCTCTGCTCCGCGACCGAATGCCTTAACCTCGAACCCTCTGTCCAATGCTTCCTTGACAACCTTCTGAGCTACGCGTCCGTTTGCTGCTACTACTGCAATCTTCATGATGAAATCCTCCTTGTGAATTCTGGTTATTATCTTGTAATCTTTTTGGTTACAAGAAGATTATATAGGACAGCAATGCACTTGTCAATAGTTTTATTACAAGTTTTCCAAAAAAAATTTCCGGACGCTTTTTGTGCATCCGGAATTTATATTTTATTCTGACATCTATCTCACAGCCACAACTCCCCGACATCTAACTCGGCAACTCAACTATGTGACATCTATTGTGGCAACTCAACTCTCACACTTTTTGAGCTGATCTGGCCTTGGATAAGTTACCGAGAGGCGTTTCGTCAGCCCGATGCCGAATTTGTCCGATTGCCCAGAGACCGCAAAGCTATTTTCCTTCGCCTCTTGACAAGAATACCACCAGCTCAATGTGCTTGGAGTCCATAGCGTCGTTGTAATCGTCAAAATGGAAAATGACGTGATTTTTTCACAAAAGAGAAAGCGTCTATCCTTTCGCTTTAAACAGAAGACAGACGCATTCTATATGGATTTCTTGCTAATGTTCGATGCCGTTCTGAACCGCCGCGGCCTTCTCAAGCGCCGCGCGGTCGTTTTCTGCCCACACATCTGTGTGCTCGCCCTTTCCGCGGTTTTTCAGGAAGATAAGGACAGCTAACGCGATAAGCATCACCACGGCGCCGATGCTTCCCTCAACACCGAAATTGACATTGTAAAACAGTCCGTCCGTTGCCGACGCGGCATCAATCCTGAACACTGAGTAAGCGGACACTTGACCGCTGTTCGGAAGTCCGAATATGATGCTCTGAGTGAAATTCCATGCCGCGTGAAAGGCACTAGCGACCCACAAACCATTGTAATAATAAACCAACATCGAAAAAATAGTGCCGACCGTGAAAAGCTGAATAACGGGCAGTATCCCCATCCCCGGATTAAAAACATGTATCCCGGTGAATACAAGCGAATTGACAACAATCGCAATCCACGGTGCTTTGTACCTTCGGCGTAGTTTCTGATACAGATACCAGCGGTCTGCTATTTCTTCAGCGGCTGACTGTATGAATACACAGATAAAGAACGCGATAAACGGAATCGGTTTGAATCCACTGTACTCAAGATGGATATTGCCCAACAGAGAAGACATAAGGATACAGAAGCCGTTGCATCCGAATCCCAACGCCAGACCGATCAACAGCCCCGCGATATTGTTCCCGGCGCGGTTACCATTGAGGGAGACAGTTCCATCCGAATCCTTCATTAAACGAGGGCTGCGGTACTTCGCTGCGTTAAGCATTGGTCTGTTTCCCTTGAAAAGGCATGCCACCAGAATAAAGCAAATCCAAATACCGATAAAGCCAAAGTATTCTTTGAGGAACACCGCCGCATCATGATTTCCACCGAGTAGCACTTCAAAAGGGCCAACCACCCATTTCATCGGAATGAGAGAAGCACCAATAACAATCAGTAGCGATAAAGCGCTCGCGATAATAAACTGGTCTGTTATTTTGCGGCCGGGACGCAGATTCTTTTCTTTTAGTTCTTTTATTTCTTTTCGTTCGTTTAGTTTTTTTAGTTCATTCATATTTCTCTTTTACCTTTCAATTTGATTGATTTGTTTTCTTATTTTCTTATCATGCTTATTTCGCGGCTGTGCAGCCGTTTGGCATCGGGTTGATCCGGATAATTGGATGCATCAAACTTACAAAAGACATTCCAAACCATCGATAAAAAATCTGATATTTCCGCTTGACTAACTTCCTGAATATCATTTTAATCATACATCTTTCTTCTGAATGTAGCTACAACTGCCTCAAGTCCTAAACGCTTTGATCCATATCCGTCATAATTAACATTGTATTTTTCATGTACTTCCACAGTTTTCCGATTAGAGAACATTTATGCGCTATCTGTCCGTAATTGGTTTTTCGTCTGTTGCATGAGAGGAAAGTTCCAATTCGTTCAGTTTATCACCTTTCGATTTATCAGATATCCTTCATGAATTGCCGCCGCTGTCGCGATCACGCAGACAAATGCGGCACTGTACCTCAAATCCATGAATGCCAATAGTAGCGGAAAAACGAACAGCAACCCTCCGGTCATCTTATTTATCATGGAATGCACCGATATGAACGCTTTCTTCCGGAAATATCCTACTGCGATATTCATCAATTTAATGAAAGCGATGATGGCAATCCATATATAGATCCAAAACGGAAAATCTAATATAGGAAGCAATTTTATTAGACAAACTACAACAAATACGATATCCGCGATCGTATCTAACCTTGAACCGAACTCGCTGACAGTATCGGTTTTCCTTGCCACAGCACCATCGATCATATCTGAGAATCCGGCAGCTATGTATAGCACATAAAACATTGGTGATAATGCCGGACAGAACAGCAAAGCGACACTGAGCACTATTCTGATTCCAGTTATGATATTTGCCATGTTAAACCGGTGTCCCCACTTCGATCAGATTACCATCAGGATCATAGAAGCGTATGACTTTCTGTCCCCAGCTGTGGGTCATCAGCCGATTAACATATTTCACATCCGGATAATACTTCTCAAGTTTCTCTATAAATCTCTCAATATTTGACTCTTCAAAATAGAGCTCGCAGGAATTGTTCTCTGAGATGATTTCTTTTTCAAGAAAGGCTCTCCAGTATTTCTCTTCCTGCAGCACAAGCCCTTCCGTAAGAATCATGTTTCCATCATTATCCAAGACAAGTTCCAGACCGAACAGATCATGATAAAACCATCTGGATCTTTCAATATCTTTCACAACAATCAATACATTCTTTAGTTTCATTTGAGATTTTCCTTCCTAGGATAAGTGAGCATCCAAATCTTTGAGAAGGTGAATGTTGCCGATAGGCGACAAAGAAGCCGGCCTGGGCCGTTTGGCTCATGCGAACTTATCGAGCGAAGCGGATGGATATGATATACCTTTTAAATTCATCACATTCCTCTTTCTGAATCGAACTTCGGCGTGCTTCATATCCGTCCACCGAAAAAATAGGTTTTTATCATTATATCACGCAATCAATCACCCATTCTACCGATCAACAAAAAGAGGGCTCCCGCCATGAGAAAGCTTTTCGCTCTTCCCGGCAAAAACCCTTGCTCTTGTTTATTTTACGCTTTCCTTTTTTATTGACTCATCCGATTTTCCCGAGTATCTGCCCATAGAGCGGTTCGCCTATCCCGCTTCTATTTCAGTTTTCATATCGTATCTGCTGCTCTTTGATCATCGGATATCGGATCAATGCTTTTCCGTCTGTTTCCTCTTTGGTACCATGTTGCTTTTGGCTTATTTGACATTATACCTAAAAACGAAACTTTTGGCTCGTTTTATTTTCTGTTTTACACCATGATACTGCCACTATCCATCGTCTCTCACACATCAAAAAAAGCTATTCAAACCTCGCCTTCTCGATTTCAAACGATCAAAAAGATTGTCAGAAAACTAAAAAAGGGATCCCGGAGCTATAACCTGATACGGGTTATAGCTCCGAAATCCCTTGATTTTAAGGTGTTTTATAATCTTTTAAGCCTTTATCCGTGACATCAACGCGACCGTCTCAACATGGTACGAAGAAATGAAACTACTAATTCATACCTGCGCTAGTATGCGGGAACTTGTCCACCGACCGCTGTCTGTTCGCAAAATCACAGCCAAGAACATATCAACGTTTTGCCTGTTTGTCAGGAACATATCAACCGGTTTTTGTCGACTGCCCGTTATCGGGAACATGCTGAAAAACTGGAATTGAGCGGGCTCAAAGCCCGCGATGCTTCTTGACCGACAGGTCAAGAAGCTGGGCTATCCGCCAAACTCCAATAAAATCCACTGTTCGACAAACGATGATTTGCCGCATTCTTTGCAAACTGGAATTTCATGTCATTCCTTCCCGTTTGTATCGTGGATGTGGCCGCAGTCGTTAAACAGCTCCACTTGGGGAAAGATCCATTTGCCTTCCGCAACGGGGAAGTTGATTGTGGTGATGGATGCAAAGTCAGTGGGCATCACCGAGGCTACATAGGGGTAGGGAAGCGCCAGCAGATGAGCCATCACAAAGCCCGCCGAGCCGCCGTGGCTGAACAGGGCCAGGGTCTCGTCTTTGCCTCCCAGGCAGAGGAATCTGCGGCCCTCATGCCGGTAGCCCAGTTCGTGCAGAAACTTGTCGAATTTGGCAGTGATAGTGCTGTAACATTGAGAGACGGTGTTTTCGGCGAAAAAAGGGTGCAGCCTCCAGTCCTCTGCGTTAAAATCAAAGCCCTCCTGGAGCATTCGATAGCCCAGTTTCCAGGGGCGACCGCCCGATGGAATTCCCGGTCCACCCCAGGAGATTTCCCCCATGAAGGAAAGGGTCACAGCCTTAATACCCAGCCGCTGCGCGGTGCAGGCTGCGGTCTGCCGGGCGCGACCGGAGGGAGCGACATAGATTTCCCGGACGCCCTCTCCAGAGAGTCGCTCTGCTGTGGCCGCCGCCTGCTTATGACCCTCTGGGGTCAGACAATCGTTGGCATAATCTGACTTGCCATGCCGTACAAATATGATCCTCAATTTAGAATGCCTTCTTTCCGTCGCTTTTGTACCGTGCCTGCTCAAACACCCGTTTCATGCGCATACCTGGGATGATAACTGCATCACGAGAATTCTCTGTGGTTAATGATTGCCTTTGTTACCCTCATTGCCCCCCACTTTCGAACTGTTTCATATGTTAGATCCGCTTTTGCAGATTTTTTCTTTTGCCCCTTGATAACGTCTCCAAAATCGCGGCCTCGCTGCGCGCAGAAAGGGGTAATTCAATGCTTAATACGTATTCCTCACATCGACAGTTTCTTCCTTCATCTCCCGAATCATCGCATCAACAAAAGATTCTCCCGGTTCCACATGACCATCCGGCAGCGCGTACCCCTGCCAATTATTTTTCGTTCTGTTTTAAAGGAGTATTCTATCCCCATCTGTGATAAGTCAGTTCGACATTTTCTGTTCTTCTCATTTGACGTCCAAGCCCGCGGCAGAAACAGAGGAGCACTGTCTCCCCATGGCAGGACACGTCTTTTGATGTCAGCGCTTCTCGTCTGTTAATGAGAACACGCCCATTCCCTTTGACTGATTCAGAAGGTCTTCATCCAACAAAAAATCATAAACGTTCATTAGTTATGCCTTGCTCATCTCTCCGCAACGGCATACTTGATTCGACGACTATGATTTTTTAGAGGATAGATGAGTCCCATTGCACCAAGCAGCCAATGCGCCTTGGCTTGTATTTTTACAGATTCATAAGTGAGGAGAGATAAAACATACGGAATGCTCTCTTTCCATCTGTCTTTCTCTTTTGCAAGTTTCCCGAGCTCTTTATATAGCTCTGCTTCGGTCATTTCACATGCCTCTCAAACCGAAAGATGTTCAATGATTCGCCTTAGAAAACGGGCAGCGCTTTCCGATGCACTGATTATTTCGCGACGAGAAGCCGCACACGATCTCCGGCTTTTCCATCTCGATATCAAAATGCGCTTTGACAAAATCGACAGCGGATAAGATCGAGAGAAACGAATCCCGTTTACAGCAGCGGGGGCCTCCGATCTCACCGATCTTTTGCAATGATGCTGCCGTCATTTTGTGGGACAGGGCAAAGGGTTCTTTTGCCAAAGGTGTGGACTTTGAGATAATAGAGATAAACATTCCCGAGCTGATTCCCGCTCCGCAAGCGCCCCAAAATCCACAGGCGCCGCCGGGAACACGCTGACCTCGGTTAATCATCTCGGTCAACGCACTGCGGAGATCAATGTCCCCTCCCGCGTTTTGATAAGCAGTCAGCAGTGCACCCCCTACCATCACATGGTGTTCCGGCCCATGCATATGACAAAACGGAAGCGCCATCATCTTTTCAACAATGGCAATCGGATTTTTTGACGTTTCCTTCATGCACAATCCGATGATGGTATCCAGCCCCTGGGTATGACAGTCATTGCACACATAGTGACCGTTAATACATTTGGTCTTGCTATTCTCTTTTTTATGGCAAATCTCACATTCCATGAGAATATCTTTCTCGAGATATTCCAGCGGTGCTTTGCAAATTAAGCATTCGTCCTTCATCAATGATCCCTCCGAGAAATTCTGAGTCATGGCCCTGACATCTTAACCGCACCGGCAGCCCACCGTGATCAGGCAAAATTTTCGTCCGATTATCCTCAATTTTAGACGAAAAGCCAAATCACCGGACAAAACAACCCGGGGCTTTCAAATTCAGGTCCGCGTCATCGCCACCACCGTCTCCACATGAATAGATACGTCCATTTTGATGTCAGAGCCTCCCGGCGTTCGCAGAAACAAATCAACAGTCCGCCGATGAGGCAGTGTGGGAGCCTTTGTGCGTACATATTGTTTGTGCCCTATTCCACTGATAGTTTTACAGTAACATCTCCTTGACTGAGCAGCTCTGGCATCTCAGACGAAGACAATTCTATGTGACCGAGCCTCGTGTATGCCCATGAATTCGAACCATAAAAGATTACGATATTGTTTCCGGAATACAGAACGATGTCCCCGGCCTGCGTCGTGATTTGC
>JAFRBB010000034.1 GCA_017405085.1 Eubacteriaceae bacterium
TGCAGCCCTGTGTCACCTGCAGAAGGGGATAGGTCGGCCAGTAAGGGCTGCGATATACTGTTTCCGTAAAATGCATATCTTCTCCTTACGACAGTTCTTCCAACATCTGGTCAGCGTTCTCTTTCGGCTTTACTCCGCCGAACGTCCTGATAATGATACCGTTTTCGTCGATCAGATAGGTCGACCGGATCAGGATTTTCGTAGGCTTCCCGTCCTTGCCGGGTTTCAAGACATCATAGGCCGTAATGACTTCCAATGCCTCATCCGCAAGCAGCGGAAATGGCAGCCCATGCTTCTCTTCAAAACGCTTGTGGGATTCCACGCTGTCTTTGCTCACGCCAAGAACCACCGCACCTTTTTCCTGTATCTGCGGATAGCGGTCACGGAAACTGCAGGCTTGCGCGGTGCAGCCACCGGTCATATCCTTCGGGTAGAAGTATAGAATCACCTTTTTGCCCTTATAATCCGCCAGGGAGTGGACCTTTCCATTTTGATCCGGCAGTAAAAAATCCGGTGCCTTACTTCCGATTTCCAGCATAATATCTACCTCCTGCGCTTTTCGCTCATTTCTGCCAATGCGCGGTTTAAGAGATCCCGCAGAAGATATAGTTCGTCTTCCGAAAGCGGAATGCAACCCTGCATCCGGGACGGGACATCAAGCGCCCTTTCCTTCAGACTCTTTCCTTCTGCCGTTAGGGATAGAAATAGTTTGTTCTCATTATTTTCCGGTCTGACGCGATTGATATATCCTGTCTTCTCCAGACGTTTCAGGAGTGGAGCGAGAGTACCGGAATCAAGATGTACCTTTTTCCCGAGCTCACCTTCTGTCATTTCTCCGAACTCCCAGAGAACCATCATTACGATATACTGAGTATATGTCAGGTTCAGCGGCTCCAGTGGCTCTCTATACTGACGAACCACCTCTTTGGCACAGGCATACAACGGAAAACAGAGCTGATTTTCGAGAAGCAGGCTATCCTCATTTGTCTGTGTCAATGCATTATTCATATAGTTTAACCTTCTGTATTGCAGAAGAGACCGGCGCAGTTATTTCACAGCGTCGGCCTCTCAGATTGTTTCTTACTTTTCAGCGGGTTCCCACTTGCAGCGGACAGGAGATACAATAGAACCCTCCTTCTTCATCGCGGCAAAAGCCTTGTCCACGACCTTGCGGTCCAGACCGGTCAGTTCAGCCACTTTACCCGCATTCAATGGCTCCCCGGCTTTTTTCATGGCTTCGAGGATGATAGTTTTCTCTTCCATATTTCCAGGCTCCTTCTTTTCCTTTTTTCACTTAATCGTTGCAGCCCAGGCCTTGATCTCAGCAAGCTTTTGCTCATTCATGTTCTCTTCGCCGGAAAGCTTGCAGATGCCGCAATTTTCCATGCCCAGGAAGCCGGTCAGCTGCTTAAAGTAAGCCTCCGCTGTCTCAGTCATACCAGACCCGCTGCTCAGGAGCAGCGCTGCCTTGGTGGCTGCAGGTTTTCCGATGCAGTACACGCGCTGGATCGCAGCGTGAAGCTGGGAGGTCAGCTCAGAATAATAGATGGGGGAAGCGAACACAAGCATATCTGCCCACTTATAGGCGTCAATGACCTGAGCCATATCGTCCTTCTGGATACACTGGCCTTCGCCTTTGCCGTGGCAGTATTCACAGGCCAGGCAGCCATTAATCTTCATTTTGCCAACATGAAGTACGCATACCTCGTTGCCTGCACTCTCCGCGCCTTCCTTGAAAGCATCCACCATGGCCGAAGTATTCTGTTTGCGGGGACTTCCGTTCAAAATGGCAATCTTCATATGTTTTCCTCCCGCTTCTTAGTCCATCTGCTCGATCAGATAGTTTTCATAGCCGATCTTTTCGATAATGAAAAGATGTTTTGCTACCCAGGCCCTGTGCTCAGACTCACATTCAACAAAGCTTTCCACGAGCTTTCTGGTGATGGAGTCATCCGTAAGAGAAGCTGCAATCTTTTCGAGCTCTTCTACGCCCTTCTGCTCCTTGAAGCCGTTGTCCCAATCCTTCAGGAGATCCTGAATCTCGCAGAAGATCGGCTGCTCGATGCATCCGAACACGGGCTGTCCGCCAAGGGCAACCACTCTCTGAGTGCACTTTCTGGCTTCTTCGAGTTCTTCTTCCGCCTCTTCCTTGCAGCGATCCGCAAACTTTCCAAAGCCCTGGGCACGGAAGGTTGCCTCATGGATATAATCCGCCTGAGAGCTGGAATACCACGCGATAGCATAATCGTTGAGCATCTTGATCTTTTCGTCGATAGTCATAACAATACCTCCTGGTCGTTTCGTTGTTGTGCGCCTCATTGTTGTGCACAACTATAGGATAGCAGAGATATGCTTGCATATCGAGTTATAGATCAGGTGCTTTATAACAACGCGTTACAAATCACCGAAATTATAAAGTTTATCAGCAGACTACTGGCAGAGATAGGGCTTTAGCTTTTCTGGGATACACGCTTCCATTGCCGCTGCCACCTCTTCACAGGAGGCAGGTTTGCTGTCCATCAGCCATTCACACAAATACTGTCCTGTTCCATAGCAGTAGATCTTTATCAACGCAGTAAGATCTTCGGGAATACTTTTTGTTTCATTCTTTTTCCTGACCTCGTCCATGATATATCCGATGTTCATTTTTGTCATCTGGTTGATAAAGGAATCCCTTCCGCTGGTATGTTTAAGTGCATTGACCATATACTTATGGTTCGCGGCATAATAGCGCAGGCCGTCCAGAAGTGTATCCTTCCATAGATATCCGTCGTACCCGATCTTGTCCACGTTTTTCTGCGCCTCCTGGACATAGATCCACGCAATCAGATCGTACTTGTCCTTGAAATGACGGTAAAAGGTCGGACTCGTCATGGAACAGTTTTCCGTTATATCGGCAATCGTGATCTTGCTGATAGGCTTGGTCTGTGAAAGCTCCTTGAACGATTCAGCAAGGATTTCTTTTGTAGTTTTACGCTTCATGAGTACACTTCTACCTTCTCTCTTGACAGGACTTGTCAGCCCAGCATGACTTCTGCTCCACTATATAGTTCATCTCTGCAAACATCTAAATCACAGCCTCAACTCGCTGTTATCCAAATCACTAACTCAACCCTACGGCAAAAACATCTAAATCGGCCACTCAACCCTATGACATCCAAATGGCCTACTCAACCCTCCGGCAAGGGCCTTGGATCAGTTTAGTCAGAGCGTTTTTTAGGCCAAAATCTGCCCTTTAGCACTGATGCCAAATTGCCCGGGAAGCCCGTATTTCCGCGCTTTTTCCGCGATCAGCCCTGAATGCGCGACATCAATACTACCGTCTCGACATGCCCCGTCTGAGGGAACATATCAAAAGCCCGAACCCGCGTGAGATGAAATCCACCGAGTTCAAGTCTTTTGATGTCCCGGGCCAAAGTTGCCGGATCACAAGAGACATACACCAGACGCTTGGCGCCGGAATCAATGATCGTTTCGATCAGGCTCTCGGCGCAGCCCTTTCTCGGCGGGTCAACGACAATCACGTTGGGACATCCCTCATCGGCCATTCGCTCGGGAAGAAGCGCTTCCGCTTTTCCCGCGTAAAACACCGCGTTTTCAATGCCGTTCGCTTCGGCGTTGACGCGGGCGTCCTTGACCGCGGAGGGGACAATCTCAATACCCACCACCTTTTCGCAGGCCCTCGCCATACACAAGCCAATGGTGCCGGTTCCGCAATAGAGATCATACACCGTCTCTTTACCGGAAAGTTCTGCGAAATCAATGACTTCGCGGTAAAGATTTTCCGTTTGAGCCGTGTTCACCTGAAAAAAAGATTCGGGAGAAACTCGAAAATCAAGGCCGAGCAGGGACTCATTCAAATAAGGCGAGCCAAACAAAGTCTCGGAGGTCGTCCCCATGACACGGTTGCCCCGCCCCGGGTTTATATTAAGCGTGAGTCCAATGAGGCCGGAAATATTTTGTCTAAAAAATTTGACAGCTTTTTGCCAGTCGAAATCTTTTTTGGCCGTCACTACAAAAGTTAAAAGTGTCTCATTGTGCCCGTTATGTCTGACAACCACGCCCCGAAGAATACCCCGATGGCTTTTTTCATCATAAACAGAAATGCCGCTCTTCGTGATCCACTGAGAAAGCGCGGTAATAATTTCCCGGGGATTTCCGCCTTCAATGAGGCAATCGTCAATCGGAATAACGCGGTGACTTCCCTTAGCGTAAAAACCGATGCCCGCCGCGCTCACCTTATATTGCGCCTTATTGCGATAACGAAATGGACCGGGTGAAGCCTGGATGGGCAACATCTCATAAGACCCTTCGTCAATGCCCGCAATGTGAGAAAGGGCCGCGGTGACGGTTTTCTGTTTGTATTCAATCTGAGCGGCATAGGTCATATGACTTCGGCTACAGCCTCCGCAGGCACCAAAAAAAGGGCACCCGGACTGAGTGCGGGTGCGGCACTCCGAATTGCGCAACGTCTCAGCGCGATGTCCTTTTAAATATTGTTGTTTGACCGCGGTAATTCGGACGAGCACTCGCTCGCCCGGAACAGCGTCTTCACAAAAGACCGTCATGCCGTCGATATGCCCGACACCTTCACCGCTGATTGTAATATCCGTGATGTCAATCTCATAAAAATCGCCGACTTTAAACATTGTCATGCCTTCGATTTTTCCTCCAATGCTTGTTTCATTTGTTCAAACGTCTCATCGCTGATGACATGTTCGATACAACAGGCATCTTCCTCCGCCGTCGCGGCGTCGACATGAAGAATTTCGTGAATATAACGGGTGATGGTCACATGTTTATCATAAACAGCGATGGCCACTCGTTCACCTTCCGGCGTCAAGAAAATACGGCCGTATCGTTCATGATCCACAAACCCTTTTTCTTTCAGGCGTCTGACGGCATCGGTAGCGCTGGCCTTTTTCACGCCCATCCCTTCGGCAATATCCGTCAATCGCACACCTTCGTTGGTATCGCGGTGATGAAGATAAATCATTTCTAAATAATCTTCTATGGATTCGGTCAGTTTATCGATGTCTTTTTTGTTGTGTTCGATCATGGTTATTCTTTCCTTTTCGTTTTTTTGATTTCGGTCGAATACTAATCTGTCCTAAATGCCGTTTTGAACTTTGCCTCGGAGGAATCAGCGCGTCTTTTCCAAAGCCGATTAAATCTTTCCGTCCGAGTTTTAAAAGCGCCTCTTTGACCAGGGCGTAATTTTCCGGTTTTTGAACCTGCAAAAGGGCGCGTTGAAGCTGTTTTTCTCTTCCTTTCGGGACATGCACGGGCTGCATGGTGAAAGGATCGTATCCCGTGTAATACATGGCCGTGGCGATGGAACCCGGGGTCGGATAAAAATCCTGCACCTGTTCGGGAATCGCGTGAGTATCCCTGAAAAAAAGCGCGAGGTCCAGAGCGTCAGCCAAAGTCGTTCCGGGATGACTGCTGATAAAATAGGGCACAATGTATTGATTTTTGCCGTATGCCGCAGTCAATTTATTAAAGCGACGGACAAATTGAAGATATTGATCAAAATCGGGCTTGCGCATTAAAGAGAGCACATGGTCACAGATATGTTCCGGAGCCACCCGAAGCTGACCGCTGACGTGATGCTTCACGATGCTCTCAAGCAATTTGCTTTTGTGGTCGAGCAAAAGATAATCATAGCGGATGCCGGAACGGATGAAGACTTTTTTGACGCCGGGAAGGGCCCGAAGCTCAGCTAAAAGATGGGCGTAATCCGTCTCATCGGCGTCAAGATTGGGACAAGGCTTGGGAAACAAACATTCCCGATGCCTGCACACCCCGGATTTTCGTTGCTTATCGCATGCCGGATGGAAAAAATTGGCCGTCGGCCCGCCCACATCGTGGATATAACCTTTAAAACCGGGAAGCGCCGTCATGGCCTTCGCTTCTTTGAGAATCGATTTTTCGCTGCGGGCGGAAATCATTCGGCCCTGATGAAGCGCAATGGCGCAAAAGGCGCAATTACCGAAGCATCCACGATTGACCGTCAGGCTGAAACGCACCTCCGAAAGGCAGGGAATCTCATCCCCCGGCGTAAGCTGCGCGCCGGTGTACGCGTAGTCATACACATCATCCATTTCTATTTCAGAAAGGGGCATTTGCGCCGGATTTTGAATAAAAAACCGATGCCCCACTGCCTGATAGTATGGATAGTCAAAATAAGCGTCATTTGAATGATAAATCAACGCAGCCATTTTGGCAAAGGCTTTTTTGTCGGCTTTGACGTCCTCGAAGCTCGGCAGGCCGACCCCTTCATCGGGAGGTGACGCGGTCATCACCCCGGTTCCCCGGATATAGGTCAGATCACCAATGGATAGACCGGCTTCCAGGGCTTCGGCAATTTCCACCGTCGCCTTCTCCCCCATGCCGTAGACCAAAAGGTCGGCACCGCAATCAGCCAGAATCGGCCGTCTCACCGTATCCTGCCAATAATCATAGTGGGCAAACCGCCTGAGACTCGCCTCGATGCCGCCGACAACGATCGGCACCTTGTCAAAAATCCGTCTGATCATCTGACAATAAACGATGACCGCCCGATCGGGACGTCTGCCGTGTTTGCCACCGGGGGTGTAGGCATCATCCCGTCTGATTTTTTTATTGACCGTATAATGGCAAACCATGGAATCCATATTGCCGGAGCTGACCATAAAAGCATGTCTCGGTCTGCCAAAAACCTTAAAGTCGGCTTCGTTCCGCCAATCAGGCTGCGCAATGACACCGACGCGAAAGCCGCGGCGGGCGAGCACCCCGGCGATAATTGCCGATCCGAAAGACGAATGATCGACAAAAGCGTCACCGGTGACCATGATAAAATCGACAAAATCCCAGCCTCTTTCAGCCATTTCCTTAGCGTTTGTCGGATACGCTTTCATGGGATAAGCCTCAAAAACAATTCGGCATGGGGCAAAAGGTAGGCCATGACCGTCACATAGACCACTTGCGTGACCTCAATGGTCAGCCCGATGGTGTCTCCGGTAAAACCGCCGATTTTTCGAATTAAGACCCACATCATCAAAAGATTAATGAGAGCCGTCAACAAAAACCCAACCACGCCGACAATGCCAAGGGCAAAAAACGACAAAACGGCAATACCCAGACAATAGAGCAGCGCGAGGCTTTTTTTGTTCACAGCTATAAAGGCCTTGCCAAGGCCTCCCCCATCCGGCGCCGCGGGGGAAAGACTGCCCGATTGGATGGCCATATAGCGCCCGATAACAGGCATCATCAAAAAGACCATGGGGCGATTGTAAGGCAGCACCGAAGCATAAGCCGCAAAAGCCGTCATGAAAATGACGATAAGCCCGATCGCCCCGAAAGCGCCGAGTCGGCTGTCTTTCATGATTTGCATCATTTTTTCATGATCTCTCGCCGAGAAAATCGCGTCGACAGTATCGGCCACGCCGTCAAAATGAAGACCGCCGGTCATCGCCAAATAGCAGAGGATCAACATGACGGCGCCAAGCATAGCGTTGCCCGTAAAAGACAGGCCGTAAGCGAGTGCGGAGAGGACCGCCCCGATAAAAAATCCGACAACGGGCATCAAAAGCATGGAAGAAAAAAATTCTTCCTCTGAAACATCCTTCACATTAATGGGGATTCTGGTGAAAAAAGAAATGGCTATTAATAGTTTGCGCAAAACGCTCTCCTTCGTGTAAAACTGTCTCCCATTTTATCAAATTACGCAAAAATACAAAAGGCTGCACCCAAAAGATATGCAGCCCTTAAGGAGATATATCGAAATTATTCATCGGGTAGATCAAATTTTCGTGCGATCAGGTCAATGAGCTTGTTCATGGCGGCTTCTTCGTCATCACCGGAAACCTCAATGAGGATGTCGTCCCCTTGTTGGACAGCCAAAATCATCACACCCATAATGCTTTTCGCGTTAACCCGGGTTGATCCTTTGCTGATATATATGTCGCTTGAAAATTGATTGGCCGTCTGTACAAACAGCGATGCCGGTTTGGCGTGAAGCCCCGCCCGGTTGACGATAGTTACTTTTTGACTGATCACATTTCTCCCTCCTATCGATTGTTTTTCGGTTACATTATACATCAAATCACGACTTAGCGCAAGTCGCGAAAAAATATTATTGTCGATTGATTGATTTTGCGACGATTTACATTATATTGATGAGATATCTCTCAATAATGGTAGTCTCTCCCCTCCTTTCCCCTTGTTTTTTAAAGCGAGATGATTATAATAGTAAGTATCACAAGTCAAAAGGAGGTGGCCGATGATGGCCCAACAAAAAATCACGAAAAACATGGGAATTTTGGATGTCGTCACCGCTTTTCCCGACGCTGCCACGGTCTTTCAGGATTTCGGCATGCACTGCTTAGGCTGTATGGCCGCGCATTTTGAAAATATTGAGCAGGGCTGTATCGCCCACGGCATTGACGCGGACCGGATGGTCGACGCCATCAACGCGCGCATGGAAGGCACCACCCCAAAAGACGTTTAAACACCGGAATAAGTCCGCCGATTGATCCCGACATCACAGCGATCTCACGTGAGGTCGTTTTTTTGATTATTTAAACCATTGCCGCCCAATAGTCTTTGTTCTATTGAGCGGCAATTTTTTGTTCAGTAAAAGATTGACTGAAACCCTTTATTCAGCGCTGCGTTTGACGTAGCCGGCATAGCGTTGTTCGGCTTCTTCCTGGGTGCGTTTGTAAAGGGCGTCGGCGGTTTCCGGGAAGCCGCGGCGCAGTGAGTTATAACGCACTTCGGACATGATGAAATCCTGGAATTTGGAGAAATCCGGTTCTTTGGAATCCAAGGAGAACGGATGTTCCGCTTCGGGATTGTAGTGATAGAGGTGCCAGTAACCACAGGCAACCGCGTCTTTTTCGTGGGTCTGGGTGTGGCTCATGCCGCCTTTGATTCCGTGATTGATACAGGGAGCATAACCAATAATCAGTGACGGTCCCGGATAGGCTTCGGCTTCTTTGAGGACTTTGATAAACTGATTTTTGTCAGCGCCGATGGCAACCTGGGCAACATAGACATAGCCATAGGTCACGGCCATCATACCGAGGTCTTTTTTCTTGATTTTTTCGCCGGAAGCCGCAAATTGAGCAATGGCTGCCGTCGGGGTGGATTTAGATGCCTGACCGCCGGTGTTGGAATAGACTTCGGTATCGAGGACAAAGACATTGACGTCTTCTTTGGACGCGAGAACATGGTCCAAACCGCCATATCCGATATCGTAGGCCCAGCCGTCACCACCGATGATCCACTGGGATTTTTTGACGAAATGATCTTTGTTGTCTTTGACAAATTTGACCTTATCGGCAAGTTCAGCAGGAGCATTGTAGTCTTCGAGGGCGGCGATGAGCGCTTCCGAAGCCACTTTGGACTCGTCGGCTTTGTTCATGTTGTCAATCCAGTTTAAGGCAGCGGTTTTGAGATCTTCCGGCGCGACTTCCGCAATGTCAGCGAGATAAGACGCGATGGTTGAGCGGATGGCCTTGACCCCTTGGAGCATCCCAAATCCGAATTCGGCATTGTCTTCGAAGAGGGAGTTGCAGAAGGTCGGACCTTGACCTTTGGCGTTGGTGCAATAGGGTGATGCCGGTGCCGAAGCGCCCCAGATGGAGGAGCAGCCGGTGGCGTTGGCAATCATCATGCGGTCGCCGTAGAGCTGGGTGATGGTTTTGATGTACGGCGTTTCGCCGCATCCCGCGCAGGCGCCAGAGAATTCAAGCAGCGGCTGACAGAACTGACTGCCCTTGACGGAGTATTTGTCCATCCGGTCGTCTTTGACGGGAACGGTCATCGCGTAATCCCAATTGGCCTGTTGCGCTCTTTGGGTGTTGATAGGTTTCATTTCGAGTGCTTTGGTCTTAGCGATGCAGGCGTCGACACAGTTGCCGCAGCCGGTACAATCGAGGACGTCAACCTGGATGCGATAGCTGAGGCCGGCCAGGGCTTTGCCGTTGGCTTTTTTAGTTTCAAAGCCTTCGGGAGCCGCGGCTTTTTCTTCGTCTGTCACAAGAATCGGGCGAATGGCCGCGTGAGGACAAACGAATGAGCACTGGTTACATTGGATACAGTTGTCGATGTTCCATTCGGGCACGTTGACGGCGATACCGCGTTTTTCATATGCGGAGGTACCGGCAATCCAAGTGCCGTCTTCATAGCCTTCAAAGGCGGAAACCGGAATGGTGGATCCTTCGAAACGACCGATGGGACGCACGATTTCCTTGACGAATTTGGGATCGTCGCTTTCCGGTGCCGGAGCGTCCTGAGCGTTTGCCCATTCGGCGGGAACGTCAAATTGTTTTAAGATTTCGGGATCGATACCGGCATCGACGGCGGCGTAATTCATTTCGACGATTTTGTCGCCTTTTTTGCCGTAGGTTTTTTTGATGCTGGCTTTGGAATATTTGACCGCGTCTTCAATGGGAATGATGTCCGCCAGTTTGAAGAAGGCAGCCTGCATGATCATGTTGGTGCGACGGCCGAGACCAATGTCTTCAGCGGCTTTGGTCGCGTTGATGGTGTAGAACTTGATGTCGTTGTTCGCGATAGTGCGTTTCATATCGGCCGGCAATTCTTTGTCGATTTGTTCCGGTGTCCAGACGGTGTTAAGCAGGAAGGTGCCGCCTTTGCGAAGCCCTTTGAGTAAATCGTACTGATGGACATAGGATTCGGTGGAACAGGAAATAAAATCGGCCTGATTGATGAGATAGGGCGATTTGATGGGCTGTTTGCCGAAACGCAGGTGTGAGCAGGTGATTCCGCCGGATTTTTTGGAGTCGTAATCAAAATATCCCTGAGCGTAAAGATCGGTGTTATCGCCGATGATTTTGATCGCGCTCTTGTTGGCGCCGACGGTCCCATCGGAACCGAGGCCCCAGAATTTGCAGCTGGTGGTGCCTTCGGGAATCGTGTTGATTTGTTCGGTGACTTCCAGATTGAGGTGAGTCAAATCGTCGACAATCGCCAGAGTGAACTGATCTTTGGGTTCAGCGGCTTTCATATTGTCATAGACCGCTTTGATGTCGCTGGATGTGGTGTCTTTGGAGCCGAGGCCATAGACACCGCCCAAAATCTTGGGCGCGGCGGGATTGCCGACATAGGCGGCGCAGACGTCAAGATAAAGCGGTTGACCGATGGCGCCATTTTCTTTGGTGCGGTCGAGCACCGTGATGGTTTTAACCGTAGACGGAATGGCCTTTAAGAGATAGTCTTTGGAGAAAGGTCTGTAAAGATGAACTTTGACCACACCAACTTTTTCGCCTTTTGCCATGAGGTAATCAATGGTTTCTTCGGTGGTATCGGTGATGGAGCCCATAGCGACGATGATGCTTTCGGCATCCGGCGCGCCGTAATAGTTGAAGTTGTGATATTCACGGCCGGTCACTTCGGAGATCTTGGCGAGATATTCTTCGACGATGTCGGGAACTGCGGTGTAGAAACGGTTGGCGGCTTCCTTGGACTGGAAGAAGATGTCGCCGTTTTGCGCTGTCCCGCGGGTGACGGGATGTTCGGGATTTAAGGCATGATCACGGAAGGCCTGAATGGCGTCCCAATCGACCAGTTCTTTATAGACATCGTAGTCCATGACTTCGACTTTTTGCACTTCGTGGGAGGTGCGGAAACCGTCGAAGAAATGGAGGAAAGGCACCCGGGATTTGATGGCCGCCAAATGGGCCACGCCGCCGATGTCCATGACTTCCTGAACGGAGCCTGAAGCCAAAAGCGCGAACCCGGTTTGACGGCAGGCCATGACATCGCTGTGATCGCCGAAAATACAAAGGGCTTGAGCTGCCAAGGTACGGGCGGACACATGGAAAACACCGGGCAAAAGTTCACCGGCAATTTTATACATGTTGGGAATCATCAGAAGCAGACCTTGTGACGCCGTAAAGGTAGTCGTTAAGGCCCCGGCCGCCAATGAGCCGTGAACAGCGCCGGCAGCGCCTCCTTCCGATTCCATTTCGGACACTTTAACGGTTTCCCCGAAAATGTTTTCCTTCCCCGCCGCGGCCCACGCATCGACGTGCTCCGCCATCGGTGAAGAAGGGGTAATGGGGAAAATACCGGCGACTTCGGTAAAGGCGTAGGCGACGTGCGCAGCAGCCTGATTACCATCCATCGTCATCATTTGTTTGGACATAGTATCAACCTCCTACAATGATCATGGAATAAAACGTATGATATGCAATGTTTTAAACGTGATAAAACAATCTTTGATATTATAACATACAGATTTTGAAGTGTTAAGAGTCTATCGTTGTATTTTTATCCGTGCAAGACAGAATTATTGTTGTTTTCGCCAAGGGTTTTAAATTTCTTCTCGATGGCTTCCACCACCGATTTGATGACTTTGACCCGGGCGTAATATTTGTCGTTGCCTTCGACGACAATCCACGGCGCGTGCTCCGTTGAGGTTTTGAGAAGCATCCGGTCAACGGCCACTTCGTATTGGTCCCATTTTTCCCGGTTTCGCCAATCCTCGTCGGTGATTTTCCACTGTTTGTCCGGATCTTCCATCCGGGCGTTAAACCGGGCTTCCTGTTCGTCTTTGGTAATGTTCATCCAAAATTTGACGATCACCGCGCCGTATTCGCTCATTTGCCGCTCAAAGGTATTGATTTCGTTAAAAGCGCGGTTGTATTCCTCGGCCGTGCAAAAGCCTTCGATCGGCTCGACCATCACCCGCCCATACCAAGTGCGGTCAAATATGGCGATATGGCCCTGTTTGGGGATGTTTTTCCAAAATCGCCAAAGCCAGTGATGCGCGAGATCGGTTTTGGTCGGCGCGGCGGTGGGATGGACGATATATCCCCTGGGATCGAGATTCTGACAAAGGCGTTTGATGGCCCCGCCCTTTCCCCCGGCGTCCCATCCTTCAAATCCGATGATCACGGGAACGCGCCTGCGATAGAGTTCGTATTCCAAAAGCCTGAGCCGTTTTTGATAATGTTTGAGTTCGGCTTGATATTCCCGGCGGGATAGGCTCGGTGACATGTCCACACCGCTTAACACCGAAGTGCGGTAAGGGTCATCCTCGGCCGAGATGAGGGATTTGCCTTCGGGGGCAGCGGTGTTTTGGATTTCGTCAATTTTGTGCGAGAGCTCCGCTGTGAGAATGTCCATGATTTTGATCGTCGCGAAACGTTTGTCACTACCCTCGATGATATGCCAGTGAGCGCATTCACTGTCGGTGAGTTCAAGGCCGTGGTCGATTTCTTTTTTGATGGTTTTGTAATTGGCGTTCTGGAGAAGATCCTTCGGGGTGACCCGCCAAGCGGTGGAAGGATTTTTCAGGAGTTTTTTGAACCGGGATTTTTGTTCTTTTTTTGAAACGTGAATAAAAAATTTCACGATGACAACGCCGCTGTCCGAGAGCATTTTTTCAAATTCGTTGATCTCCTGAAATTGATGACGTCTTTGATCTGCACTCATGGTCTCATCGGCAATGACTTCGCTGTAATAACCCTCGTCCAGGATGACGATTTGTCCTTTTTCGGGAATACGGGTCCAATACCGCCACAAAAAATGGCGTTTGATTTCATCGTCGCTCAGTTGTCGTCTGCTGCTGTAGACAACGAGATTTCGGGGGTCCATCGGTACGGTCAGTTGATTGATCAACGTGCCCTTCCCCGAGGCGTCCCATCCCTCGAAAATGATTAAAATCGGAATGTTAAGAGATTTGGCTTTGCGCTGCAGAGCGGCAATCTGACTGACATAAGCGTTTCTTTGTTTTTTGTATGTTTGTTTGTCCATGGAGACGTTCAGATCGATTTTTTCCAGCATTTGGTTTCCTCCGACGCCAAAAATAGCGTAGAATCATTTAAAACATAAGCCATTCTCAACTATTGAGGGAATAGATGGTGATGCCGTTAAACAGCAGCACGTTTTTCGTGATGAGAGCATAATCAAGCAGTTCCTTGTCAAAGGGATAGGCAGAAAAAATGCCATAGACCTTTTCATAGTTTTTGAAGTTTCGTCTGATTTCTTTGATGCTCTCGCAATGCTCGACAAAACGGTCAAATTTTGCCTTGGTGTAAGGCTGATTGCTGTAGTTGCAATCTCCCAAAAATACTTTTCGATTTTCGACATCAATGCCCAAAATATCAATGCCTTCATGATGCCGGTTGAAGTATTCTCCCACCTCGGCGCATCGGATGGGCACGCCTCCCTGTCTGGAGGCCGTCATGAAAATCTCGGTGGCAACACGACGAAACCAGTATTGTATATACTCGGCGAAATGGTTTTTGAGTTTTTTCTTGGCTCTGCCGGCCCGCCCTTGTTTGATCTCATCGACGAAGGGCGCGACGAAGGTAAACCAGAAAGCCACCATCGGATCCTTAATGCGATAAAGGGTGGTTTTTCTGCCGAAAAGCCGTCTCTCAATAATGGACGTCGTCTTTTCGACATAGCCCAGTAAAATGAGGTTTTTAATGGTGTTTTCCACCTGAGAAAGTTTAAATCCCGTCGCTCCGGCGATTTCCTCCGGCATGGTCAATCCCGTTGACATTTCGAGCAAAACGGAATGATAAACATGGGTTTCCCATACGTCCTTTTGAAGCAGATAGGGCACTTCCTGATAAAATTCGCCATGAATATCGAAGAAATTTTTCTCAATGGCCCGTCTGAAATTTTTATCATCGACACAAGTCGAAAAGGGTTGCCAGTATTTGGGAATGCCGCCGGCGACGGAAAACAAAAACATCAGCTGATTGAAGTCATTGTGGGGCATTTCCCGCATCATTTCGACATACCCCACGGGTTTTAAATCAATGTGTCCCGTGATGTTGTCCATAAAGGATTTTTTCATCGCCAGTTCCAGAAGCGAAGCGGAGCTCGGCAAAATGATAATAACCATCACGCCGTTAACCGAAAAAATCTGCTGCCAGGCGTTTTTAAAGATTTTGACAAAATCCTCCGACGCTGTCATCAGGTGATCAAAGTTGTCAATGACGAGCACCTTTCCGCCGGTCTCCGAGGTCTCAGCGTACAGACGGAACGCGTCCTTCCAGGACATGACGTGTTGATTTTCCCCATCGCCGTGCCGGGACACGCCCATGTGGTCGTAAAGCATGTTCTCAAAAGCCATGCGGTTCATTTTGTCCGAGACGTTTTGCGCGGTAAAGAACAGGGCATTACGGTTTTTTAAAAATTCCCTGACCAGGGCGGTCTTGCCCACGCAGCGTCTTCCGGTGATCATCACGAAAGCGTCTTCGCTGTGCCACGCTTTGTCCAAAAGTTTCAATTCTTTTTTTCGTCCGATAAATTGCATGCTGTTTTTCCTTTCACATGAAAGCCCGAAAGCTAAAATAAAACCGTCACCACGCCCATATCCTCATTGGTCAGATAGCGAAGGCCCGAATAACCGACAACGCCGTTGACGGCAGACTCCAGCGCCAGGGGGATGAGGGCCGGATCGGAAAATTTGGCCTCGTAGGAACCGGCGCCGCTTAAATAGGCCTGATCGACCCCGGTGGAAAAGCCGCCGATGGTCGTCTCGTCGAAATATTTGCCTTCGCGAATGAAATAGTTGTCCCGAACCGCCGTGCAGACAGCCGGATCCGGCAGAGTTTCTTCAATGACATGGTTTTTTAATAATTCGTCGGTGGTAATGTTGAGATAGGTGTGCTCGATATAATCCTTGGAGGTGGTGCCGTCGATAAATTCCGGATCGTCCCAGGTGGCGTCGATGTAGTAGTAGGCATCATCAATTTTAACAATGTTCCATTCATGGGGTCCCCGTCCGACAGCGGTGCCGTCAATGGTGGCACAAAAGACGCCAAGATCCTTAAGGATATAGGCCATGGTTTTAGAGTAGCCCGCGCAAACGGACTGACCGTTAACCAGCACCGACACGATGTTTTGATCGTCCGGGGACACCGCATAGTGAGTCGAGGATACAATGGCGTCATGAACGATTTTGACTTTGGTGTAGGTATCGGCGTTTTCTGGGATCAATGCTTTGATCTCAGCGACCCTGGCGTCGATGGCCGCCTGTTCCCGATCCCGTTGTTCTTTGTCCCTTGTATAGACAAACTGGACACTCTCGATGATGTCGGTAGATCCGTCATATTCATAAGAATAAGCGCTGATCCAAAACACATCGGGATTGTCTTTGAAAAACGCAGGCCATACCCGACTATCCATTGCCTCCCGAGTGAGACCGAGTCCCGAGACGCTCACCCGAGGATTGTAATCATCGGCGGCTTTTTTGAACATGGCGTAAATCTTTTTTTCATCCTCCGACAGTCTGGCATAGCCGCTTTGGGGATCTTTGAGATAGTCCGCTTCTGTGAGGTTTGCCACAGCGGTCTCACGTTCAGCTTGAGCACCGAGATCCGAAGCGCCCCGAATCAGCCAAACCACCCCGAGGAGCGCGGCACCGGCCAATATCACCACAGCCAGACAGCCGAACCCGATTTTCGCAAATGTTTTCATGGGCTATATTGAAAAAGGGACACCCGTCTCAATCCGAAGATTTATCAAGGCGTCCCAACGCTTTAGAATATCGGTCCTTTGAGTACAAGACCGCATTTGTCGCATGTCCAATCCATGCGATTGCCTTCGATTTCCGCACCGCATGTCGGACAAATCCCGACACCGCCTTTGGGCATTTGGAATTCTTTGAGTTCCATATCGACAAATTTCGGGGGATTTTCCCCGATCACTTGAAATTTCAAAATCGGTTGACCGCTGACTTCGTGCATTGTAATGCCTCCCTCCGGTAATTAAAAATGATCTTAATATCAGTGTACCATAAGTCGCCCTTTTATTAAAGGGAAACGGATTAATAATTAATAAATAATAATGAATAATGAATAATTCAGGTGGAAACTCAGCCGAGCTGAGTTTCAAATTAGGTTTTGAAGCCGGCCTTCGTGGTCGGTGTGCTCAGTGAGATTATTTTTAATTTGAAATCCGGCTCGACCGGATTTCTTCCACAATCATTAATCGTTCATCATTCATCTTATGTCCGGGCTTTGATGGTCTCGACCATTTCATCAAATTCCGCCACAACCTCAGGCTCGGGTTTGGTGAACAGATTGACAATGAGGATGGTCGCCACGTTTAAGACAAAACCTGGCACGATTTCGTAAAGCGTGTCCCCCAGCCCGACGGATTTCCAGATGACGACCGTCACCGCGCCGACAATCATACCGGCCAGGGCGGATTTCCAATTGATTTTCCTGGAATACAACCCGAAGAGCACCAGCGGTCCGAAGGCAGCGCCAAAGCCGCTCCAAGCATAGGACACCAGCCCCATCACCGTTGCGTTATTGCCCAAGGCAATGATCAGCGCAATGATCGCGATGCCGACCACCGACGCTCGGGAGAGCATAACCACCTGCTTTTCGGAGAGTTCCTTTTTGAGGAAAAGCTGTGCCAAATCCTCGGTGAGGGCCGATGAGCAAACCAAAAGTTGTGAATCGATAGTGGACATGATAGCCGCCATGATGGCTGCCAGGAAAATCCCTCCGATGAACGGCGGGAAGAATTTGCGGATCATCAGGATAAACACGGTTTCTTCGGCGCCGCCGGAAAGCCCCGGAAACAGCGGAATGGCCAAAAGCCCCACCAGCACAGCTCCCGCCAACGAGAGCAGGCACCAAATGATGGCGATGCGCATGGCCTTGGGGATTTCCTTAACGCTTTCGATACCCATAAACCGCACCAGGATATGAGGCTGACCAAAATAGCCCAGACCCCAGGCCGCCGCGGAAATAATGGTCATGGCGGTGATGCCGCCGCCGAAAAGATTTAAGCTTAAATTTTGGGCTTCCATCGCAGCGAAGGTGGCATCCATGCCTCCCTGGGTCGCGATGGCGATGGTCGGCACCACGGTGATGGCGATAACCATCAAAATCCCCTGAATGAGGTCGGTGTAGCACACGGCCAAAAACCCGCCTAAAAAGGTGTAAGACACGATGACCACGGCGCCGATGATAACGGCAATGGTGTAATCAATGCCGAACATGGTTTGAAAAAGCTTGCCCGATGCCACCATGCCCGATGATGAATAGATGGTAAAGAAAAACAAAATGATAATAGCTGAAATGATTTGCGTAAGTTTTGTAGGATCTTTAAACCGGTGACTGAAAAAGGTGGATAAAGTCAGTGCCTTCACCTCTTCGGTGTAGACCCGAAGCCTTTGGGCCACGAATTTCCAGTTAAGGCAGGTCCCGGCAAAGAGCCCGATGCCGATCCACAGCTGGGGCATGCCGCCGAGATAGATGGCCCCGGGCAGTCCCATGAGCAGCCAGCCGCTCATATCGCTGGCCTGGGCGGAAAAAGCCGTAACCCAGCTGCCGAGACCGCGTCCGCCCAGAATATAACCTTCCACATTGTCATCTTTATTGTAGAACTTAAAACCGATAAACAGCATAAATCCCATATAAATCAAAAAGATGACCAATTCAATGATTGTCGATTGACTCATATTAATACCATTCCTCCATTCTCTTAGTGGGTCTATTTTACCGCAAAAGTTTACCCATGTAAAGCAAGGAACTATTAAAAAGCGCTGACACAAAAGTCAACGCTTTGGATCAATTATACTAAATACACAATTATTAAGGATTTCGACTGTCTAACGGACGTAATATATGGTCATGAAATAGGTTCTGTTCCAGTCGACAATATGGATGTCAGATTCTTTCTCAGCGCGAATGTCAAACTCACCGAAGACCATCACATGTTTGTCCTTGAGATCGTAGAGCGTCCACTCCTTGACCTTGCCGTTCGGAGAGATGTCCTTGGGAAGCGATGGATTACCAGTTTTCGCGAACTGACCCAACATCTTACGCATGGTCTTGGAGAAGGTCTTATTCCCGCGGAGGGGGCCTCTGTTTTGGGCCATGTCATTTCAGAAGTTCTTTTATCTCTGTTATCCTGTCTTCGATCGTGTCGCATTGCAATGCATCATCCAACACAATCAGTGCCTCCGGAAACGCCTTCCATTCTAAAGCATCGACACCGCGAATCTCGTTACGATACAGCTCTAAGGCATCCCCTTTCATATATTTATATAAAAATGTCTGAAGGGTCTCGGACATTTCCTTGTTCATCACATTGCCGTACATGTGAAGCGCTTCGCTGTTTCCAAGCAATTCCGCCTCCGCATCGACCGTTCCCGAACCCAATTTATCAATCAAAGGCGTTCTGTCCCAGTACATCAAATGGACTTTACTTCCGCCTTCCGACAGTTTGACCGCGAAGCGATAAGCGAAAACGGTAATCCATTGCTCAATCAATTTTGCTTTTGTTTCGAACTCACCCGAATCATCGGAATGGGTTTTAATATAGTTTTGGATGGCGTCAAAAGCGGAGGCATCGACGTATTTTTCGATATCGGTCATCACCATGGATACGAGATCTTCATAATTTCGATCACCGATAAAAGACCTGTATACCTTCCGTTCCGTACACGGTAAGCCAATGATAAACTCAATACTGGACGCAGCACCCTCCTGGCAAGCGCGATAAGGATCGGCCATGATCAGTTTGCCGTCACAGGTGGGCGCGCACATGTTTCGCCAGAGTTTGGCCGAGGCATCTTTCAGGGTTTGGGTGTCAAGACGCAAAAGCTCCGCCATTGACGCGGTGTGTGTCGCTTTCAGCAAATCCCCTGCCAAAGTTCGGGCGTTTTCGGGCGAGTCATAGGCGGATATGGGGTTCCCAACAAAAACAAAAGCTTTTTGGAACAGGCCTTTGGCTCGCTCGCTAACCGAAAGCAAAGAAATAGAAGTCGCGCCGTCCTCAAAGCCCATCACCGTGATCCGCTCAGGATCACCGCCGAAGGCGGCGATATTATCCCGAATCCATTGAAGCGCCTCAATCTGATCAAGTAGTCCCAGATTCGGGGCGTCGGGAAAGTCATCCCCACCGGGAACCTCCGAAAAGTCGATAAATCCGAAAATACCAAGGCGGTAGTTAAAGCTCAAGAAAATGGTATCGGGATGCGCTTTGATGAATTGATCGCCGTAGGACAGGGGGTCGGCGGATCCGCCATAGGTGAAATCGCCGTGATGGAACAAGACCAGCACGGGTTTGCCAGCTTCGGTGTTTTTCGCGCTGATGCTGATATTTAAGGTAAGGCAGTCCTCGCTCTGTCGGTGATGTTTTAAAATCAAGCCCTGATGCTCAACCTGAATCGCCGACGCGCCAAAATGTTTGGCTTCGAACACATCCTCTGACGGGTCAAGGGGTTCGGGGGCTTTCCACCTTCTGTTCCCCACTGGGGGCTTGGCGTAGGGGATGCCCAGATAGTTGATGACGCTTCCCATTTTCTCGCCCACATAGACGCCGGTTTTGGTTTTGACCGCACGTTCAGTGTCGTATTCGCCGGTAATCCGCCTGTTTTGCCGGTTGACGGCCTCGATGTCCTCATCTTTCAAATCGAAGACGAAGCCGTCGTTACCATCGCCGTAACGCTCTTTGATTTTTTGGATTTGATAGCTGCGGATGCACAGGTTGAAGAAAAATCCGATGATGGGCAGACCGATCACATATGCCAGTTGAAACCCCACGTACGTTTCCATGGACTCGTCCATATAGGTGAGCGCCACATACTGCGAGATAAGAAAGATGAACAGCACCATGACTAAAATAAATATGCGGATTAAGGGGTGTGTCTGAACCACTTTGCTGAAGACGATTTTGTTCATGAGAAATTCGCAGGCCATACCGACAGCGAAGCAGGCGATGATACAAGCAGGCATCGGCCAGTTAAACATCAGTGCGATGTCATAGCCGAAGCCGTAACCCAGCGCGGCGATGAAGGCAACGGCGAAATCATCAAAAGTAAATAGTTGTTTCATAAATAATTTTTGGCGGCGGAAACCCACCCACTTTAGTGGGTGGGAGGAGCCGCTTTCTCCTTTCTTAGCCTTTTTCAGCTATGTATTTTTCAATAGTTACTGATGATACTTCTCCAATACTACAGTACAGGCAAAGTAACCATCTGACCAAAATATATGCTTTTTCCAGTAGTGTTTGGATAATAATGTTTTGTAACGCAGCCAAAGCCAATACGTTGTCTGTTGCTTAATGATATGTATAATATCGCTAATACATTCTGTCGTATCGTATTCTAATAAGATGTGTATATGATTTTTATCTGTTTCCATCGCAATAATTTTCAATTGATTCTGATTGGCAAGATAGGGTATGGCTTTCTTAACGAATATGTCTAAACCCTCTTGCAATAATAATTTGCGATATTTTGTTACCAGAACAATATGGGCTTTTAAATTATACTTGCGATGATTCTTTCGATAATAGCGATTTTCCATAGATTTAGACTCCTCTTAGATTGATATTTCACTAAATCTATGATATAATAAATTATAATGAATTTCAAAGAAAGGAGGTGTCTATATGGAATTTACCGTCACAGCAAAAGTTCAGATTATTGTATCACCTGATCAACGCCAGATGCTAGATAAAACCTTAGAAGCTTATCGTCAGGCTTGTAATTTTGTCGCAAATTATATTTATCAGACGCAGGATCTGAAACAGTTGTCTCTGAACAAAGCATTATATTATCGACTCCGTGAAAACTATGGCCTTAAATCTCAAATGGCACAGTCTGTTTTAAAGACTGTAATTGCCAGATTCAAAACCATTCTGGAAAACCAAAATAAATGGATTAAGCTGAAGTTTAAAAAGCCACAATATGACCTTGTTTGGAACAGAGACTATTCTCTCAATGACGAATTGTTTTCTGTTAATACACTTTCCGGTCGCGTTAAATTGTCCTATTTTAAAAAAGCAATGGAAAAATACTTTGACGAAAACTATACTTTCGGAACTGCCAAACTTGTGAAAAAGCGCGGCAAGTATTTTCTACATATTCCTGTAACAACAGATATTCCTGAATCTTTAGATTCGAATATCTGCAATGTTGTTGGTATAGATCGCGGTATTAATTTTATAATTGCTACTTATGACAGTAAGCACAAATCAGGGTTTGTCAGCGGTAAAACAATCAAGCAGAAGCGCGCTAAGTTTAAAGCACTCCGCAAGAAACTTCAGCAGAGACAAACTTCTTCCGCAAGACGAAGGCTAAAAGCTATAGGTCAACGAGAAAACCGTTGGATGCAAGATGTAAATCATTGTGTATCAAAGGCACTCGTTGAATCGAACCCAAAGCATACGCTCTTTGTTCTTGAAGATCTGACCGGTATTCGAGCAGCTACGGAGAGAGTTCAACGTAAGGATCGTTATGTCTCTGTCTCATGGTCTTTTTATGACCTTGAAAAGAAGATTAAGTATAAAGCTGCTTTGAATGAAAGTTCTGTCATCAATGTCGATCCTCACTACACAAGTCAGACTTGTCCTATTTGTGGTCACACTGAAAAAACAAACCGAAATAAAAAGAAGCATACCTTCTGTTGTAAAAATTGCGGTTATACTTCCAATGATGACCGCATTGGCGCAATGAATCTGTATCGTATGGGAATAAACTATCTCGCGGATAGCCAAGTACCTGATACAGTGACACTTCAGCATGTCTGAGATGTTAAGGGTGTTGTCAACCACCCTATGATGTAACCTCACTATTTGAGTAATCAAGTAAGCCAAAGGTAGGAATCGAAAGATGTTTGCACTACCGGAGAGTTACAAGCCCACCCACTTTAGTGGGTGGGTAGTTGACAAAAAATGACATTGAAATCGCGCGTCAATGATGAAAGCTATTGAAAATAATGACCATTCAAGGTAAAATATCATTATCAAAACAGAAGGTGAGAGCAAGATGATCAAACGTTTTTATGTTGAAAAAAAGCCGGGCTTCAAAACGAAAGCCAAGGCGTTGGCCGCAGTATTCAGAAATGTTTTAAATCTTACGGAACTCAAGGATCTTCGCATCGCTTATCGCTATGATGTGGAGGCTTTGTCTGACGATGTGATGACCCAAGTGGTCAACGTCATTTTTTCAGAGCCCAATGTGGACGATGTCTATGAGGACACGCTGCCCGTTGACGCCGATGAAACAATTTTTGCCATTGAGTATCTTCCCGGTCAATACGATCAGCACGGGGATTTCGCGGCTCAGTGCACCCAGATTATTGCCGGGCACAAACCGCTTATTAAAGTCGCGCAATGCGTTGTGCTTCGCGGCGATCTCACGGAAGAAGATGTGAACAAAATAAAAGAATATATGATAAACCCTGTGGATTCCATGGAAACAAGTCTTGACGCGCGCGATTCATTAACAGACGCCGTGAAAGAGCCTGAAGCCGTTGAAACCGTTACGGGGTTTATTCATTTTTCGGATGAGCAATTGAATGAACTCAGCAAAAAAATGGGTTTTGCCATGAGCGAAGATGATTTGCGCTTTGTCAGACGGTATTTTTCCGAAGACGAAAAAAGGGACCCGACGGTGACCGAACTTCGCGTCATCGATACCTACTGGTCGGATCATTGCCGGCACACCACCTTTTCGACGCATCTTTCCAATATTGATTTTGAAAGAGGTCCCATCAACGAAGGCATCGAGGAGGCTTTTGCTCGTTATGACGCGACCCGCGACGCTCTTTTTGGTGAAGACACCGACAGGCCCATGACTCTGATGGACCTTGGAACCATCGGTGCCAAAGCGGTCAAAGCCCGGGGATTGCTGGATGATCTCGATCAATCCGAGGAGATCAACGCCTGCTCGGTCAATATCAAAGTTGATCATGACGGCAGCATTGAGGATTGGCTTTTGCAATTTAAAAACGAAACCCACAATCACCCGACAGAAATTGAGCCTTACGGCGGCGCGGCGACCTGTCTCGGCGGCGCCATTCGCGACCCCTTGTCCGGCAGAGCCTATGTCTATCAGGCCATGCGCCTGACCGGGGCGGGGGACGTGACGGCGCCCATCGCCGATACACTTCCCGGCAAGCTTCCCCAGCGAAAAATTTCCGAAGAGGCCGCGGCGGGCTACAGCGCCTACGGCAACCAAATCGGGCTGGCCACAGGGCAGGTCTTTGAGGTTCACGATCCCGGATTTTTGGCCAAACGCATGGAAGTGGGGGCGGTCATTGCCGCCGTTCCCAAAGATCAAGTGCGCCGTGAACGTCCGGCACCGGGCAACGTGGTGCTGCTCGTCGGCGGCAGAACGGGACGGGACGGCTGCGGCGGGGCCACAGGCTCGTCCAAAGCCCACACCGAAGCCTCTATTTTTGAGAGCGGTGCCGAAGTTCAAAAAGGGAATCCCGTTGAAGAACGAAAAATTCAACGTCTTTTCCGCAATCCCGAGCTTTCCCGCATGATTATCCGTTGTAATGATTTCGGCGCCGGCGGCGTGTCCGTGGCCATCGGTGAATTGGCGGACAGCCTTGATATCGATTTGGATAAAGTGCCGAAAAAATACGAAGGCCTTGACGGCACGGAACTTGCGATTTCCGAATCCCAAGAGCGGATGGCGGTGGTCGTCGATGCCAAAGACGCCGAACGTTTCATCGCCCTCGGGGACAGTGAAAATCTTGAGGTAACGCCGGTGGCTGTGGTCACCGATACGGGAAGACTGCGCATGACCTGGCGGGGGGATACGATTCTCGATCTCTCTCGGGCCTTTTTGGACACCAACGGCGCGGACCAGACCACCGATGTGCTGGTTAAAGAGCCTGCGCCCTTCGACGATTTCAAACCGTCCGGCGATATCAAAAAAAGAACTTTTGATCTGCTCTCCGATCTCAATGTCGCCGGACAAAAGGGTCTTGGGGAAATGTTTGATTCTACCATCGGCGCCGGAACGGTGACCATGCCCTACGGCGGCAAATATTGCCTTTCACCCCAGGACGGCATGGCGGCCAAAATTCCCGTTGAGCACGGCGACACCTCAACGGTCAGCATCATGACCTACGGCTACAATCCGGTTCTTGCCAAGCAAAGTCCCTTCCACGGGGCCGCTTCCGCCGTTGTGGAATCTTTGGCCAAAACCGTGGCCATGGGCGGCGATTATCACGACGCGCGCTTAAGCTTCCAAGAATATTTTGAAAGACTCGGTAAAGATCCCGTCAAATGGGGAAAACCCTTTGCGGCACTTCTCGGCGCTTTTGAGGCTCAGGACGCTTTGGGCGTTGCCGCCATCGGCGGCAAAGACTCCATGTCCGGCACCTTTGAGGAACTCACCGTTCCGCCGACGCTCATTTCCTTCGCGGTCTGCACCGCCGACATCAACCATGTGGTCACCGGCGAGCTCAAACAGGCGGGCTCAAAGCTCTACCGCTTTGCCGTCAAACGGGATCAAAATGGAATGATTGATTATGACAGCGTCAAAGCCTGCTTCGACAGCGTCACGGCCCTCATCACCGAAGGAAAAGTTCTCTCAGCCCGAGCGGTCGGTCAATACGGCATGATGGCCGAGGTGCTCAAAGCCGCCTTTGGCAATCAAATCGGTGTTCGCTTTGACGATCGTGTCACCGAAGAAGACTTGTTCGCTCCTGCTCCGGGAGATCTCATCATTGAAACCCGCGAGGACATCGAGGGAGCCCTTTTTGTCGGCATGACCACGGAAGACAGACAAGTTTCGGCGGCCGATACGGTGATGGATTTAAATGAACTGACCGCTGCCTGGCAAAAACCCTTGTGGGATATCTATCCCGAGACTGCCGAAGCTCCGGGCGAAGCGAAAAACGCGATGTACGATCGGGGACCGGTCATTGCCTCGTCAGCATCTTTTGCGACACCGCGGGTCTTTATCCCTGTTTTCCCCGGCACCAATTGCGAATATGACACGGTCAAAGCTTTTGAGCGGGCAGGGGCATCTTGCGAAACCGTCGTCTTCAACAATCGCAGTTCACAGGCCATCGACGCGTCGGTTGATCAAATGGTCAAGGCCATTGGCAACGCGCAAATGATCATGCTCCCCGGAGGATTCAGCGCCGGCGATCAGCCCGACGGCTCCGGAAAATTCATCGCGGCGGTATTTAGAAACCCGAAAATCGCCGACGCGGTGATGAAGCTGTTAAAATCTCGAGACGGATTGATGCTCGGCATTTGCAACGGCTTCCAAGCTCTTGTCAAACTTGGCCTTTTGCCCGACGGCGAAATCAAACCTTTGACACCGGATATGCCAACGCTGACCTACAACACCATCGGCAGACATATATCGGCGATGCCCGTCACGAAAGTCGTCTCCAATCTTTCACCCTGGCTTGCGGGAGCAAAGCTTGGCGGCCTTTACCGCGTACCCGTCTCCCACGGCGAAGGACGGTTCGTGGCAAATGACGCGGTGATCCGGCGCCTCATTGAAAACGGGCAAATCGCTACCCAATATGTTGATTTTGACGGCAACGCGACGATGGACGGCGCCTACAATCTCAACGGCTCTGTTTACGCCATCGAAGGAATTACCAGCGCTGACGGCCGCATATTGGGCAAAATGGGACACAGTGAACGCATCGGCCGGGGCTTATACCAAAATATTCCCGGGGAAAACGATCAAAAGATCTTTGAGTCCGGCGTGAACTATTTTAGTTAAGCAAAACATGTGATCCGTCACGTCAATATTGTCGATAGACGTGACGGCTTTAAATCAACGTCAAATGAATAAAATAGACGAAAATGATTTAAACGGCTTTTGGCCGTTAAACGGACAATCAAGCGAAAATCCGATTCGTCTGTTAAAGACGGACATTTCGCGCGATTAGTAAACAATCAAAAAGGAGAAAACATGGCAAAAGTAGCTGTCATTATGGGAAGTGATTCGGATTATGACGTGGTCAAAAAATGTTTGAGCGCTTTGGAGCGATTCGATATCGATTATGAAGCAGAGGTCATTTCCGCTCATCGTAATCCGGAAAAATTGTTTGACTATGCCAGCGGCGCCGAGGCGCGGGGCATCGAAGTGATCATCGGCGCGGCGGGAAAAGCGGCCCACTTACCCGGGGTCATTGCCGGTATGACACCGCTGCCTGTTATCGGTATTCCTATCAAGACGTCTTTTCAAGGCGGGATGGACTCATTGCTTTCCATTGTGCAGATGCCCTCAGGGGTCCCTGTGGCAACGGTAGCCGTCAATGGTGCCGAGAACGCCGGGATTCTCGCGGCGCAAATTCTTTCGGTGAAATATCCCGAGCTTCGCGCCAAGATGAAAGCGTACAAATCGGAACTCAATGATGCGGTCAAAGAAAAAAACAACAATTTACACAAGCTGATGGGCGAATAAGGAGGAAATTAGCGTGCAAAAATTAGAACAGCTGTACGAAGGCAAGGCCAAAAAAGTATTTAAAACCGATGACGACAATCTTTACATCATCGAGTACAAAGACGACGCGACCGCAGGCAACGGCGCCAAAAAAGGAACCATTGCCGGCAAAGGAGTCATCAATAACAAAATGACCGGCATGATTTATGACATGCTCGCCGCCCACGGCATCAAAACCCATTTGGTGGAAATCCTGTCCGACAATGAGCAACTGGTCAAAGCTGTGACAATTTTCCCCTTGGAGGTCATCGTGCGTAATACCGCGGCAGGCTCCATCAGCAAACGGGTGGGCATTCCCGAAGGAACAGTGTTATCCGAGCCTATTTTTGAGTTTTCCTATAAAAACGATGATTATGACGACCCCTTAATCAACGACGATTATGCCGTTGTCATGGGATTGGCCACCCGGGACGAAATTGCCTATATTCGTCAGACAACGCTGAAGATTAACGAAATTCTCAAAGATTTCTTCGCAAAACGCGGTGTCAATTTAATCGACTTTAAAATCGAGTTCGGTAAAACCGCCGACGGAGAGATACTTTTGGCTGATGAAATTTCCCCGGACACCTGCCGGTTCTGGGACGCGAAAACCGGTGAAAAATTGGATAAAGACCGTTTTAGACGGGACATGGGCGGCATTGAGGAAGCCTATCGGGAAATGCTTCGCCGCGTCGGAGACGCCTAATAACGGACATCCCGTCCACTCCCGGACCGGAATGAGTTGATTTAAGCAAAGCGCGTGAGATCATCCGCGCGCGGCTTTTCTGTTCCGGGCGGACATTTCATACATTCTCATCACATTGATGATAGAAAGGAAATCCATGACAAAAACCAATGCTTACAAAAAAGCTGGCGTTGATGTTGAGGCCGGCTACGAATCCGTTAGGTTAATCAAGGAGGATGTCAAGCGCACCTTCAGCCGTTATGTCCTCTCGGAACTTGGGGGATTCGGCGGTCTCATCGAATTGCCGGAAGGCTATCAAAAACCTGTGCTCGTCTCCGGTACCGACGGTGTGGGCACCAAGCTGATGATTGCCTTTATGACGGATCGGCACGATACGGTGGGCATCGATTGCGTGGCTATGTGTGTCAACGACATTCTCTGCCAGGGAGCGAAACCGCTTTTCTTCTTAGACTACATTGCGTGCGGAAAAAACAATCCCGAAAAAATCGCCGCTATCGTCAAAGGTGTCGCCGAAGGCTGCGTCCGGGGCGATATGGCTTTAATCGGAGGCGAAACCGCCGAAATGCCCGGTATGTATGCCGAGGACGATTATGATCTCGCGGGATTTGCCGTCGGGGTGGCGGAAAAGGATAAAATTATCACCGGCGCTGCCATCAAAGCGGGAGATGTGCTCATCGGCCTGCCCTCATCCGGCGTTCATTCCAACGGGTTTTCTCTTGTTAGAAAAATCGTTTTTGAGGATAACGGATTGGACGTGAACACTCGATCCGAAGCCTTGGGCGGCACCATTGGCGAAGTCCTTTTGACGCCGACCAAAATTTACGTTCCGGCCGTTGCGCCGCTCATTGACCGTTATGCCATTGCCGGTATGTGCCATGTGACCGGCGGTGGATTTTACGAAAACATTCCCCGGATGATTCCGGATGGTCTTTGCGCCAGAATCGACACTTCGGCAATCGTGCCGGTACCGGTTTTCGATTTTCTCAAAGAACTCGGCGATCTTGATATTGACGATATGTATCACACCTTCAACATGGGTATCGGCTTTGTGATGGCCATCGACAAAGGCGAAGCCGACGCCGTCATGACGGCCTTAAAAGCCTCGGGAGAAGCACCGGTGATCCTGGGCGAGGTCACCTCCGGAGAGGAGAAAATCATTTTATGATGAAAATCGGTGTATTGATTTCCGGCGGCGGCACCAATTTACAAGCCGTCATCGATGCGGTTCATGGTAAAAGCGGCGATATTGCTGTCGTCATCTCCAACAAAGCCGACGCCTACGGCCTTGAAAGAGCCCAAAAAGCGGATATTCCCACGTCGGTTATCCTTGAGAGCGACTGTGCAGATGTCGATGATTTCAATAAAAAAATGATCGGCGTTTTGAAGGATTACGGTGTGGAACTTGTGGTGCTGGCGGGATTTATGCGGATTTTAACACCGGCATTTATCGCGGCCTATCCTAATCGCATCGTCAACATTCACCCGGCCTTGATTCCCTCGTTTTGCGGCGAAGGCTTTTACGGCATGCGTGTGCACCGCGCCATCTTTGAGTACGGGGCGAAGGTCAGCGGTCCGACGGTTCATTTCGTCAACGAGGAGGCCGACGGCGGTCCGATTATCGCCCAAAAGGCCGTGGCGATTGATGATTGCGACAGTCCTGAAGCCATTGCGGAAACAGTACTTAGGGAAGAGCACAAATTGCTGCCCTGGGTGGTTGAGCAGATTTGTCTCGGCCGGGTGCACGTTGACGGCAGACTGGTGACGATTGATAAAGCTTGATATTGTCCTAAAAATTTACAGCATGAATGATTGATTGATCGCGTTGTGTCAACTGCGCAGCGCAAAAAGATATGATTTCACCGATTTCGGTGTCATGACTAACCAAGAAATAACGGAGGAAAAAACATGAGAGCATTAATTTCGGTTTCTGATAAAACGGGTGTCGTGGATCTGGCCAAGCGCCTCGCGGCCAAAGGCTGGGATATTTTATCCACAGGCGGCACGGCACGGGCGATTCGCGAAGGCGGGGTAGAAGTCAAAGATGTCTCGGAAGTAACGGGCTTTCCGGAATGTCTGGACGGCCGAGTAAAAACACTGCATCCGCTCATTCACGGCGGCATTTTGAACATCCGCGATAACGAAGATCACCAAAAACAATGTAAAGAACTCGGCATCGAAAACATCGATCTTCTGGTGATCAATCTTTATCCCTTTAAAAACACCATGTTAAAACCCGGTGTCGCTTTTGAGGAATGCATCGAAAACATTGATATCGGCGGACCGACCATGCTGCGTTCGGCGGCAAAGAATTTCAACGATGTGACGGTTGTCGTTGATCCTGCCGATTACGAAGTGGTTCTTGACGAAATCGAACAGGACGGCTATACAACCTACGAAACCCGCTATCGTTTAGCGCTGAAGGTATTTCAGACGACGAGCAGTTATGACGCGATGATCGCGGATTTCCTCCGTGCCAAGGTGGACGGTGATATTCTGGCCCAGGATACCATCACCCTCACTTATGAAAAAGCACAGGAATTGCGTTACGGTGAAAATCCCCACCAGCGAGCTGCCTTTTACCGTCAGATTACGGGCACCAAAGGCACCTTGGTCAATGCTGTTCAGCTTCAGGGCAAAGAGCTCTCATACAACAACATCAACGACACCAACGGCGCTTTGGAAGTTTTAAAAGAATACTCCAACGAGCCGACGGTCGTGGCGGTCAAGCACGCCAATCCCTGCGGTGTGGCGTCGGCAGATACCATTGCCGAAGCTTACAAGAAAGCCTATGAAGCCGATCCGACATCCATTTTCGGCGGCATCGTCGCGGCAAATCGTGAAATCGACGCGGCGACAGCCGAACAAATGGTCAAGATTTTCTTAGAAGTCATTGTCGCTCCCGGCTTTACCGACGAAGCAAAAGAAATCCTCGCGGCCAAACCGAATTTACGTTTGCTGGTCCTTGACGACATTCTTTATCGTGAACCGGGTTACGAATACAAAAAAGTCATGGGCGGTATGCTTGTGATGGAAACCGACGTCGAATTATTCAGCAAAATGGAAGTGGTGACAGACAGAAAACCGACAGAAAAGGAAATGGAAGATTTGCTTTTTGCGTGGAAAGCTGTCAAAAACACAAAATCCAACGCCATTACCCTGGCGAAAGATAAATGCATGGTGGCCAACGGACCGGGACAGGTCAATCGTATTTGGCCGATGGAAAACTGCGTGGAACACGGCGGCGACAATGTCAAAGGCGCCGTGTTAGCTTCGGATGCCTTTTTCCCCTTTGACGATGTGACAAAAGCCGCAGCCGCAGCAGGCATCACGGCGATCATTCAGCCCGGCGGTTCCATTCGTGATGAAGATTCCATCAAAGTGTGCAACGAAAACAATATCGCGATGGTCTTTACCGGTATGCGTCATTTTAAACACTCATAAAAAGATTAAATCAAACAGTGCCAATTTTCGCGCTGCTTGATTTTCTTCTTATTTACTTTCGAGAAGCAGTTAAATATATAAATCGTCATTTCGGATGATGGCCATGTATATGACTGAGAGTTTGTCATTTTGAGCGCTTTCGCCAAGGCCATTTAGATCCGTTTCTTAAGGTATCATCATTCATTTTGAGAGGTAAAACATGCGAGTAATGATTATCGGCTCCGGCGGCAGAGAACACGCGATTGCCTGGAAAATTGCGAAAAGTCCCAAAGTGGACAAGCTGTATTGTGTTCCAGGAAACGGCGGTATGGCGGAGATTTCAGAATGCGTCAACCTTTCGGTGGAAGACATCGACGGCTGTGTTGCCCTTGCCAAAGAAAAACAGATTGATTTGGTTGTGGTCGGCCCCGAAGTGCCCCTGGTGCTGGGAATGGCCGATGCCATGCAAGCCGAAGGCATCCGTGTTTTTGGGCCCAACAAAAAATGCGCCCAATTTGAAGGCAGCAAAGCTTTCACAAAAGATTTCTTATATCGGCATCATATTCCGACGGCGGGCTATAAAGAATACATCACTTATGACGAGCTCGTTGCCGACGTGGGCGTTTTCGGTTATCCCATGGTCATTAAGGCTGACGGACTTGCCGCCGGTAAAGGCGTAGTCATTCCCGAAACCGAAGAAGACGCCAAAGCTGCCATGGCGGAAATGATGCTTGATCGCAAATTCGGAGATGCTGCCGACAAAGTTGTCATTGAAGAGTTTTTGACCGGCATTGAGGCGTCCATTCTCTGTTTTGTTGACGGAAACACCATTCGGCCGATGGAAAGCGCCAGAGATTATAAACGTGCCTTTGATGGAGATCAAGGCACCAACACCGGTGGAATGGGAAATTACTCACCCAATGATCTTTTTGCTGACGAAACGCTTAAAAAACGCATTGAGGATACCATATTAAATCCGATTATCGAAGGATTTAAATCCGATGGCATGGATTTTGTCGGTGTTCTCTTCATCGGTCTCATGATTAAAGACGGTGAGCCCAAAGTGCTTGAGTTTAACGTTCGTTTCGGAGATCCCGAAGCCCAGGTTGTTTTACCGAGGATGCAAACAGACTTGGTCGATATCATGGAAGCCTGCATTGATGGAAAGTTATCGGATATAACAATTCAGTGGAAAAAGGAAGCAGCGGTCACCGTTGTCCTGGCTTCCGGCGGTTATCCCGACAGCTATGCCAAAGGCTATCCGATTTCCGGCATTGACGACGTCGAAGACTGCGTGGTATTCCATGCTGGAACGGCCATCAAAGACGGAAAGCTTGTGACATCCGGTGGGCGCGTTCTTGCGGTGACGGCACTGGGAGAGACCAAAGACGATGCAAGAAATACCGTATATGGTCAAATTGACAAAATCAAATTTAAAGACAGTTTTTACCGAAAAGACATTGCGACTGGGAAATAATTCCTTATATCATTCTTGTACAAAGGCAAGAGGCTGTATGAAAAAATGGGCATCTTCTTCAGTAATGTTTAAACTTTGCCACATATAATCACAAACATTAAGAGATAAATAACGAAGGAGGTTATTTTTAATGACTTTATTGGATACACTCAATGATTTTGCGAAGAATGTGACGGATTATACCAGCGGCCAATTCGAACTTACAAAGCTTTATGCCCGCATCAGCGGTTTAAAAAGCGTGATTAAAGAAGCGGAAGAAAAGCTTGGTAAAATTTATTATGAACAGCTGTCTGAAAATGCCGATGATATACCCGAAGAAGCAAAAGCACATTTTGATCAGATCAAGCAAACCAAAGAAGACATCGAAGAAATGGAAGCGCGCATTGCTGCGATTAAAGCCGCGGCGGCTAATCCGTTGGATCCCGGGAAAAAACGCTGCGAAAATTGCGGTGCTGTCATTTCCGTCAAATCAAAATTCTGTCATGAATGCGGCGCCCAGAATATCGTTCCCGAAGCCGAACATACGGAAGCGCCCAACGCCGACATTGATCCAGAAAGCGTAGAGGATGTCAGTTTTGATGGGGATGATCAAGAAGAAGCGAAAGCAACTGACCTTCAAAAAAATGACAATCAAACGGATGACAAAAAGGAAGTCAAAGAAGCTCAACCCGCTGCTGAAGAAAAAGATGATAAAAAAGAAAAAGAAGAAAAATAAATCTGATTTTTATTAATAAAAAAATACAAGAGCAATACTGCCCTTGTATCTATAAAACATAGACAAAGTCTGGGGCAATCGCTCCGGACTTTGCTTTAACATGATCTTGTTGTGATATGGGATTTCGTTCATCCGAGAAGCTTAACTTTGAAAAACACGAATCGATTGACTTGCATGCCAAAACATCTTTGAGGAACGAACGGTTGTGTTATTTGGTGGCTTTTTAAAGGCTTTACAGGCAAGTGGGCGGAACCTACTTAATGGTTTTCAGATATAAGTTAAAGTAATTAGCCTTGTCCACATCATTGATCAATGAGACATTATAATCAAAATCGTTTTTTGCCACATCGTAGGTAAAACCTTCTTTGTAAAAAATGACCTCTCCAAAGGTTTCCCCTTTCGTTGTGATGCAGCTGCCATGGCATTTAACGGTGTCTTTAACAAAATCGGGATTGATGACGCACATCATTGCCAAAGCATCGCAATTCATCACTTTTCCGGATGATTGATTGGATGCATAAAATTCTCGGATTTTTGAGAAGGAAGCGTCGATAAATTTACCGATTTCGCCGGATTTTTTCAACTTGGCAAACTGTTCATCGGTCCACATAGCCTCATCACCGCACATATTCAGACCGATTACGGTAATATTAACACCGGAATCCAACATCACCTTGTAAGCATCAGGGTCTGCGTACACATTAAATTCTGCAACAGGGGAAGCGTTGCCTGAACCAAGTCCGGCCGTACCCATTGACCAAATCATTTTGACCTTTTTCATCGTCTCGGGATCACGTTCAATGGCTTTTGCAATATTAGTGGCAGGACCGAGGGAAATGATTTCCACTCCGTTAGGATTTTGCCTCACTGTTTTTAAAATGAAGTCAATGGCATCCTCAGGCTCAGCCTTTGAGGTCGTTTTGATAAGACCTGCATCGCCCATTCCATCTGAGCCGAAAACGCTTTTGGCTTTAATTTTTTTCCCTTTACAGTTTTCAGATGAACCTTGATAAACAGGAGCACTATAACCTGCGATTTCGAGTGCCGATAAAGCATTTTTGGTGCTTTGATCTAAATCAACATTGCCAACGAGGGTGGTGACCCCGAGAATATCAAGTTTTCCGCTTTTGGCAGCAAGTATTAATGCTGAGGCATCATCAGCGCCTGTATCCGTGTCAATGATTACCTTTCTCATTTCTTTGGTTGATTGTAACTTATCATTTTGAACTTTACTGCAGGCAGCGGAGAAAACAGGGAATATCAGACACAAAGAGATAATTATAAATGCTTTGAGTTTCATTTTGTCCATTTCTTTTTGTTTTTGTCCTAAAATGCATTATTACAAAGTAAGAGCAAAAATCTTTTTGTCTCTTCAGAGCATTGATAAAGTCCGGTGCAATTATTCCGGACTTTTAATCGTTAGATGCTCAAATTTACGATACAATCTACTTTTTTATTTTGATAAAAGATTATTGACTGTTTAGAAGGCCAATTCCGTTGAGGAATTATATCTTTTCATGAGTGAACTCAAGGTTGCTTCAATTCTATAAAGCTTCGCTGATAGGGGAGGGATACTAAAGCCACTTAAGTTATCCCGAGTGTCTGTATCCAGATTTAATCCGAAAACATTTTGGAAGATATCATGAGAGAAAAGAAGATATTCTGTCTTGCTTCGGTTAAACGCGCAAAGAATGATTTCGTCTTTTTCACATCGAAGGAAAGCAAAGATATCATCGATATGCGTCGTAATCGGAATATAAGTTCCCCGAATAAGGGCAGGGTGTGTTTTTCTAAGATGGGTAATATGTTTATAGTGGTTATAGAGCGCTTTGTTCTCATTTCCCCAGGGGAAGGTCGAGCGGTTGTAGGGATCTTCAAAACCGGCAACGCCGGCTTCATCACCATAGTAAATACACGGCACACCGGGAAATGTCATTTGCAGAAGAGAAAGTAATTTGAGCCTAGCGAGACCCATTTGCTTTTTGTCATCAGGGATGATAAAAGCTTCTTTTTCTTCGTCGGTATGACAGGCATCGGCACATTCCGACAGCACTGTCAAAATGCGGGTGCGGTCATGGGAACCGATGAGATTCATATTGCTCATAAATTGTTCACGGGGATAATGTTCATAAAGCGACATCATCAGACGATGCGTTTGTCTCGATGAAATTTCACCTAAGAAAAAGCGGATAAAAGTTTCCCGAAAAGGATAGTTCATGACGGCGTCAAGCTCATGTCCCATGAAATATTGTCTTTGAATATCATAAGCGATTTTGTTGGAAGCGTCTTCCCAAACTTCGCCGATTAACACACTGTCTTTTTTTTCTTCAAGCAATGTGGTTTTTATTCCGGCAATAAATTCATCGGGTAGTTCATCTGCCACATCCAGTCTAAAACCGGAAGCGCCGGCGCGAATCCATTTGCGAATCACCGAATCATCGGCTCCGTAAATATAATTGCTGAAGCCGGGATTGACTTCTTCAGTGTTGGGCATGGATGAGATACCCCACCAGCTTTCAAATTCATTGGGGAATTTTGTGAATCGGTACCAGTCATGATATGGGGAATCTTCTGATTGATAAGCACCGACGCTGTCGTAATGACCATAACGGTTAAAGTAGACGCTGTCATCTCCGGTATGAGAAAACACACCGTCCAAAATGACGTGGATGCCTTTCTTTTTGGCGGCAGCGCAAAGTTGTTCAAAAATAGTTTCGTCTCCGAATTCGGGAGAGATTTTTTTGTAATCAGCGGTGTCGTATTTGTGGTTGCTTCTCGATTCGAAAATCGGGTTTAAATAGAGAACCGATACACCCAGGGATTTGATATAATCGAGTTTTTCGATAATACCTTCCAGATTGCCGCCGAAATAATCCCAATAAGCGATGCTGCCATCGCTTTTTCTGAAATAATGGGGCTTGTCATTCCAATCACCGTGAATTAAGGAATTGGGGAAAAACTTGCCTTGATAAGTACTGCCTTTGGCAAAACGATCAGGAAAAATCTGATACATGATGCCTTCTTTGTACCATTTTGGGACTTTGCGAGTCGCGTCGTATACGGTGATTTGATATGAGGGCGTCATGCCTTCATAGATGCGTCCTTCGCCGCCGATGCCATCGCCTTGGGTTCCGTATCCATAATTTTTTCCGCCTGATTCAAAACGAAAATCATACCAAAAAAGACCGGGCTTTTTGGGGACGGTCAGCGTGATGCTGTATTTTCCGGGGGAATCAGCGGGTAGCATATTAAAGAAATGTTCGTCTTGATCAAAATAAGTGTGAAGGCGAACGTTGATAACATTTTGTGCATCTACGGTAAGCGTGACTCGAGAGCCGGTTGGAAGGGCTCCAAACGGCTCTCTGAAGTTTAAATCAAATGAATTGTGATGAAAAAACATAAATTAACTCAGTCTTCCTGTAATTTTCTTATAATATTCAAGATATTTATCTGCGGATGATTTCCAATCAAATTTTGATTTTAGCGCGTTATCGGTCAGTTTTTTCCACGCATCTTTATCGTTGTGGAAGGTATCGACGGCGTCTTGAATGACAGATAGCATATCGTGAGCGTTGTAGGTCGAGAAGGTATAACCGTTGCCTTCTTTGGTTTCAGGATCAAATTGATGAACGGTATCTTTTAGGCCGCCGGTTTCTCTGACAATCGGGATTGCACCATAACGCATGGCGATGAGTTGACTGAGGCCGCAGGGTTCAAATTTGGAAGGCATGAGAAAGATATCGGAGCCAGCGTAAATTTTGCGGGATAGATCTTCATCGAAGGTGATGCAGGCGCGCATTTTATCGGGATAGGTGTAAGCCACTTCTCGAAGCATGTTTTCATATTGACTGTCACCGGTGCCAAGGATGATGAATTGTAAATCCAATTGGAGGATTTCATGAATGACGGCGGCGACCAAATCGATACCTTTTTGATCAACCAAACGGGTAATCATTGAAATGACCGGTTTGTTTTCGTCAACATCCAGATTCATATGCGCCTGTAGCGCTTTTTTGTTTTCGGTTTTTTTGGTGTAGGACGTTTTAAAATTGGTCCAGATATGGGGATCGGTTTGAGGATTGTACTCGATGTCGTCAATGCCGTTTAAGATGCCGACTTCTTTGTAGGCGATATCGGCAACGACGCCGTCTAACCCCTCGCCGTAATAGGGTTGTTTGATTTCCTCGGCATAGGTGGGACTGACAGTGGTCACCAGATCCGCGGTATAAAGGGCGCCTTTCATGAAGTTGACATCGTTGTAGAATTCCATCGTCATCGGGAAATAATCGAAATTGAGGAGTCCCGCGATGTCGCTGAAGCTATAGACGCCTTGATATTTCATGTTATGAATAGTAAAGACGGTTTTGACATTTTGATAATGCCAGGCGTATTGCTCTTTGAGCAGATAGGGGACAAGGGCCGTCTGCCAATCATGACAATGAAGAATGTCCGGATAAAAATTGATATAGGGAATACATTCGAGGACCGCGCGGCTAAAATAGATGAAACGTTCCGCGTCATCGTAGTAACCGTATAATCCGGGCCGTTTGAAATAGTATTCGTTGTCAATGAAATAATAGGTGACGTTGTCGGTTTTGTATTCCAAAATTCCGCAATACTGGTTGCTGTTCCCAACATGAACATAGAAAATGTCGACGAGTTTTGATTTGTCGATGTATTCTTGAGGAATGCAATCATATTTTGGAATGATGACGCGAACATCGGTTTCTTCCGGCGGGAAGGCTTTGGGAAGGGATCCAATCACGTCGCCGAGACCGCCGCTTTTAGCAAATGGGAAGGCCTCTGAAGCGGCAAACAGGATCTGTAGTTTTTCCATGAGACTTAGATGCTCCTTCCTTTGCTGATGATAATGGGATTTTCTTTGGTGCCAATGAGGCTTGTGTTGTCGCGGATGTGGCAGTCTTTATCCATGATGACGTATTTGAGGGTGACATTGTCACCGATATTGGCTTTTTGCATGATGATGCAGCTGTCGATATCCGTGCCGTTTCCGATGATGCTGTCGCGAAACAAGACGGAGTTTTTGATTTTCGCCTGAATTTGACACCCTGAACCGACGATGGATTTTGTAACTTCGGCGTCATTGCTGTAGTGGGTGGGATGATTGTCTTTGATTTTAGTATAGACCGGATTTTCACCCATAAAGAGCTCATTCATGACGTCATAATTTAACAGATCCATGTTGGCTTCGAAAAATCTTTTCATATCATTGACTCTGGAAAGATATCCGGTATGGGGCGCTCCGAAAACACGCAGGGTATCCATGTTGTCGTGGATGACGTCCATCAAATCCCATTCGCCAAGTTCATTGGCTTTTTTGACCAGATCAATCAGGACATCTCTTTTGATGATCATCATATCGGCAAAGACGTGTTCGGCGGTTTCACCGGTCTGGTGGTAGAGCTTGCTGACACGGAATTTTTCAAACTCGACAAAGACGTCGTTATCGTTGGCGTTGAAATCGGGATGAACTTTTTTGAAGATCATCGTGATGTCGGCGTTGTTGGTTCTGTGAATGCGATGCGCCGTGGAAAAATCAAAGGACGTGACCAGATTGGGAGAGCAGATGATGACGTCTTTGACATTGCTTCCTTTGCTGAGGAAGGGGATGTTGTAGAATAAATCACGGACACTGACTTTGATGTTGTCTCCGTAACGGACACCGCTGGCGCCCGCCAAAATGGAGAGGTTTTGCGTCTTTCGGCTAAGGGACCATTCTTTACCGGTTCCCAAATGATCGATCAATGATGAATATTTGTAAGAACCGACGACGCCGATGTGATTGACGCCGGAATTGACCAGATTGGACATCGTAAAGTCGAGCAGGCGATAACGGCCGCCAAAGGGCAGTGTTGAGACGGAACGATGCTGCAAGAGTTCGTTTAAATCGGTATTTTCGCCATCGATATTTAAAATATAACCAATGGTATTTTGCATTTTTATAGCCTCCTTTGTGCTCGGTTAAATCAACCGTTGATGACATGAATTTCCGAAGGATTATCGGAATCCATGGCGGCAATCTTGGTGTCGGCGGAGACGACGCCTTTTGAACCCACGATACAGTTCTCCAGATGAGCGCCGTCTTCAATTTGAGCGCCGGTATGAATGATGGAGTTTTTGATCACGGTGTTTTTGCCGATGGTGATGTCATGGGAGATGATGGAATGATCCACTTCACCGAAGATAACGCAACCGTCGCAGATCAGGCTGTCGGTCACTTTGCCCGTTTCACCGACAAATTGGGGATGGCGGCTGGTGTTGTTGGAAAAAATGCGGAATGAGGTATCGTTGAGATCAAACTCACAGGCATCATCCAAGAGATCCATATTGGCATCGTAATAGCTCTGGATTGTTCCGACATCGCGCCAATAACCATTGAAATTGTAGGCGAAAATGCGTTTTCCTTCACTGTGAATGGCAGGAATCACGTTGTTTCCGAAATCATTTTCCGAATCGGGATTTTCGGCGTCTTCGATCAAAGCTTTTCTGAGCACAGGCCATGAGAAAACATAAATACCCATGGATGCCTGATTGCTTTTGGGTTCTGCCGGTTTTTCCTGGAATTCAGTGATGCGTTGTTCACTGTTGGTGCAGACGACACCGAAACGGCTCGCTTCTTCCCAGGGAACGTCCATGACGGCAATGGTGAGATCGGCGGCGCGTTCTTTATGGAAATCGATCATTTTGGAGTAATCCATTTTGTAGATGTGGTCACCGGACAGGATGAGCACATATTCGGGATTAAATTGATCGATAAAATCAATGTTCTGGGTGATGGCATCGGCGGTACCGTTATACCATCTTCCGCCTTTTTGGCTCATATAGGGAGGCAGGATGCGGACACCGGCATTGACTTTATCCAGCGCCCAGGCACTACCGTCGCTGATGTAATTGTTGAGAATATAGGGACGGTATTGGGTTAGAACGCCGACGACATTAATTCCGGAATTCATACAGTTGCTCAAAGGAAAATCGATAATGCGATATTTTCCTCCAAATAAGACGGCGGGTTTGGCGTTGTTTAGGGTAAGCGCTTTAAGTCGGCTCCCCTGACCGCCTGCCAAAAGCATCGCAACACATTCTGTGTTCATAATGTATCCTCCTTTATATTATTTTTTATTGATGATTATTTGATTTTCCAGATTCGTTTTTGATAATCGGCGATGGACCGGTCGCTGGAGAAGATTCCGCTGTTTGCAATGTTGACAGCGGACATTTTCAGCCATTTTTTCTGATCCAGATAGGTTTGGCTGGCGACCTGCTGAATATCGGCATAGGAACCAAAGTCCTTGAGCACATAGTAGGGATCGTTGTGGAGTAACAGCGAGTCATAAATCGTCTGGAAGGAATAGCCGTTTAAGAAGCCGTTGATCAGCTGATTTAAGACCTCTTGGACGCGCGGATCCGATTCGTAAATATCCAGCGAACGATAGCCGCCGTGGGCGTTGAAGTTTGCGACCTCCACATCGGAAAGACCAAAGGTGAAGATATTGTCAGGACCTACGGCTTCCGCGATTTCAACATTGGCGCCGTCCATCGTGCCCAGTGTGATGGCACCGTTCATCATAAATTTCATATTGCCGGTTCCCGAGGCTTCTTTTCCGGCAGTTGAAATCTGTTCGGAGATTTCGGCAGCGGGATAGATGATTTCGGCGCTCGAGACGTTAAAGTTGGGAACAAAGACAACTTTGAGTTTGTCGTTGACCAACGGATCATGATTGATCTTTTCGGACAAGACGTTGATGAGTTTGATGACCTCTTTGGCATAGTAATAAGAGGGGGCCGCCTTGCCGGCGAAGAAATAGGTTTTCGGCACAAAATCGGCATTGGGGTTGATGCGCAGCTGATTGTAGACGTGCATGATGTGCAGGGCGTTTAAGAGCTGGCGTTTGTATTCGTGAATACGCTTGACCTGAATGTCGAAAATGGAGTCCGGATCGACTGAAATTTTAAGATTCTGTTTGATATAGGCGCACAGGCGTTCTTTATTGGCGCGTTTGACTTTGGCCAGGCCGTCCATAAAGCTTTTGTCATCGAGATGCGCTTCCAATTGCTTTAAGTCATCAAGATGATTGGCTTCTTTCCAGGAGGTGCCGATGGTTTTGTCAATAAGGGCTTTTAAGTTCGGATTAGCTCCCATTAAAAAGCGTCGGGGTGTGACACCGTTGGTCACGGAATTAAATCTTTCGGGATAGACTTCATAGAATTCCCTGAAAGTTTCTTCTCTTAAAATTTTGCTGTGAAGTTCCGCAACACCGTTGACGGAATGAGAGCCGATGATGGCCAAATGAGCCATGTGGACATTGCCGTCTTTTAAAATGGAGATATTGTAGTTGCGCCCGCCTTTATCCGGATATTTTTCGTTCATTTCTTCCAAGAAGCGGCGGTTGATTTCTTCGATGATCATGTAGACCCGGGGAAGGAGATTTTGCATCATCGAAATCGGCCATTTTTCCAGGGCTTCGGGAAGCACCGTGTGATTGGTAAAGCTCATGGTGCCGACGGTGATTTTCCAGGCGTCATCCCATTCGTAGCCTTCTTCGTCAACCAAAATGCGCATGAGTTCGGCAACGCACATGGCCGGATGGGTATCGTTGATATGGATGCAGATTTTTTGATCAAAACCGTCCATCGAGCCGCGGTGCATTTTTTTGTAGCGACGGACAATGCGTTTGAGTCCGGCGCAGACAAAGAAGTATTCTTGCTTGAGGCGAAGCAATTGACCTTCAAAGCCGTGATCGCTGGGATAAAGGACCTGGCTGATGGCTTCTGCATCGCTTTTTCTTTGTACGGCCCGGAGAAAATGCCCCTGATTAAAGGTGCCCAAATCAAAGTCCTCAACGGGTTGGGCGTTCCAGAGTCTCAAGGAATTGACAGTATCGTTATGATAGCCCTTAATGGGAACATCGTAGGGAACAGCCAGAACCGGTTCGTAATCTTCGTGGATAAAGGTGAGTTTATCATCGATTAATTCGGTGCGGACATTGCCGCCGTATTTAACAATGACGGATTTTTCAGGCTTGGCAATTTCGAAGGGATAGCCGTTTCGAAGCCAATTATCGGCCACTTCAACCTGTTCGTTGTTGACGATTTTTTGTTGGAACAGACCGTATTTGTAGCGGATGCCGTTGCCGTGTCCGGGAAAATCCATGGCGGCGGTGCTGTCCAAAAAACAAGCCATCAAACGTCCCAGACCGCCGTTTCCCAAAGCGGGATCGTGTTCGCGGGCTTGAATCGCGTCATAATCCAAACCCAATTCTTTCAGCGCGTCGGGAACAAATTTATCCCAGCCGAGACCGTTGATATATGAACGAAGCAGACGGCCGATGAGAAATTCAATCGAAAAGAAGTAAATCTGCTTGTTTTTGTGCATATTGTTTTTTCGATTGTTTTCGGCCCAGGTCACGGCGACGTCTTCCATGACCATATCGGAAAGCGCGTCGAATTGATTTTGAATCGTAGACTCGGAAAATTTTTCGCCGGAAATCTGCTCGACTTTTTCGATAAATGCTTTTTTGAAACTTTCTTTTGTGAATTTGTGTGTAGTCTGTTTCTTGTTTGTTAAAACCATAAGACTCCTTTCTTAACAATCGGGCAACCGATCGGTTTTAAATGATTTTGCTGATTAAATAAAATATCCAAGGTTGTTTTGCATTTTAGTGAAATATGTTTTTTTTGGCGTATGTTGTGTTGGATTTCGGCTTTTTGTGTCTAAACGGACAACCGAAAAAAACCTTCGGATAATGGTCTGTGTATTTGACACCGTGATAAATGAGGGCGCCAAAACAGAGAAGGGAATTCGATTTAAGTCAAAAAATCCCTTCTTATAAGTTTAACATAACCGAAAGCTTTTTTGGAATCATATGAACGCAAATAAAAGTAAAAAATTGTTATGGAAGCTTGGATTTAATCATATCGATTATTTTTCCGTCTTTCGCAAGCTGAATATAGACATTGATGCGGATGCCGATAATGATGAAAAGACAAATCAAATCGATGGAAAACATCAGCATCAACAGCGCTCCCAAGGGACCGAACACCAGAATATATTTATCCGATGAGTTACTCATAGTGATAAAAATTCGAAAGACGATATTGGTGCTCAAGGTGGTAAAAATCGCTCCCGGCAAGGCATACATAAAATGGGTTTTGACTGTCGGAGCAATGGTGAAAACAAAAGTAAACAGGATGATCTCCGCTGTCAGCGTGATGAGATGCGTGAACGCTTGGACGATGATCGATGAGGCGAGAGGATTTTGAAAGCCTTTGAGAAGACCAAGAAAAAATGCGTTGGCGAACATCTGACTGGAAAACATAATAAAAATAATGATTCCGGTGATGACGATAATCTCAACGGCTGTGATCAGATGACTTGTCCAAGTGCGCCGTTTGGGCATTTCATATAACGTGTTGACGACGCTCATGATATTTGAAGCGGCAATAAACATACTGACGATGAAGACCAAAATCATCAGCGGGGTACTTCCGACCATATTAAAGCGGGCGTTTTTCAAAAAGTACAGGAGAAAATTATACGGAACCTTCGGCAGAATTCTCCCGAGAAAATTGATTAGTTGCGCAGCATAGGCGGAAAATATATTTCCCTGAAATAAATAGATGGTAAAGTATAAAACAGGGAGAAGAACGAGCAGAAAAATAAAAGACATCTGCATCGCAAGGCCCAGCATGTTCATATCGGTAAAATCCTGCATGACAAATAATGGCGTGTTTTTGATGATTTTTCCAGGGGTGATTTCCTCATGCTTTAAGAAATTTCTAATGCGTTCAATCGCTTTTGGTCGAGCCATGGTTGTACCTCCGTCCGGTTTCGGGATGAACCCGCATATAATAGTAGTTGATGGACATGCCGATGACAATGATGAGCGACATGAGATAAACAAACACCAATAATAGCACCACGCCCTCTAACATCAGCGCGATATTTTCGCTGTCGATAAAAGCCAGCAAGGGATTTTTGGCCAAGAGGCCACCGATAAGCCACACGATGGTAATAAAAATACTACCGGGAAAGACGGTTTTTAATGACAGACGTTCGGGAGTCGCGAACATAAACGCGACTATCAACACAACCAGGGGAATGGCGTAGACCATTTTGTCGGTAAAGTCAAACAAAAAGCTGTATTCCCAGGCGGTGAGCCCCCAAGCGTCCGCTGCCATCGATAGCAGATAATTGAGTGACAGCAAAATCAGCAGGGGAATGATCAGGATGAACGCCAGAACGATGAGGTTGCGAATGGCCAGGAGATAGGTGACGACAAAATTGCGGGTTTCGGGTATATACATCACGCGGCAGGTGATGAGGTTAAAAGTTCGGATGAACATGGTCCCGAAGTGGACTAACAGCAAAAAATAGACGAAAGCGGCAAAGGAAGAAATTTCCAGATTGCCGTGAAGGTGGGAAAACACCAATATGTTTTTCATAAAGCCCGGCATCATTTTTGAGAGCATGTTGCTGATAACCTGCGCGTCTGAGCCGACAATGACCCGAAGCAGGATGCTGAGCAAAATGAGCAACGGGATGATGGAAAACAAGAGTGAATAAGCCAGTTGAGCGGCGTAACCGGCCAGTCGGTTATTTAAAAATTCATCTTTTAAGAAGAGAATGATATTTTTGATATTTTGCATGGATATTCTCCTAAAAAATGATCAATACCCGTTGACTCAATCGTTTTTTCAGTCATTGAGTCGAGCATTGCTGTTATTGTGTGTTCTTTGTTTGTCCGGGCATCGCGGACTCTGATAGGCTTCTGCAAAATCAATATAATCTATTTGTGGTTTGCGATGCGGTTAAAGAGCATCCGTCTTTTCGAAACCGGACAAAACGCCCGATAAAAGGCGTTGGTGTTTCACAATGTTAATTGATTAAGACGGTGCTCCGGTGCCCATATTTTTAGAAAAAGGGCTCAAAGGACAGCGCGCGAAGCAGTGTCTCGTTAAAATCGGGAAAATCGGCAATGGCAATGACTTCGGCGTTTTTCGCGATTCTTCTGTTTAATTCAAGTTCTTCCCGTGAGAGCATGCAGCGAAGGGCGCCGTTTGCCGCGCCGTCGCCCATTAGTTTAACGGGAAGGTCTTTCGGCAATAGGCCGATGATTTTTGCGCTGCCCACTTTGAGATAATTGCCAAAGCCTCCCGCAAGATAGCAGGCGTCCAAATCCGATGGTGTCAGTTTTGTTCTTTTGAGCAGTAAATAAACGGCGGATTTTATGGCGGCTAGTGCATTTTGCAGTGCGCGAATGTCCTTTTGGGTGATGATGATGTCGTCAGCGCCGCCGTTTTCCCGGGATGTCATCAGGACAAAAGCCTTGCCGGTGTCGGTTTCGAGCATACGATAAGCCTCGGGATGGTTGTCGAGAGCGTCTCCCGACAAAAAATCACCGTTGGCATTGATGAGCTTTTGGTTTAACAGACAGGCAACAGCATCGATAATCCCGGAGCCGCAAATGCCTTTGGCCGGACCTTGGCCGATGATTCCGCAGTTAAATTGTCCATTTTCATAAGACACGGACTCAATGGCGCCTTGATCGCTCCGCATACCCATCATCAAGCCGCCGCCTTCAAAGGCGGGACCGCAGGCCGCGCTACACACATGCCAGGTTTCTCCGCTTCCCAGAGCGATTTCACCGTTGGTTCCGAGGTCAATGACAAGCACGGGTTTTTCGGAGCGGGGAACTGCCGTTAACAGCGCCGTTGTATCCGCGCCGACAAAAGCGCCGACGGGAGAAAGACTTCTCAGCACACATTCTATATGAACGGCGCGGTTGGTCTTAATATTGTCACAGTCGAAAATTTGCTCTCCCGAGACGGGGGAGACAAAAGGATATTTTCCAAGGGGAGACGGATTTAAGCCCAATAAAAATGAAAGCATTGTCGTATTGCCAGAAAAGACCATATGGACAATAGACGCATCGGGTAAACAGGTTTTTTTCACGCAGACGTCGATGACTTCATTGATCGACCGGGCGAGCAATTGGGTCAATTCTTTTTGATAGCCGTGATCCGACGCGCTAATCCGGCTTAAAACATCGGCGCCGAAAGCGCTCTGAGCGTTTAGCGCCGCGTGGTGGGCCAGGTAGGCGCCGTTGTTTAAATCATAAAGATAACCGACGACGGTTGTGGTGCCGATATCGAAGGCCATACCGACGCTTTCAGCGGGAGCGTGGTCTAAATGGATGGCGACAATATCATTTTCGTCAACCAAAATATTAAGCACCGTTGATCGCCCATAACGGGAATCCGCTGTCATCCGCGCTAAAGCGCCGCGGGAATCCGATACGTCAATGGGCAACAAGGCGTTTAGCCCGCTCAAATGCTCTGTCCTCGGGCAGTCATCCAGCGCGTCTTTCGCCACGGGATAAATCATGACCGGTGCATCGACAATCAAAGGCTTTACCGTCACGCTGTCCGAAAGTATTTTGGTCGAAGACTTTTCTTCGGTATAAATGCGCATATTGTCGGAGACTTCATACTGACAGGCAAGAACCTCCATGGTCAGGGCGCCTTTTTTGATCAACACAGCGCATTTTCCGCAATTGCCATGTCCGCCGCAGTCGGCGTTTAATGAAATGCCGGCGAGGGCACAGGCTTCGGCAACGGTTGTCCCGGCGGGGACGTCGATGTTTTTTTGCTGATGTGGAAAAAAAACGCGCATTCAATGCCTCCGATGAATTCGTGAACGCTTATCACAGTAGCGTTTCCTTTTATACAGATTAATTCAATTTCCGTTTAAAAGCAAGTTGGCGCTGTCTCTAGGCGGAAATTTGATGTGTGTTTTTCGATTGATCTTTGATTTTCCGTTTGTGTTTACGCCGAAAACCGCCGAAGGTTTCTCCGGTTGAGCAGACTTTATCCGCGAAACAGACAATGAAAGCCTCTTTACAAATCGGCATATGAAACAAAGTTAACGGCCACATATGGCTTCGGATGATATTTTCTTCTTTTTGATTTAAATCAAAATCAGCTTTGGCATTTTCAAGGGCGGTTTTCGGATGGGAAAAACCGTGAAATTTCGTTTGTTTGCCGGGCTCGTGCCAATCATACAAAAAATAATCGTGCAGAAAGGCGCCGTTAACCAGCGATACATAGTCGATTTTGACCGGAAGCGCCGACGCGATGCGGTAGCTTAAATACGCGACGCGGACACTGTGACGATAGACCGATGTAGAGCCATGCTGCGTGCAGTTTTTCATGGTGCTGACTTGGGCGGATGTTTTGACGGGCTTCAAATGTTCATGAAAGGAGCGTAAGCTCGCTGATTTTTTGTCTGTGTAACGCATAAATGCCGTCCTCCTTTTAAGTTCTCTCGAGGTTGAACACCGGTTTGCCGAATCTGGGCTGTGCCGAAAGCGACGAAGCCAATTGCCTAAAGAAAGGACTTTTCAAACGGTTATAAATTGTCTGTTTTCGCCAATCTTATCACAGCTTGCTTAAAAAAACATGACAGGAAATACGCAAGAAATTAATTTGCAATTTGGCTTATTTTAAAATACAATTGGTAATAATCATGATGCGGTGATTTTCAAGCAGAATTAAAAAGGAGGAGTATTATGGCTTTTTTATCGGACATTGAGATTGCCCAGGCGGCTCATCCCAAGGACATTCGCGAAATCGGCGCGAAGTTAGGCTTTTCCGAGGATGATTTGGAATTATACGGAAAATATAAAGCCAAAGTCGATTATAATCTCATGAAAAATAAAGAGAAGACCGGCGCGAAACTCATTTTGACAACAGCGATCAATCCAACGCCGGCGGGAGAGGGGAAAACCACAACGACAATCGGCGTGGCCGATGCCTTGTCTCAACTGGGGAAAAACACCCTTGTCGCGCTTCGCGAGCCTTCGCTCGGCCCGGTTTTCGGGATTAAAGGCGGCGCGGCCGGCGGCGGCTACGCACAGGTGTTGCCGATGGAGGATATCAATCTGCACTTTACAGGAGATTTTCATGCTATCGGCGCGGCGAACAATTTGCTCGCGGCGATGATTGACAATCATATTCAACAGGGAAATCTTTTGGGTATCAATCCCAAAACCATCACCTGGCGCCGTTGCGTTGACATGAACGATAGACAGCTCCGCAATGTCGTCGATGGATTAGGACGTCCGGTAGACGGCACCCCGAGACAGGACGGATTTGATATTACTGTCGCATCGGAAATCATGGCGGCCTTCTGCCTCGCTTCCGACATTTCCGATTTGAAAGCCAGAATGGGTCAAATCGTCATCGGATATACCTATGACGACAATCCGGTGACGGCAGAAGATCTAAAAGCCAACGGCGCGATGGCGGCACTGCTTAAAGATGCTCTCAAACCCAATCTTGTTCAGACTTTGGAAGGCACCCCCGCCTTTGTCCACGGTGGTCCTTTTGCCAACATCGCTCACGGATGCAACTCCGTCATCGCCACAAAAATGGCCTTGACCTTCGCCAAAGATTATGTGGTGACGGAAGCCGGATTTGGCGCCGATCTCGGAGCGGAAAAATTCTTAGATATCAAATGCCGTATGGCCGGTCTAAAACCCGACGCAGTCATTATTGTGGCGACGGTCAGAGCACTGAAATACAACGGCGGTGTCAAAAAAGAAGATCTCAACGCAGAAAATCTGGAAGCGCTCAAAAAAGGCCTTCCCAATTTACTCAAGCACGTGGAAAACATCACCCAAGTCTATAAACTTCCGGCAGTGGTGGCGATTAACCGTTTCCCCAACGATACAGAAGCTGAGCTTGCTCTGGTCGAATCGGAATGCAAAGCCCTCGGTGTCAATGTGGCGCTTTCTGAAGTCTGGGCCAAAGGGGGAGAAGGCGGAATTGCTTTGGCCAAGGAAGTGATTCGTCTTTGCGAAACCGGGCAAAACGACTTTTCCTACGCCTATGAGCTTGACATGCCGATCAAAGATAAAATCGAAGCCATCGCCACCAAGATTTACGGCGCTGACGGTGTCAATTACACCGACGAGGCGGAAAAAGCCCTCGCCCGTTTTGAAAAAATGGGATATGGCGGCGTTCCGGTTTGCATGGCCAAGACGCAGTACTCCCTCACGGATGACCAAAATGTGCTCGGCCGTCCCGAAGGCTTTAAAATTACCGTTCGCGATGCCACTTTGTCTGCAGGGGCGGGATTTATTGTCTGCTTGACGGGAGCCATCATGAAAATGCCCGGACTTCCCAAACATCCCGCGGCGGAACGCATCGACATTGACGAAAACGGCGTGATTTCCGGCTTGTTCTAATTGATAATCAAATAAAAGATCAAAACAAAAACCCGATGCTTCAGAAATGAAACATCGGGTTTTTAGTCAAAGAATGGCAGGGGCAGAAGGATTCGAACCCTCGGCACGTGGTTTTGGAGACCACTGCTCTACCAACTGAGCTATACCCCTAAACGTCACGTATTCTATTATAATGGAACTCTATTTAAAAAGCAAGGGGAAATTCAAGAAAAAAGCCGCGCTATGCTCAATGGCTTAAACACGGCTTTGTTTTCAGTCTGACCGACCGTTTAAAACGGCCGACATCAATTTACATTTGTCTTAGACGATATCCAAATATTCTTGAGGTTCGTTGTGACGCAAAATAAAGACGAAAATCGGTCCGAGGAACGGGAGGATCACGTTCACCACAGTATAAACCGTGGCGGATTCCGGTTTGTAGAGTTTATACAAACGATAATTTGCAGCCATGTAGTAAACGTAATACGCAATCGTGATGAGCGAGAGGATCCCTCTGACGATGCCGTTGTCAGTTTGGATATTAAGCAAAAGGGAAAGAGCGATCGGCGCAAGAACTAAAATCCATTTTGCAGCGGGAATGATCAGGCCGGCAATGGAGACGGTGTCGTTGAGGAGTTCGCCTTTCTTGTAGTCTCTCAGATAGGGAATCCAAGCCATCCAGGGATTGTTAAGCCCTTTGTTTTTGCACATGGAATAAAACCCGAGTGAGCCGAGAATATAAAGAATGATTCCGATAATCAGGAAAAAAATGATCATGCCGCCAATCGCGGCAAGGACTGCTCCGAGGGCAGATGATGATGTAGCTGTTGAACTTGACATCGCAATGTCTCCTTTCAAAAAATTGAGAGTAATAAAACAATCATTAATAGTACATTGTAAATTGAAATCACAGCATGATGCCCGGCGCAAGCACAAACAGGTCGATCAAAAGAAGGATCGCCGTGACCACCCAGAGGATGTACCTGGGCTCGCTTGGCAGCTCATATAAGAACCTGCTTTCTTTCGGGGGCTTGACCATGATCCATGTGAACATAAATGCCCAGAATAAAGGAATAAACGTAAACCGCACCGCGATGGAAAAGAAGGGATTCGACTCAAAATAGCCTTCCGCCATCAGGATGGAATTCATGTCAACAATCGTCGAAAAGATAGATGTTGCGATAAACGGCAAAAGATACAGGCCAAGTCCCACATGAAGTCTTTCCGACCGGTTCTGTGGATCACGGATGAAAGCATATGACATATAATTCAGTGAAAACATCGTAAACAAAATCCCGGCAACGCCAAGGATTCCCAGCACGATCCGCATGACCATCACGGTGCTGTCAGGGAAATAGCCAAAGACATTTCCCCAGTCCCCAAAACTTCCGAATATGCCATTGATCATAAAATAGCCAAACCCTTCACACATTTGGAAGGCATAAAGCTGGATCAGGAAGGTGCGCAACATCGGTCCCATCGTACACTTTATAATGATAAAGAACAGAATAATGCCGATGATCGCATTGATGATGGATGCACTGCCTCCGGCCGCCATTGCCCTGTGGAATGGGGACAAGGCCATAAAGTCAAAGCTCTCCGAGGCATTTACAGCATTCGCGGCAAAACAGATGACTTCCTGTCCATAAATGATAGACGTCAGAAAATGAAAGAATTCATGTACTGGTATGGTAAGCACCATGGCGAGCAGTCCGCTGACAGTACAGTTGACAAGGGATAGATTGCGTTTTTCGGTCATTTTTTCCTCCTGTTTTTTTTTCGTATTGTGTTGCCTATGTTGAAACACGTTCGCAATCTTTATAGCCGTTTCGAAACATTTTTTAATGAACGAAACCTGAACTTCGTCATCGCCGGATGACGCACAAAAAGGGTTTATGCGTTGACCATATAGGGAGCGACGGCACCGGCCAGATTAGCGATGGGCATTGTCTGCAGGATGACGCGACCAGGGCCGGTCAATTTGATATTGGTGAGGCCTTCTCCGCCGACCAGTTTGTTTTTGAGGCCCTGGACAACGACGATATCGATATTTACGGTGGTATCCATAGCGACCAGATGACCGGTTTCGACGATGATGCTTTGTTCGGCCCTCAGATTGTATTCGATGCCGTGACCGGAAATTTCATAGAAAGCGATGCCACTGCCCGAAAGTTTTTGCATGACAAAGCCCTTGCCGCCCAGGGCACCGACGGAGAATTTCTTTTGCAGATAGGCGTTCATGTCAACGGATTTTTCTGAACCGAGAAAGGCCGAGCCCTGAACGATCATCGGGCGCTCCGGCGTGATCTGAACGGCGTTGATGGTTCCCGGGAAGGATGAAGCCAGAGCAATAAAGCCCGGACCGCCTTTGGCGACGTAGGTGTTTTGGAAGGCGTTGTCTCCGCTGAACATCCGGCCGAGACCTTTTTTGAGACCGCCGCCGGAAGTGGACATTTCCAGGTTGTCGCTCATCCAGCTCATGGAACCGCCTTCGCAGACGATGGCTTCATTTTCCGCCAGTTTGCAAATAACGACGGGCAGGTTGCCGCCTTTAATTTCATATTTCATGGTTTTTGTTCCTTTCTTATTACGAATGGTTTCAAATCCATAGATCTTTCTTCTCACCTTTTCCATAGTTGCGCCAGATGACCACTGCAATAACTAACGCAAGAATAAGAATTGCTCCGGGACTGCCCTCGACGCCAAATGCAGGATCGTAAAAGAATCCACTCCTGGCCGTCTCTGTATCCAGAATGAATATTGAACAGCTTGATAAGACGCCACTGTTTGGCAATCCGAAAATAATACTTTGTGAGTAATTCCACGCCGTATGAAACATGATTGCCGCCCACAGGCAATCATAATAATAGACAAATAATGCCCAGAGAATACCTGCGGCTGCAATCATCAGAGCAGGAATGATAGAAAAACCCGGTGCAAAGTGATGATTGAAGACAAAAGCAATAGTGCTTCCTGCGAGTGCAATTTAATGTGACTTTATGATCTTGCATATCACGTCAAAGAAGATTTAAACTAAATTCATTTTTTTGATTTGAATTAATAATTGCTACAATTGCCATCGCGCAACCGCCGATGAGAACGGCTAACCAGCTGACGTTCCAGGCGTTGCCAAGGAATCCCCATACGATCATTACCGCAACAGAAACTATCGCGATGATAGGATACAACATTTTAAGATTCATCGCATTTCTCCTTTCGTTTTTTAATTGTCAAGGTCATTATATAAATCTTTTTAAGCGTTTTCAATAGAATGGGAACAAACGGTATTAAAACAGGTGTGAATGGTTCTTGAAGCGGTTTTGTCATACCGTTTGCGCCATAAAATATACCGTTTATTCCAAAATGATTGATTGATATCATCTCATTATATATAATCAGCATATCATTAAGAATAATGAGTGGTTTCATGAAAAAACAGTTGAAATTATCAGATCCTATTATACGCGGTAGTTGTTCCTTGTATGTATGCCGATGCTGCCGAACCAAATTCGGTTGGGCGCATCAGAAATGGTGCGATCTCGGCTCGGTGACGGAGCCGTCGTGTGCCGACTGCCATTATTACAACGAGCATCACCATCAGTGCGTACATCCACTTAATAAGAGCGAAAGGAGGAAACCGCGTGAAGGAAGTTAACGTCCGCTTTGAGCGTGACAGCAAACAAAAAGATATTGACGTTATCGTGCGTGCTGACCGGAAGGACAAACAGGTCAACACGCTGATGGAGAAAATTTCAATTCAAGAGCCGGAAAAATTAACCGTGCTTGACAGTGATAATTGCTCTTGTGTTATTGAAGAGGCGGAGATCATATTTGTATCCTCTGATGGAAAAAGCGTTAGGGTAACAGCGGCATCCGGTATTTTCCGCGCAAAACAAAGTTTACAGAGTATGGAGGAAAAACTCAGCCGGAAATTTCTGCGTATTTCTCGATTTGAACTGATCAATCTCAGTAAGGTAAAAAAATATGACTTCACGATGAGCGGAACCCTTCGTATTGAATTTGAAAACGGAATGGAGACTTGGGCGTCACGGCGTTATATCCCGTTAATCAGAGAGCGGCTGACCGGAGAGGAGGGATACCTATGCTGAAAAAAACACTCAGGATGGCGTGCGTTGGCTTTTTGCTCGGAATAGTAATCGGCAACGTCATCGCGTTTTTGACAGGTATTTCAGGTACAAACGACGTAGCCTTTGTATCGAAGCAGCTGCTCGATAAAGTTAATGGCAGCGCTGTCGCCGCGATGGCAGTTCAAAGCTTGTTCTCCGGATTATACGGCGCGGTGTGTTTTGCCGGTATGTCATTTTACGATATCGAGGAGATGTCTCTGGCTACAGCGACGGCTTCTCACTGCGCGCTGATTATCTTGCTTTATATTCCAATCGCGCTTTTTCTCGGATGGGTGAACAATATCACAGAGATATTAATCATCGCGGGGATTCAGATGATCGTGTTCTTCATCATCTGGCTGATCATGTATTTGGTTTATAAGAAAAGGGTCAAAGAACTTAATGAAATGCAGAAGGCATTTACAGAAAGAAAAATATAATGTCATAATCCACATTCGGTTATTTTGATTAATAAAAAAGGATAAAGGAAAATGAAAAAACGATTATTTTCTATTTTATTTTCGTTGGTGATACTTTTCAGTATTTACCCGATGGGTGTGTCGGCGGCGGAGTTAAAGCATAAAGATATCGCATATACTGGATTTGACATCAATTACTGTAAAGATAGTTCTGTCAAAGATTCGTCCAACAAAGAAGGAAAGAACTTGATTCCCATGAAAAGCCAATTTCACGATATTAAAAATATCAGCAGTTCAGACTCCTTTGATTTTACGAAAGAGCAAAAAACCCCAAATCCGAAGGAAAGAACAAACGAGAATTTGCTAAAAAGGGGTATGATGCTGATGGGGAAGATGAAGTTCGACAATCCCAATGACTGGATTAAACTGGTTCTTTGGATATGGAGTGGCCGTGGAAACAGCGAAAAAAGTGAGAATACGATGCGAAATGCCGATAACGAACCTGTAAACATGGACCTTTCCTATAAGCTCACGGCTTGTACTGGTAAAAAGATTGAGCCTCCCAAGATCACCCTGACGAGTAAGAGCGGAAAAGTGTATACTGAGAATAATGATTATAGCCTGATCTATTATCGCGATGTTTATCTTAATTCCAACAAGCCATATCAGATTGAGGTCGATCCCGAGAACATTTCGGATTTTGGTGACTACACGGTCGTTGCGATGCCAACGCGAAGTGGTGTTCTTTTCGGTGAAGCGCGGGATACATTTACCGTGGTAAAATAAACAAGCAGTTTAGACAATATCGATAGAATGGGTATCTGAGACAGGGATTTCGCGATATATTTCCTTGATGAAAATCATTTCGATATCCGGTTTCCGGTTTCAATTATATCAAATCACAGCAAAGACAGAATGCTGATTGCTCATGAAAATTTGAAAAAATGATAGGCTTATGTCAAGATAAAAACGTGACGAACACACATCGGTTTAGGATAGGCATCAAATGTGTATCCTTCTCCGGTGTTTTTCTGTTTTGAGGTGAACCACGTGTTGCAGGGTATGAAGAAGAGCGCTCTTGCGTTTCTGTTATAATCGAATTGATGGGAATAGGATATAAGAGAAAGCATTTTTTAGATTTTTAAAAATGACATAGACAGCGGTGTTGGGCTTTTGACTGCTATTAAAGCAAAAAAACAAATGCAAAATATATTATCAAATCGATACGGTTATATACGAATATCAAAAATAATAGAGAATATATTGCGAAAATAAATAATTATATTCAAAAACACCTTAATCAATGGTGGATTGATTGGTTGTACTGCATCCATATTGTTTTTTTCTTGACACTCGTTTCCAAAAGTTCTAAAATAAAATATAGAAAAATAAAGAGATGTGACAGACTTAAAAAGATTTAAGGAGGATATATTTATGAAACAAGCACTAACGGCCAAAGGTCAAGTAGATGTTTGGAAGCATGCGACGCTCCAGGCATTTCAGACGATTGGCGTCGGTGATGTCCATACGGATGACGCTGGCAGCAGACTTAGTGGGATGCATCCGGAACTCGGTCCGATTAATATTGATTACCTGATTCCCGAAGAAGGCAAAACCCGAATGGAAATTCAGGTAGAAAATCCTGATTTAATTCAGCATTTCAAAGGCGCCGTCGCCGGAGCTTTCCGCTCGATTATGGCGAATCCCGCCGCGCTTCAGGCCATTACGCAACCTGCGCCTGCGGACGAACCGGAAGCCCAGCCCGACACCGCGCCCGAAGTGCCAGCAGATGCCCAACCCGCGCAACCCGTTAACAATCTGTCTGATCTTCCGAAATCGGAAGAAGGACTGCCTATTTCTCCCGAAGCCGGTGCGATGGTTGAGCCTACCGAAGTCATTCCCGTGGATGCGCCTGAAGTCCAGACAGCTGCCGAAGAACAGGATAAACAGGAAAACAATCCCGAACCCGATGACAATACGAAACTTTGCAAGCATTGTCATAAACCGATGCCCAAAAACAATGATATTTGTCCCAACTGTCATAAAAAACAGAAAAGCAACGTCCTGCCGATTGTCTTGGGTATTGTCGGTGGTGTGATCGTTCTGGGACTGCTCGCTTTTTTCGTTCTAAGACCGATGCTTTCAGGCGGAAATAACAACGGAAGCAATTCAGGTGGAGGCACTGCATCACCGTCAACGTCTGCTTCGGTCAATCCCAGCGCCACAACCGATCCTAACGCCACAGCAGCGCCCAGCGCAACGGCAGCAACGGTTAAAGTCAGCAATGCCCAATACGAACAAGTTCAAAACGGTATGACTTACGAACAAGTTGTGGGCATTATGGGCGGAGAAGGTCAACAATTATCCGAATCCACCTATAACGACAGCAACGGAAACCCCGTCACCCTCAAAATTTATTATTGGGAAGGTCAGGGAGAAACCGGTGCCAATGTTAGCATTACTTTCCAAGGTGATGTCGTCACGACGAAGAGCTCTTACGGCCTTCAATAAATAAACCATCATTTATATGTTGTTGTGAACAAAGGCACACAAATATAATACGTCACAGTAAACAAAAACCGTCGGTTGAACGTGAACCGGCGGTTTTGTGTTTGACGCTTCATCATCTTAGCGTTTTTTTGACAGAAAAATCATCACAAAAGCAACGAAATCTTAACGGAAAATGTGCTAACCTATTCTAATATAATCGAGGATGTGTTTTACGATTTTATTTTTTAATATCATAGACAAGTATTTTAAAAAAAGCACATTTTTCGGAAAGAAATGCTATAATACATTTTTAACCCGTTAAATTCATTTAAGGGATATCAAGCGAAAGGGAGAACACCGTTTTTGGAACAAATCAGACAGAGAACCGTACGATATTCATGGAAAATTCAGTTGACTTTTAATCTTGTCATGCTGGCGTTGGCCGTCATTGGCGTCATTCTCAGGGTGACATATGGCGATACGGTCAGATGGGCGCTTTACGCGCTTGTCGGTGTCATCGCCGTCTTATTCATTTGCCGGGTGGTGATCATGCGCTACCGCGTGGTGTTCAAACCCTATGAAATGATTGTGAGACCGATGATCGGCAGCGATATCATCTATGACATTGATGAGGTTGATCCTCCTCAGTTGTCTGAGAATGGAAGGCTTATCATTACCAGAAATGGCGAAACGGTGGTCAATCTTAAGCCTGACAGCGAAGGCTTTAAAGAAGCCGTCGCGTTTTTAAAAGAACATGGATGGTTTAAGGCGAAGGACATCGTGGAAATAAAAAACAGTAAGCCAAAAACGTCTTCCTCCAATGATGATGCTTCCGATGCCATCAAAGATCCGGCAATATCACAGAAGACAAAAACTTCTTCGGAAGACGATATGAAAACCGATGGGACGGAAAGCTCCAGAAAATGTGAAGATTGAAAGCAATATTAAGTCAAAGGAACAAAAAAAAGGATTGATCATGAATATCATTGAACATATCAAAAAAGAAAGGCTGTATATGGACGGCGGCATGGGGAGTCTCATTCAAAAGCGCATCAAAAATCCCGGGCGCGTTCCCGAAGAACTCAATATCAGCCATCCCGATGTGATTGCCGAAATCCAAAGCCTGTATGTCGAAGCCGGCGCAGACATCCTGCTTGCCAACACTTTCGGTGCCAACGGCTACAAAGCACAAGATTCATCTTACAGTGTTTCTGAACTCGTCAAAGCCGGTGTCGCCATCGCCAAAGGGCAAAACCCCAAATACGTTGCCCTTGATGTGGGTCCTTTGGGCTCTCTGGTCGGTGATGTCGGGAGCATTTCCTTCAGTGAGGCGGTTATTTATTTCGAAGAAGTTGTACGGGCCGGTGCCGATGCTGGGGTCGATCTTGTCTTTGTGGAAACCATGACGGACATCACCGAGGCCAGAGCTGCGCTCATCGCCGCAAAAAACGTCTGTGATTTGCCCGTTGCCGTTTCGATGACTTACGAAGCGACGGGAAGAACACTGACCGGCACAGATCCCGAAACGGCGGTCTGCCATCTTTCGGCTTTAGGCGCCGATATCATAGGCGTCAATTGCTCCGTGGGGCCGGCTCAAATGCTTCCGATTGTCAAAGAACTTGTCGCTCATTCAACGGTTCCCGTTGCGGTTGAGCCCAACGCGGGACTTCCACGGGTTGAGAACGGTCAAACCGTTTATGACATCGGATCCGACGATTTTGCGGCCTATATGACAGAAATTGCCGAGGCGGGAGCGACGCTTTTAGGCGGTTGCTGCGGCACAACGCCGGAACACATCAACAAAACAATTGCCTTGACAAAAGACATTCCGCTATCGCCGCTTTGGGAAAAAGCATCTGTGCCAAAGGTTGCCTCTGCCACCAAAACCGTCACATTGGGACAGGATGTGGTCATTATCGGCGAAGCGATTAATCCCACGACCAATCCCGAGCTCAAAGCTGACCTCCGTGCCGGCAGAACCACCGTTGTCAAACGACTGGCCATCGAACAAAAAAGACAAGGCGCTGATATTTTGGACGTCAATGTCGGACTGCCGGATATCGACGAAAAGGCTATGTTTTTAAAAGCGGTCAAAGCCATTTCACAAGTCGTGGATTTGCCCCTTCAGCTCGATTCCACAAAACCGGATGTGATTAGAGCGGTGCTTTCGGAATATACCGGTGTCCCCATCATCAACTCCGTCAGCGGGAAAGACGAGTCTTTGGATGCGGTCTTGCCCCTTGCAAAGAAATACGGCGCTTCTGTTTTGGGCCTAACGCTGGATGAACGAGGTCTTCCCAAAACGATGCGTGATCGCGTGGAAATCGCGGATAAAATCATCAAAAGGGCAGCAGGTTTTGGCATTGCTAAAGAACGGATGCTGATTGATTGTTTGACACTGACGGTCTCTGCACAACAGGATGCCGTTCGGGAGACTTTGATGGCCATTCCCGAGATCAAAAAACGATATGGGGTGCCGACTGTCCTTGGCGTGAGTAATATCGCCTTTGGCCTTCCCAACAGAAGGCTGATCAATCGAACTTTTTTTGCCATGGCGTTGGCCGCGGGTCTCGATACGCCCATTATCAAAACAGCGGATCAATCAATGATGGATACGGTTGATGCCTACCGGGCTTTGGCAGCTATTGATAAAGGCTGCAGCGATTATGTGGCAAAGCATCAAAATGACAGGCCGACAGCCGAAACCAATACTGGTTCGGCTTCCGTTAAAAGCGATAAAAGTAAAAACTTAAGCGACATCAAACAAATGGTGGTGGAGGGAATGAAAGAAGAAATCATTCCTGCGGTCAAGGCGCTGTTGACGACCACCGATCCCATGGATATTGTCAACGAACATCTTATTCCGGGGCTAGATGAAGTTGGTGCACGATTTGAAACCGGAGAGATGTTTTTGCCCAATCTCATTTTCTCTGCTGAAACCGTTCAGGCTGCTTTCTCTGAGATCAAAAGCGTCATCGGTCAATCTTCGGTCACCAAAGGACGCGTGATTTTGGCAACGGTGCAGGGAGATGTGCACGACATCGGAAAAAACATCGTCAAAGTCGTGATGGAAAACTACGGTTACGATGTCATTGATTTGGGAAAAGATGTGCCGCCGACAGTCGTCGTTGATACGGCTCTTAAAGAAAATATACAACTTGTCGGATTGTCTGCGCTCATGACAACGACAGTTGAAAAAATGGAAGAAACAGTACGTTTAATTAAAGAAGCTAAGCCCGATATTGCGGTTATGGTAGGAGGCGCCGTTTTAAATGAAACCTTTGCAAAGCAAATCGGCGCGGACTATTACGGGAAAGACGCAAAAGCCGGGGCAGATATTGCCAAGATGGTTTTTGGCGCCTAATCAACAAAAAACGATGTGTCTTAGTCGGCACATCGTTTTTGCTTTTTGTGATTAGTTAATGGTTGATTTATAGGTTGATTGAAATGGTCTTGTTTTCCGGAATGTATTGCGTGTACGTAATATTGGTCATATCGAGCATTTTTTTGGACGCCGCTATGGCATCAGTGTCCGCGTATTTATCTTCCATGTAGACAACATGCTTGATGCCGGATTGGATAATGGCTTTGGTGCATTCATTACATGGAAACAACGTGACATAAAGGGTTGAGCCCTTTAAATCTCTGGCACCGCTGTTTAAAATCGCGTTAAATTCCGCGTGACAGACATATAAATATTTGGTCTCTAAAGGATCGCCTTCGCGAGCCCAGGGCATATGATCGTCATCACAGCCGGTTGGCATGCCGTTGTAGCCCATCGATAGGATCTTTTTGTCGGCTCCGACAATGCAAGCGCCGACCTGAGTGCCGGGATCTTTGCTGCGCATGGCCGATAAAACGGCGATGCCCATAAAATAAGCGTCCCAGCTAATGTAATCATCGCGTTTTGTTGTTTTCATATCGTCATTCCTTTTCGAATTATTTCTCTTAATAATTTTGTATAATATTATGGCAGTGAATCAGTTGGTGTATCTGAAAGTATAAAAAACAAAACAGTGCTTGATTATTATTGGTGTGTTCGGATTCAAGTAATTTGGTGGAGGCGGCGGGAGTCGAACCCGCGTCCGAAAATTCTTTCATCATGCTTTCTACGTGTGTAGCCGACAGATTGTTCTCGTATCTTCTAACTGCTATCGGCACAGTCAAAAGATACCAGCCTCTAAAAAGTGATATCAAATTGAGACAAATCTGATAACAGGGATTCGCTAAATGAAAACATCAGCCTCACGCCGCGAATGCTCGCAAGGGGATGCGTGGCTTAATTGAAGCCACTGTTGTTAGGAAACGAACACCGCTTACGCAGCGAACGCCATTTCGTAACGATTATCTTTTGCGTTTATATTTAAGGTGCCGTTTTTAACGATGACGAGCCCACCGACACGCTTACAGGACTGCTAAATCCCCGTCGAAACCTTTACGCCCCCTTTTTTAATAGTGTTCGCGAAGTTTGCGCTCCATGCGACGCTTGGCATCGCGTTCGGCAATGCTATGCCTTTTGTCATAGAGTTTTTTGCCCTTCGCAAGAGCCAGTTCGCATTTTACTCTCCCGTTTTTAAAATATAACGAGACGGGAATCAGAGTGTAACCTTCACGGCCCTTCAAACCAAAAAGTCTGCGTAATTCTTTTTTGTGCATTAAAAGCTTTCGCGGGCGAAGCGGATCTTTATTAAAAATATTGCCCTTTTCATAGGGAGAAATGTTCATTTGGTAAATAAAGAGTTCGCCGTCTTTAAAATCAGCGTAGCTTTCTTTTAAACTGACTTTTCCTTGTCTGAGGGATTTGACCTCGGTGCCCGCAAGCACAAGACCGCATTCATATGTTTCCTCAAAAAAATAGTCATGTCTTGCTTTTCGATTGGTTGCGATTGTTTTTGATTGGGATGTCAATACAATTCCCTCCAACATGTCAAAAGAATTACACATTCATTATAAAGGCAATGATAAAATGAATCAAGTATGTTTTTAAGCAAATGATTGATATAGTTTACATACAAAAATAAATATTCAATTGACTTTCATAAACGGTTTTATTAATATGTGGATATTATAGATTTTGTATAATAAAGTTGAACATCAATCTATATTCTGTAGGCTGATTAACCAACATGGATAAAATTGAAAAGTTTTATCTGGATATCATAAAGAGTCAAGTCCTAAATAATGTGGTGACCTTTAGGTAGAAAATGTATTGTCTCAAGGCATATCGGATATACCAGTGTTTAAACTATGTCAGGCTGTCAGGCTACCAATAACCGTTGTTGTTCGTCTGCGATCTTTATCAATTTCCCCGATAATTCCGGTGAAAAAAGTTTCTCGTAGGTTTTTGAATTAAATATACAACGGACAGATGATATGACCTCATTACGTTCTAACAGAACAGCACCCATAAGCCTTATCAGAGAATCCTTATTCGGGAA
>JAFRBB010000035.1 GCA_017405085.1 Eubacteriaceae bacterium
ACTGCCATGGTCCAGAAGGCTGCCGAACAAGATCAAGAAATGTTAAAACAACTTGAAAAAGCCTTCAAAAAAGAAGAAAAAGCCGAAGAAAAAGCTGATAAATAATCCCCAAATTTAAAACGAACTGAGCGCAAAAGGCTCCCCTTATTGAGTGAGGAGTTAGGAATTCGGAGTGAGGAGTGATTCAGGAAGAAACTGAGCGCGAAAAGGCTCCCTCATTCAGAATAATGAACTGAGCATAAAAAGGCTCCCTCCCTGGGAGAGGGAGCTGTCACCCGAAGGGTGACTGAGGGTGGGGTGCGCTGACAGGCGCTCTGACCTACAAAGCCATCCCAAAAAGGCTCCCCTTGATAAGGGGAGCTGTCCGGCAAAGCCGGACTAAGGGGTAAGCCCCGAGCGAGACGAGGGGCGCATGAACGAGGAACAGCCGTTCCGAGTGGATGTTTTCGAGCACAGCGATAAAACTGCCCAAAAAAGACAAGCCAAAACCTCACAACGCCCTCAAAGCCCATCCCAAAAATCAAATCAGAAATCCGGCTCGGCCGGATTTCCACCTGAATTATTAATTATCCATTATTCATTATTAATTATTAATTCAAAAAACCCTACCGTCCGTCGATAAGGAAAAGCGATGAAAATCGCGAGGCAACTTGCCTTCTGACAAAAAACAAACCATATGAAGGAGATATCGTCCAATGAGTGAACAAAAAATGCCCTTCGACGCCATGAAAGATTTCATGAAACAAGCCAAAAAAGACGCCAAAGAAACGATGGCGATCTTCCCGATGCCCGACTACAAAGCCATGAACGAAATGGCCGCTCAAGTCGTCGCCATGCGCGTGAACCAAGTCGTGGCCTACAACTATCAAATGGCCCAGACTTGCGCCACCATGCTCCAACAACTCTACATGGAACACACCGCCATGGTCCAGAAGGCTGCCGAACAAGATCAAGAAATGTTAAAACAACTTGAAAAAGCCTTCAAAAAAGAAGAAAAAGCCGAAGAAGAAAAACCCGCCGCCAAACCCGCGAAAAAAGCGGCCGCGAAATAAGGCGATCCAAAGCGGAGACTTAGCGTCTCCGCCTTTTTCCGTTGTGAGGGCCTGCTTTTAAGCGCTCTCCCTCGTCGCGGGCCGCGGCCGGAAAAGACGCCCGACACGCGCGTCATCCAAGAGAAACCGGCAATAGACAAAAGCGCGGCGAGACGTCAAAACCGATTCGGTCCGCGGACCAATTCAAAAACAAAAACGGAGATCAACCCATGAGTCAAAACAAAAACGATAACTTAATGCCCTTCGGTCCGATGGGCGCCCCCATTATGAACCTGTTGAAACAGGTCAAGCAAAACGCCCCCAAAGGCGCGATGCCGCTGTTTCCCATGCCCGACTACAAAGCCATGAACGAAATGGCCGCCCAGGTGGTCAGCCTCAAAATGAATCAAATGTCGGCCTATGCCTATCAAATGACCCAAACCAGCGCCAACATGCTCAAACAACTCTACACCGAGCACACCGCCATGGTGAAGAAGGCCGCCGAACAAGATATGGACATGATGAAGCAAATCGAAAAAGCCTTCCGTCAGGAAGACAAAGCCGATAAAGCCGAGGATAAAGCCGACGACAAACCCGCGGCCAAACCGGCGAAAAAACCCGCGGCCAAAACCGCCGCGAAAAAACCGGCAGCGAAAAAAACCACCACCAAAGCCGCGGCGAAACCGGCAGCCAAAACCACCGCTAAAGCCGCCGCCAAACCGGCAGCCAAACCCGCGGCGAAAAAAGCCGCCAAACCCGCGGCCAAACCCGCGGCGAAACCGGCAGCCAAACCCGCTAACAAAAAACCCGAAGCCCCCGCCGCGGCCAAACCGGCGGACAACGCCAACAACTAATCACCCTTAAAGAAATCCGGCATTGCCGGATTTCTGTTTGAATATGGGGTGGAAAAAATGGGAAAAGCCCACCGAGCCCAAAAAGACTCCCTTTGATTAATGAGGAGTTAGGAGTGAGGAGTGATTCTGGAAGAAATCCGGTGGGACCGAATTTCTAATTGGATTTAAACTTGCTGAGCACACCGACCTCGAAGCCCGGCTCAAAATCAAAAAATAGAAACTCAGACTCGGTCTGAGTTTCATCCGGAATTATTAATTATCCCTGATTATTCATGAGGAATTGAAATTCCTCATAAACACGGGAAAAACAGACAATATTGCTATCACCAAAAAGATGAATAGAAAAAGACCTCAACTTTTGATAAAATAAAAGTGCTAAAACACCAAAAGAAGGAGGTC
>JAFRBB010000036.1 GCA_017405085.1 Eubacteriaceae bacterium
TTACGAGATGCCATTATTATTGTACTCATTGTCCTTTCTGCTCTTTTTTGATAGAGTACATCACTTTATATAAAAAATAAAGTGCGTACATTACTTGGTTTATCATTACCGGTAACTTACACACTTTATTTTACACTCTCTATTACAACGAGAAACGCAGCAAAGCATCCCTTGGCTACCGGAGTCCGATCGAGTATCGAAACGAAATGCTCGCTGCATAGAAAAACTCCGGCGATTTCTCGCCGGAGCAAAAGTCTAACATTTGGGGGTCACCTCATTTTCATACAGCGGTTTTTGTCATTTCACTACAATATTTGTTAATTAATTCAGCGTAATATAGTCCACCTTCATATTTCTGAAGCCGGCGCATTGTTGATCGGGAACCGTCCAAACCCCGGCTTTGATGCCGTTATTGTGGCAAAGGTCGATTTCCCGCTGCGTCACGCCGCTGTACTGACTGCTGACGGCGCAATTGCCCGAAATGGATTTGGCCGTCTGCACAAATTCATCATTGATGCTCATGGTCAAATACATCAGCTCAACGCCGGGATAACGGGCTTCCATCTGTCTGAGCGGTTCCGAGAAGAACGAAATCACCACCATGTTGGACGCGTTATAACCATATTCCGCAAGATTCGCTTCCAAGTTGGCGTAGGCTTCGTCGGAGATGGTTTCGGCTTTGATTTCAATCACCGGGATGATGCCTTGGGCATTACACACCGACAGATATTCCGACAGGGTCGGAATCACCAAATCCTCCGTGGCGCACTGCGCGATGTTCGCCCCTGTATCAATGTGATACTGTCTGAGTTCGTCAAGGGTCATATCGGTGATGGCGCCGCTGCCATCGGTGGTGCGGTCGATGACCGAATCGTGCATGATCACCCATTGGTTGTCCGCCGTCGGCCAGATGTCGCATTCGGCGTATTGCCATTTGTTGTTTTTAAAAGCCGCCAGGGAATTTTCCGGATACTGCGAGGAGAGGCCCCGATGCCCGATGTATTGCGTCACTTCCGACAAAGCAAGCGGTGTCGACAGCGCGCCGATGAAATGATCAACGCCGTCGGTGTCTTTCAAATAGGCGTGGGTGATGAGGTGCTGACCGTTATAATGATCGTCGCGAATGTTCAAATCCAATTGGAACGTGGTCGCGTCGACGCGGTTTGCCGTGTGCCAGACAATGTCGTCCTGTCCCGCTTCGTAAGTCCAAGTGGGAAGGATAATCTCCCGAATGTTGGCCCCTTCCGGCACCCCGATGGTGAAGCGGTATTCCGTGTTCGTTCCTTCCAACATAGCGGCGGAAATCGGCAGAGGCTCGACCTCAAACCCGTCGGATACCGCCACGTGCTCGGTGGTGCCGTCGTCTTTGCGGATGTCGCAGCTCACGCGATAGCTGCCGCTTTGGAAGCCGAAATCGGCGATGCTCGCCTCGGCGGACCAGGTGCCGTTTTGATGGGTGTCGGCGGTGTATTCGCGCTTGTCCGTCTGATCGCCGCCATCGGGAAGGACCGTATAGGTCACGGATTCAATTTGATCGGGCATGCTGGTCTCAACGGCCATTTTAAACGTGCCCGGTCCGCTCATCTCCACAAAGCTTCCGATGGCTCTCGACGACATCGTGTTGACCGACGCCCCTTTGCTGACCAGACCGATTTGAATGGCTTCCACGCGTTTTTCCTGACCTTCGGCGCCGGCGGATTCGCCGTTTTTCACCCAATCCATCCAGCCGATATCCTGCACGTGCACGCGGTAATACAAATCATATTGACTCGCCATTTCGCCGGTGAGCCGAAGCTGAACGGCATCGAGACGCAGCTCCTTGCCGACGGTGCCGGACATTTCACCGTTTTTGTACCACTTGCTCTCCCAGCCGATGTCCTGAATGTTGGCGCGATACTCAATGCTGCCCTCGGCTTTGGCGTTGTCCAGCTTCACTTTGAACGCCTCCATGCGAAGGGAGCGGCCGGTGGTGCCGGCGGATTCACAATCACGGACATTGTCCATCCAACCGATATCCTGCACGTGAGCCGAGTAGACCACATGGGGAATGTCGGCTTCCGACGCAGTGGTTTTGACCGATTGATTATCGGCGTTTGTCGCGCCCGACGCATCGGTCCCGGTGTTTGAGGGTTTGGCGGCGGTGTCGTCGGACTTAGGCGCCGCGCTGTCGGTTTTGACCTGTGTGCTGCCGGCGGATCCTGCCGCCGCGCTGTCCGTTTTCGTTTCGCTTTTGCCGCCTTGCGCCGCGTTGTTCTTTTCGGATTTCGCCTTTTGGATATCCTCCGCCGTGGGCTGCCCGGGAATGTTGATGACCGTCCGGACAATGCTGCCCTTGCCGCCTTCGGCGCCCGAGCCGGCCGATTGGGCCCATGCTGTCAGGCCGAAAGCGCAAATGAATAAAATAATAACAATGGATCCGATCACTTTTTTCATTGACTGTTCTCCTTTAACGCGTCATAGCTCTCCAAATACGAGGTGGGCAGGCCAACGAGGGTTTTTCGCACCCTTTGATTTTCCTCCGCCGAAAGCGTCATGGAAGCCAGCGCGGACACAGCGGCACTCAAGGCTTCGCTGTTTTTGACTTTTCCGTTCTTTTTATAATAATCGGCGTTCTCCTCGAGGATTTTCATCTTCGCTTCCGCGTCACTGGTCTGCGCGTCGCTTGGCGCGTGAACCGAATTGCTCGGTTTGGGCGAGACGGACGGGGAAGGACCGCCGGGAGACGATCGAAACACAAAGACGCCGGCAAGGACCCCCGCGGCGATCAGCAAGACGATCGTCAAGATAATGATTGTTTTTTTTGACATCAAGATGATTCCTTTCAATCATTGCGGCATAAAAGATACACCGGCAATATGCTACATTTTATTATAATTCATGCTTCGGGCTTTGCAAGCATCTAAAAAACATCAAATGTTACAACCATGTAACCAATGATAAAAACGTAAATAAAAAACCCGATATAGATTAAATATCCGTAAATTTTACGAATTTTTTAATCTCACATCGGGTTCACCCTGTCAAAATATTCAGATGGTCCGGTTGTATTTTGCTTCAATGGCGGCGATTTTGTCCAGTCGGTTCTGATGACGGCCGCCTTCAAAATCTGTCGAGAAAAAGACCCGGGCGATGTCCTTGGCCAGTTCCTCGCCGATGACGCGCCCGCCCAGCACCAGCACGTTGGCGTTGTTGTGTTTTCGGGTCATCATCGCCTCGTATTCATTGGTGCACAGCGCCCCGCGAATGCCGGGGATTTTGTTGACGGCGATGCTGATGCCGATGCCGGTTCCGCAGACGCAAATGCCGTAGTCCGCTTCGCCCGCCGCCACAGCCTCACCGACCAGTTGGCCGTAATCGGGATAATCCACCCGCTCGCCCTGACAGCCCAAATCCGCAACCTCATGGCCTTGCTCGGTCAAATAGTCTCTCAGAACATTTTTGAGCAAATAGCCGCCGTGATCCGCACCCATCACAATTTTCACCTTCATCACCTCCGGCTTTTTTTCCATTATATCACGAATCAACGCGCGCGCAAACAACGATCTCGAGGCGCCCCGGCGGCAATCAAACCGCGAGGCGGTCGGCGTCTTTTGCCAAAAAAGCTTTGAGCGCCGATAGATTTTCCTCCATCTCCGCCACGCCCAAATCATAAACCGTCTGCAGCTTCCGGGGATCGTGGGACACGCGTCCGATGGGGAGGACATCCTTCGGACGAATCACAAAAACCTTACCTTCCCGTTCCTTGCGGACCACGTCCCGCACCAACGCGTTGTATAAAATATGGCGAAACCGCATGGCCCGGGCCACAACGGGATAATCCTTAAGGAGCGCGTCAAAACCGCCCAGACCGCTTTGCCGGTCTTTGCGATAGGCCGCGGGCTGGGTCAAAATGACCACATTGCGGGTGGTGCCCTGAGCCTCGGCCCATTTGAGGGGAATGGGATCGGCAATCCCGCCGTCCAACAGCGCCATATCGTCAATCAGCACTGGACGGGACACCAAAGGCATCGACGCCGACGCTCGGAACCATTCAAGATCCTCTCCGTCGCCCAGATCGCACCGGTGATAGACCGGGCGCCCGGTTTTGGCGTCGGTGGCCACCACATAAAAAGCCATTGGATTGGCGCGGTAGGCCGCCACATCAAAAGGATCCAAAGTCTCCGGCAATTCGTGATAGCAAAAATCCGCGCCGTACAAATCCCCGGTCTTAATCAGCGATCGGATGCTGCAATACCGCGGATCCTTGGCGAAACGCTTGTTGTAGCGCAGCGCCCTCCCGGGCTGGCGGGATTTATAATTGCACCCGAAAGCGGCGCCCGCCGACACGCCGACGGCCATGTCATAGGTGATGCCTTCTCTCATCATCACGTCGGTCACCCCGGCGGTAAACATGCCGCGCATGGCGCCGCCTTCCATAATCAAAGCTGTTGTCATCTCGTCTCCTTGTATTTTTGTATTGATCCTCTGTTTCAAAAACCTTCAATTTCATTGCCGGCGGCTGCCGCCGATCCGGGCAAAACTCATCATTTAAATACTTTATCCAAAAACCTGGGGTTTTTCAAGGTTTCCCTCGCCAAAATCCGTCGGCGTGATTGAACTTTTTAAGATACCTAACTTTCCCGCCATTCAACACGCGCGAAAAAGCACCGAATAAATCATCATTTTTTGACTTTTTGTATATTTTGTCTAAAAAATATGCTAAAATAAACGTGCATCGAATGAACACGATATGACGACGTCCCAAGCGGGACACAATCCATTCTATGATGATAAGGAGATAACCATGACGATGACGCCCATGCTCAAACGGTACCTGGTCAAATTTGCCGTCCGTTTGGCCGTATTTTTCGGCACGTTTTTTATCTATCTGACCAACCACAGCAACTTTGTCAGCATCATCACATCCCCCGTGGCCTTCGGCATCGCGCCTTACCACGTCTTTTGGGCCTGCATGATGGGGGTCATGCTACTGCACATTTTCCCGATCAAAAGCATGTCCATGGCCATGCTCAAACGCGACGAGCCCAATTACGTCCCGCAGCCGAACTACAACACCGAAAAGCTCAAAGCCTACATGGCCGACAAAAACCGCCGCGCCCTCTATGTTCTGCTCATCTGGCTGGGCTTCAACGCCATCTGGGCGGTGCTCTATTTCACCGGCGTTATCGGCCTTGCCGAGATCATCATGCTCACGACCTTCTATTTTCTCAGTGACTACATCTGCATTTTGATCTATTGTCCTTTCGGCTACATCGTCCAAAACAACAAATGCTGCATCAACTGCCGCATCTACGACTGGGGACATTTCATGATGTTCACCCTGCTCATCCTGGTGCCCAACTTCTTCGCGCTGACGCTGTTCGCCATGGGGCTCATCGTCCTGCTGCGCTGGGAATACGCCGTGGCCAAATACCCCGAATTCATGTGGGAGGGCAGCAACCGCGTCCTTCAATGCCGCAACTGCCAGGACAAAACCTGCCAGATGAAAAAGAAAGTCACCGCAGAGCTTCCGGGATTTTTACATCCCTATCACAAATATCCCAAAATCAGAAGACGTCCCGAAAACGTCAAAGACTGACGGCATCAACGCCGCATGACGAAAGAACAAAACAACGGAGCGGCAAATCGTCATCCGTTGTTTTTTAGGCTTAGCCGAGCGCCAAAACGATGCGTCATCATCGGCGCGGCATCAAACGCGAAGCGCGCGAAAGGCCATCAAAGCGCGCAGATCGGAAAGCACTGACCAAAACAAGCCCGCCTTTAAAAAAAGCAAATCAAACGAAAACACAACCGAAACATCACACCCATGGGCGATCACGCGCGCCAAAATCCGCCGGAACATCTATCTTTATAAAAAAGACTTGTTCTTCACGATAGGCTGACCTTCATCAAGCCACGCAATCTCTTTTTCCACTTGCCAAAAAGTCTTGCCTTCAAAAACAGGGGCCTCCAGAAATCGCTGTTTGATTCTGTCCATATCTGTGTCTGAAATTTCGAAAACTCTTTTCCAGGTTAAAGTCCCATCAGGTTCCAGCAAAGAATGATAATAGGTATTGTTTTCGTTTTCAGCGGCCCATTTATCGATGAAGAATGTGGTGGTATTGGTGGTAAGGTCACTTTGTGCTTCGCACCAATAGATAAATCCGTTATAAAAAAGAGTTGCCTCTGTATACCAGCCTGTATCCAGGAACTGGTCCAATAGCCCGTTAATCATAATCCGTATTCCTCCAGATATTTTTTGTACTTTTTATAGATATCTGCATGTTCTGTTTCGGAAAGTCTTCCGCCCATCACCCGTTCAAGGTTTTTCTTGAAGGTATGGTAATGAAGCACATATTCATGTCGATTCCCGGTTAGTGATTGCTCCGGGTGATATGCGATCTCTATGATGGGAAATCCGGTCTCATCATAGACGCGCATTTCTCTGAATGAGCCGTCGGGGTTTTCCTTTATGTACTTACTATTGGGACTGTGAGCATAGTCGGGAAGACCATGCTGCTTTGACGTTGTGCCGGTCAATACTTTTGCATCGTAGACCATTTTGCCGTCTTTAGACTGGTATTCGTCTGTTGTCACGTGACCGTTTTTGGTCACAGCTCCGCGCGAGGACATTATATCACACTCCTTTCGGGATGGAACCATCCCAGTTAAACAGTTTCGGTTGCCAATAATTCCGATTCTTATCCCATGTTCCGAAGGATTCTTCATAGAGAACATAACACACATCATTGTCCATTCCCTCTATGCGGTCTCCTACGCAAATAATCCGAGTATGGGGAAAACGATTGCGCATTTCGTAATAGCCGGTAATAAACTCAATATAGGACATGGTATTATTGGCTCCAAGCGTAGAGATAATAAATACGCCACCATCTCTCAAGCCAGAAAAGCAAACATCATATGTATCTGAGTTAGTCCAGCCGACTGTTGGAATGACAAGTTTTCCATGTGTTTGCATGAAGACTCCGGACCAACGGTTATCATAGGTCGCATCAAGAATGCTCTTGAAATCCATCTTCGAATCCATGCTAAAGTCAAAAGAGGATACGGCATAATAAGGTGCGGCACGAGCAAGGAACTTCATTGGATCGTTATAAGCACGACGTAATACGTCATCATAGCAGAATGCGTGAACGATTTTCTTGTTGGCGTTTTTGTCTTTTCTGTTTAAGTTCTTCATGTTGATAAGCCATAAACCATTATTCATTGCTGAAATGTCGATTGGCTGTGGTTCGATAACTGGGATTCCGAACGGATCCCGCTCAACATATTCCGGCAGTGGCCTCATAAGGCGCAGATATTGTTTGTAATCATATGTCGGCATAAAGCACCTCCTTGTTTTCTGGTAAGCTTACTGGCTTACATTTGTTTAAAAATATATAGCGGTTTCTCCGCCATAAGTTATTATAAAAACGATAGTTGTCTGTATTCATCATCTGTTACAGGTAGCATTATTATTTTTAGATCATATAAACGAAGATAAGCCGCTTGCTCCGACACATTAAACACTTGAGTTAACTTCTTGATTGCAGGATATGCTTCTAAAGGGGAGGTGAAGGTCTTATTTGAATCCATTATATTTTTAACAGCAGTCTCAGGCATCAGAATAGCAGCGGAAAATTTATCAGCCTGCCATTCCATCCATTTTTGTTCATCCCAGTTTTTTGTGATTGAGCCATGATAATTGGTATTGATTTCTCTACATTGAATATATTGATCACACAAATTAAACATTGTTAACTGATTAGGATCGTAATCATGATAGTCCCTATGGAAAATCCAGTGTCCAACTTCGTGCCCCAAAGTAAAACGATATCGATGTTCTTGATGATCTTTTAACAAATTTGGATCTATGATAACTGTTCCGTGGTCTGCGTGGATATAATCTGCTTCTCCTAATTCCGGAGAATAATCAATGACATATTGCTCTGCAATATCGTTTATTTCTTTGCCACTCAAGATAGGTACTTTTTGTGAATTCTTTCTGTCATGAGGTTTATACATCAATCAAGCTTTCCTTCGTTTTAGTCAGCGATAAAATCCTGCCAGTCTTTTTCACTTGCGCTCAAATCTCTGACAGTGCGAAGTGCTGAAGATACATAATCATGATATTTAATGTATCCGGGGATATCCGGAGTTATATCGGATTTCTTTTTATCGGCCAAATCAAACATAAGGGCTTTTTCATCTGCTGTCAGTCCAAAATATTCTACCAGCTTAATTAATTTCTCCAAAGCTAGTGCGTCGCGTCGATCTTTTTCGATGTCTACTGATATAAGGCTATAAGGCGCAAACGCCAAGTACAGTAACAAGTTCACGATAAGAATCACTCTTCGCTATCCTTTATCGGTGAAGAAAAACACGAAATTCTTATATTTTTCATTCATCAAAGAATCCTCCATATCGTAATGAACAGGTGTTCTCGCAACATAACACAAGCACAAATATCGCAAGGGCGGTCGTCAAAAAATATGGCGTAAACACATTTTTAATGGACTTTTTTACTATCGAGTCCGTCCGTTGCCGCTTTTTCTCATTCGTCGCAAAACACTTGTGTTATACTTTAAGCACAACGATCAATAAAAGGACAACAAAATGGAAATCAACATATTACAAGGAAAAGAGGGTGCGTCTCTGGCGCAGGGCCTTGCCGTCATCATCGACGTCTACCGCGCCTTCACCCTGGAGTGCTACGCCTTCGCTGCCGGATGCGAAGCCATCGTTCCCGTCGGCGATTTAGATGAGGCGTTAAAACTCAAAAACCGCCATCCCGATTGGCTGTTTATCGGGGAGCGAGGCGGGGCCATCACCCCCGGCGCCGATTTCGGCAATTCTCCCGCCGACATCCGCGACGCAGACCTAGCCGGCAAAACCCTCATCCATACCACCAGCGCCGGCACCCAGGGCCTCGACCGAGCAAAAACCGCCGCCGACACCGTCATCACCGCGAGCTTTGTGAACGCCCGGGCCGTCGCCGATTATATCCGCGCCGAATCGCCGGAAACCGTCAGCATCGTCGCCATGGGTGAAGCCGGCCTTCGGCCAACGGACGAGGACACCCTCTGCGCCGAATACATCCGGGCGCTGCTTTTGGGCGACGCGCCGGATCCCGCCGTCTATCTGGACAAACTCAAAGCCGCCGGGGCGCATTTGACAGACCCGGCCAAAGGGCACATTTATCCCAGAGGCCCCGAAGACCTCGCCTTGTGTCTGGCTGTCAACCGCTTTGATTTCGTCATCGAAAACACCGATGCCGTCATCGACGGCCAACCGATACGGCTCAACAGGCGCGTCAATTGCCCGTCGGTCAAGCCAACCGATCAACAATGACAATCTTTCGGAATTCGGCAGCCTGTCAAAACACAGGCTAAAAAACAAGACAGCCAAAAGCCGGTTTTACATTTCAACACACTGTGTTATAATAAAGCCGCGCGAGGATCCGCGTGTTTTTATTCGGCATATTGTTAGAAATGACGTACTTATCTGATCGGCATTTGGTCTTTACCAGTGAACGATCAACATCAAACGGAGGGCTTATGCAATCTGTGATTCCCGTTATTCAGGGACTGCTCATCCCCTTTTTGGGGACCACACTCGGTTCCGCGCTGGTCTTTTTCGTCAAAGGCGATTTAGATCCCCGGGTGGAACATATTCTCACCGGTTTTGCCGCCGGTGTCATGGTGGCGGCTTCAGTATGGAGCCTGCTCATCCCCGCCATGGAACAATCCGCTTCTATGGGACAATCCGGGTGGCTTGCCGCCGTCGTCGGTTTTTGGATCGGCATCTTGTTTTTGCTGCTGCTCGACCACGCCATTCCCCACATGCACGTGGGCACCGGTGAGCGGGAAGGCCCCCGGACAAAACTCTCCAAATCCATCATGCTGGTTTTGGCCGTCACCCTGCACAACCTGCCCGAAGGCATGGCCGTCGGCGTGGTTTTCGCCGGCTATCTCGCCGGAACCGGCGGGCTTACCGCCGCCTCCGCCATGGCGCTGGCCCTGGGCATCGCCATCCAAAACTTTCCCGAAGGCGCCATCATTTCGCTGCCACTGAAGGCCGAGGGCCTCAGCCGCGCCAAAGCCTTCGGCTACGGCGTTCTCTCCGGCGTGGTGGAACCCATCGGCGCGTTGCTCACCATTTTGGCATCCGCGGCCTTTTTGCCGGTGCTGCCCTATATGCTCTCCTTCGCCGCCGGCGCCATGATGTACGTCGTCGTGGAAGAGCTCATTCCCGAAACGGCAAACGGCCCCCATTCCAATCTGGGCGTCATCGCCTTTGCCGCCGGATTTACGCTGATGATGGTCTTAGACGTTGTGCTCGGATAAGGCCGCCAAACCAGCGATTATCCTTATAACATCATCACACAAATTTGATATATTATTTTTGATTCGGCCGATCGAATCAACAAAAAAAATAATATGCCGTTTTTCGTTTATCAATCATTTCATTATCAGGAGGATAACCATGATCAAAACCACCGCAACCATCGAAGGCATGCACTGCGGCATGTGCGAGACCCACATCAACGACGCCATTCGCAAAGCCTTTACCGTCAAAAAAGTCAAAAGCAGCGCCAAAAAAAACACAACGGAAATTGTCTCCGAAGAACCCATCGACCAAGGAAAATTCGCCGAAGTCATCAAAGAAACGGGCTATGAGTTAAAAGGCATGACCTCGGAGCCTTATAAACGAAAACTGTTCGGATTCTAAATAGCTATTGTAACCGCTCATATAACAAATAACATCATAAAAGCGAAACAAATCAAAAAACGCGCGCCCTTCCAAAGGATGAGCGCGCGTTTTTTTTAATGGTCTCACAGGAACGCCTTGATCCGCGTCCGATTTTTTAAAATGACAACCGAACCGGAAGGACAGACAAGCCTGAGATCACGTCATTATCAGATGTTGCCAATCGATAGCGAAGACTTGTGTCAAAGCGTTCATTGATATAGATAGACAGCTTACTGCTTTCTCAACTCCGCCCCCATGGTGTGGGTGAGGGTGCGCATCACGCGGTCGGCGCATTTTTCGATTTCGGCGGAGGTCAAAGTCTTTTCATCGGAGCCGATGGTCAGACGAATGGTGACGGATTTTTTACCCGCGGGGATTTGTTTGCCGCGGTATTCATCGACAAAATCAGCGGCTTTGAGCAGCGCGCCGGGCTTTTGCTTGCCCAGGGCGGCTTTTTTAATATCTTCCCATTTCGCGTCTTCGTCAAGGAGCATGGAAATATCGTATTCGATCATCGGATATTCCGCCAGATGGGTAAATTTGTTCGTCCGCGACGTATAGGGCACCAGCGCCGTCATATCCAGTTCAAACAGAACCGCGTTGATTTTTTTGATGCCGCAGGCCATGGCCGCCTTTTTGTTCAAGAGGCCGAAATCACCGATTTTTTCGTCGCCTTTAAAGATATTCAGCCACACCACGTGATCCGCCCAATAGGGTTTGTCGTCGCCTTTTTTCAGGGTCAAAGGTTCCATGTGGGTATAGCGGGCCATGTATTCCAAAACGCCTTTGGCTTCCCGGAAAAGCATGGTGATGTCTTTGCCGTCCGAGGCGAAAGCCCCTGCTAAATGACGTCTTTGTTCCGGCAAAAATTCGGTTTCGTCGTAGAGGTTGGTATAATTTCGATCAAAAAAGACTTCGGCTTCCTCAAAGATTTTAAATTCATTGAAATAGCGCTCGTTTTTGCCGACGGCCTCCGCCAGATTGGGCAGCAGGGTAGAGCGGACAAAACTTTCGTCCGGCGCCGGCGGCGTCGAGAGCTTAAGCACCCCTTCGGTATCGGGGAGAATGGCATGGACACAGTCGTCTTTCATCCAGGGATAGGTATAGACTTCCTGCATGCCGCAGCGAAGCGCCAAATATTCTTTAATCCGGTACGCAAGGTCTTTGTCGCGCTGATTGACAGCGTGGTCAAAAGCCGTCGTAAAGGGCGTCGCTTCAAAATTATCATAGCCATACATCCGGGCAACTTCTTCCATGATGTCGTCGATGATGGCGATATCGCCGGTGGAACGCCATGTCGGAGAGGTCACGTGCATGTTGTCGCCGTCAATCGCGATGGCAAAACCCAAACTTTCCAATTTGTATTGAATGTCATCATTACCCAATTGTTTTCCCAGACGGCGGGCCAGCCAATCAAGGCTGACATCAATTTGTGTCGGTTCGAGCTTTTTGACGTATTTGTCGCAATAGCCGACAACGGTCATGTCGGGATACTGTTCTTTAAATAAGGACAGTGCCATGGACAGCGCCTGATCGCAGCGTTCGGGATCGATGGCTTTTTCGTAGCGTGATGACGCCTCGGTGCGGTTGTCATAGCGCAGCGCCGTCCGTCTGATGCCCGTCGATTCAAAATTGGCGACTTCCAGGATAACGTTTTGCGTCGTGTCCAAAATGGAATCCTTGGCGCCGCCCATCACGCCGGCTAAAGCGACGGCTTCCTCATCATCTGCGATGACCAAATCGTCAGAACACAGCGAGAGATCTTTGTCGTTGAGCAATTTGATGGTCTCGCCGTCTGCCGCGCGCCGCACCGTGATGTGCCCTTTGATGAGATCCGAATCAAAGGCATGGGTGGGATTGCCGGTGGCCAGCATGACATAATTGGTGATGTCCACCAGCGCGTTGATGGGGCGCATCCCCACTTTCCAAATTCGGTTTTTCATGGTGTAAGGCGCGGGTTTGACACCGACACCGGTCATCTTGACGCCGATATAACGCGGACAGCGGTCGGGATCATCAATGTCAATTGTAAAGTCGGAAGTGACATCGGGAACGATGGGTTCGATGGGTTTGAGCGGAAGTTCATAAAGCGCGGCGATTTCCCTGGCAATACCGTAATGCCCCCAAAGGTCGGGGCGGTTGGTCATGGACTTATTGTCAATTTCAAAAATAAAGTCTTCCATATCGAGCGCTTTGGCCAAAGGCGTTCCGGGCAGCGCGTCAAAAGCCGAAAGATCCAGAATTTCCGCTTCCTCCGCCGGGAAAAGATCGCCGAGACCGATTTCGTCCGACGCGCAAATCATGCCGTAGGATTCGACGCCGCGAAGCTTGGCGTTTTTGATGACCACAGGCTCGCCTTCACCGTGCCAGCGCACCATGGCGCCGGGTTTCGCCACGGCAACATTCATGCCCGGGGTAAGATTGATGCCGCCGCAGACAATGTCTTTCATCTCGTCATCGCCGATATCCACGCGGCAAATCCGCAATTTGTCGGCGTTGGGGTGGGGAAGCACTTCGATGATTTTACCGACGACCATATCGTCAAAGCGACGGGCGAGCTCCTCCATCCCTTCCACTTCCACGGTGTCCATTGTCAATGTATAGGCGAGTAATTTTAAATCGATATCTTTGGGAATATCCACATAATCACAAATCCAGGATAATGATAATTTCATGGCTTCCTCCTTATTTAAATTGACTCAAAAACCGAAGGTCCGCGCTATGGAACAGCCTGACATCGTCAACGCCATAACGCATCATGACCAAACGGTCCAGTCCGATATTGACGTAAAAGCCGGTGTATTCGGCGGGATCGAGTCCAGCGGCGCGAAGCACGTTGGGGTGAGGGGTGCCGCCGGGCATCACTTCGATCCAACCCACATGCTTGCAAACCGAGCAGCCTTTGCCGCCGCACACCTGACAGCCCATGTCAATTTCAAACCCGGGTTCCACAAAGGGGAAAAAGCCGGAGCGCATGCGAACAGGGACTTCCTTGCCGAAAACCCTGTTTAAAATGGCGGAAATCATGACCTTGCCGGAGGTGAAGGTGATATCCTTATCCACGATCAGCGCTTCATACTGAAAAAACGCTCTTTCGTGATGGGCGTCGGTGGTCTCGTTGCGATAGACCCGTCCGGGATAGACAAAACGATACGGGGGCTTATGGGTCTGCATATAGCGCACGCTGGCGCCGGTCAAATGGGGACGCAGACAAAGTTTCTCCGCGGTGCTTCCGCTGTCGTGGCCCTCGAGCCAATAGGTGTCCATGCTTTCCCTGGCCGGATGATTGGGCGGGAAATTGAGCTTGTCAAAGGCGTAAAGCTCACTGGTGATTTCGTCCTCTTCAAAAATTTCAAATCCCATGGATCGGAAGGCGTCGTTCAAATCGTAGCACATCTGAGTGATGGGATGAAGCCCGCCGGATGCCGGCATGATGCCGGGCAGCGTGTAGTCAAAATCATCGCTGACTTCCGAGGCCTTGAGCTTGAGCTCCATCTGTTTGTCCTCCATGATGGCGGTGACCTCTGTTTTGACGCGGTTTAACATCCGGCCGGCTTCCTTGCGCATTTCCATATCCAGATTCGGAATTTCTTTCATCAAACGGCTGACCGCGCCTTTTTTTCCGATGAAAGACGCTTTGATGTTTTGCAGATCATTTTCATTCGCGGCGCTCATCACCGCGTTTTTGGCATCTTCCAGCACAGCGGTGATTTTGTCGCGCATCGATTCTTTGTTGGATTCGCTCATTTTATTACTTCCTGTTAATGTGTATTTGCCCCTTGGTTTATGGCCATCGGCCATGGGCATGGGACATCCCGTTGCCTCATGTCAAAACTGAAGGATAATGATTAGAACTTTACTTTCACGGGCTTTGGCGTCCCTAAGAAAATCAGTCAATCTTCCTTTCTAAACTGCGGGGAATTTTAAAAAATAAAAATCCCCTGATGATCATTTCATCAAGGGACGAGAAAACTCGCGGTACCACCCTCGTTCGACGTCTTGGCCTTTCGGAAAAACATCGCGCTCATTGATTGTGTTTCATCGATTTAACGCCTTCGCTTGAATATCATAACTTTTGATATCCGCAGCACGCTGCAGCAAAAGCTTTTCATCGACAAGCTCCGGTACCGAAATTCGAACGCGGCGGCCGCGGGAAACTTTCAACCGGTGATTTCCCTCTCTGCGGGCGGCTTATACCGTGCCTACTGACGTACCTTCATAGCCGTAAACTGTAGACTAGTTTCCCACAAACAACCTCATTTGTCAATTGTCTTTTTTGATTGACACTGTCATCTGACAAAAATGTCCAGAGAATCGCGGCGCCTTAAGTTTACGCCGCCGCGACGCATTTAGGGCTTACAAAATGGCCATTTCCCCCGGTTTTATTTGCATTTTTCGCTAAAGCATGGTAAGGTAACGGCAACCGTTATCCGTGAACGCGCGGCCATCAAGCAAATGGAAATGGTTTTTGTGCCGTCCAGTCACTTTACGCGATGACATTGCCGCTCTGATAACAGAATCACGAAGATGGCGGGAAATTTATCTTTATATTAAAAATATAAAGAGTGAGGAGTTTATATGTAATGGAGAAAACGCATCAAAAAGGATTTACCGGGTGGGTCAAAGAAAGCGTCGCGCTGATTAAACCCAACTTGGCGGTATTGATTATTTTTGAATTTTTCTACACGGTCTTCGGCCACGGCGCGGTTTTCGGCGCCGGCAACTGGCTGATGAACCGCGTGATGCAGTCCGCCGGCTTTACCTTTGTCGAAGGCGGAAACCTTTTGAACATTCTGACCAATCCGCTGTGTCTGGCAACGGGGATTTTGATCGCGGTAGTCTACGCCTTTTATACCGTCATCGAGTTTACCGCATTGATTTCAACGTATCAGGCATCCCGCGTCGGACAAACCATCACATTGTGGGGACTGACCAAAACATCCGTCAAAAACGCCGCTTCGGCCTTTATTCCGAGAAACTGGCTGTTTTTCCCCTATATGTTCATCTTGTTGCCGCTGTTTAGCTTCGGCGGTATGTCCAATTTTATCGATTCCTATTCGATTCCCGAATTCATTGCCGACTTCATCATCGAAAAGCCTGTTTTGTTGGCGCTGGTCATTGCCGCGTCCATCGCGCTTTTTATTTTGATCGTCTTCCTGACATTTTTGCCGCATTTCTTCACCCTGGAAGAACATGCCTTTATGCCTTCCGCCAAAAAGAGCATCGCCCTCGTCCGCGGCAAATTTATCAAAACCTTCGGGTATTTCGCAGGCTCCGCCGCGATTTCCTACATCCTGACAACGCTGTTGCTTCTGCCCGTCGTGTTTCTCGCCTCTTTTGTAACGGGTCTTCCGGCTGTCAAGACATTGTTTAATACCATTGTCAACACCGATTTGCTCATTTTGCTCGGAAATCCTGAAACGGCGGCTGCCACAACAACGATCATTATCGTTTCGGCCCTCATCTCAATCATCGCGCTCTTCATCAGCATCATCAACGCGCCGGTGTTATACGCGATGCTCACCTCCGCCTTCTATCGCCTGTGTGACGAAAAAGGCGTCGACGTCACCGATGACATTCCCGAAAGCCTGCGGGTCAATCCCGATGCTCCGGCGAGAAAAGGCGTTAAAATCGCCGCACTTTGCATTTGCCTCTTATGCTTCCTGGGTTATCGTGGTTATACATTGGGCGATAAACTTTTGAGAGGCGGCTTCGGCAACTTCGGCCGGATCCAGGTGGCCGCTCACCGCGGCGCTTCCAAAACGGCGCCGGACAACACCCGGGCGGCTTTCCAAAAGGCCATCGATATCGGTGCCGATTATGTGGAACTTGACGTCGTGGAAACCAAAGACGGCGTGCTCATCATCTCTCATGACTTGGATCTCAGCCGGAAATGCGGCATCGACCGTCAAATCGGTGAGATGAACTACGATGAACTGAAAAATCTCGACATCGGTTCTCACTTCAGTCCCGAATTTTCCGGAGAACGGTTTATGACGTTGGATGAAGCCATTGATATGTGCGACGGCAAGATCAAAATGAACATCGAGCTCAAACCGGCGCCCACCGATCATCAATTCGTCGAAAAAGCCGTCGAAATCTTCCAAAAACACAACTTTTACGATAAAGGCTTCTTCGCTTCTCTCGATCTCGACACCCTCAAAAAAGTCGAACAAATCGACCCGAGAATCAACACTTGCCTCGACACCTTTGTGGCGGCGGGAGAAATCGAGCTTTGCGAAGTAGATATCTACAGCGTGGAAGCGACGTTTTTAACCGAAAAACTTTTAGACCGCATCCATAGCTCCGACAAAACCTGCTGGGTTTGGACGGTCAATGACGAAAGCAACATGGATACCGTCATGGATCAGCCCATCGAAGGCATCGTCACCGACGACCCGTCCAAAGCCCTGGGCGTGTCGAAAGAAAAAAATGTTTCCCGCGGGGAATACATGCAGACCGTCTTATTTAACGCCATGTCTGAAATTATGTAAGGAACAGAATCATTCAGAATTCGATCATGACATAATGATTTAAAAAGACAGAAACATTCGATAAAACAGGAGAATTCAATCATGAATGAAAAAAAAGGATTGCCGCTCTGGCGCATTCTCTTTTGCGTCGGCGCTTTGATCATCGACGTTGCGATGATTTTTCTCGCCGTTCGGTTTTTTAATTATCACACGTTGGATATTTACGGACAAATCGTTTTTAAACACGCTTGGCCCCTGGCCTTCATCCCATGTTTGGCCTTGTCAATCGTCGGTTTAATCATCAACCGGGAGTTCACGGCGATTCGCGCTTTTGCCGTGCAGCTCGCGCTGACGATCCTTTTTGGATCATGGCTGGCTTTTTCCCAGAATACCATGCTTTTCAGTTCGCCCGATGCCGGCATCTTCCGCATTTTCAGCGTAGCAAGCATTTGTTTGATCGCGGCTCTTGTGCTCTATCAATTGGATATTGTTCTTAACAACCCGATTCGCCGATTCTTCTTTGATCAAAAATCAACGAATCCCATTCCGGCCATCAACACAGACTCAATGAGCCTTGCCGAGAAAAAGGCACTGTTAAAAACCGTCAACGAAAGTCTCAAAAACGACAGAGTAGACTGATCATTATACACCTTGTAGATGCTTTCATGCTTTGATGTGATATTTATTTTTTCCCACCGGAAAAACAACGTCACGATAAAAAATCAAACCGCCCCGCCACGATTTGTTTTCGGCGCGGCGGTTTTTTTAATAAAATCATCGCATAGCTCACAACATCGAAGACCTGGGTATAAAAGTACCAGACGAAAGCCCATGCTTTACAAAGAAATAACGCCGTTTGATCGGTTGATACAATCCAAATGATCAAATATGTTTATCGTCATCGCTCAGGCAAACAATTAGGTTTTTCACAATTTCCCAAAAATCCACAGATAATTATCCACAATTATTATTTTTCTGTTGATAAATTTGTGGATTTTTGTGAAAATAGATTTAAAAGAACGACAAACGCGTATTTTTGATGCGGACAAAACTATAAACAGCTTGTGAATAAAAGATAACCATCTAAAATAATACACATTTTATTCCCGAGCTATGTTCATCATCGGACAACCGTTTCACCGTTACGCGGGTTCAAACCTCATTATCATCCGCGGCCGATTGAAGCCAAACCGGTCCGCGCAGTCAATATTCAACGATCGGAGGTATCCGTGGACAAAAATATTCATCATATATGGGAGGAAACCTTAAACGTCATTCGAGAAGACGTTTCTGTTACGAAAATCAGCTTTACGACATGGTTCGCGAGCCTTGAGCCTTTAGATATGATCGATCGGGTCTTATACGTCAAAGTATCCGACGGTTTCACCCTTTCCATTCTTTCCGGCAGGTATCAATCCCTGGTAGACAACGCGCTGCTCATGGTCACCGGACAGGCGTCTCAAGTCAAATTTGTTTTAAGCGCGTCCGAAATCCCAAATCATACCCAATCAAAGGAAGACGCGCCCTCCCATCAGGAAAATACGGCTCAGCAAGACAATTCGGCGACACCGGATTTACCATATCGCAACAATTTGAATCCCAAATACAGCTTTGATAAATTTGTTATCGGCGAAAACAACCGGTTTGCCCATGCCGCCTGCGTAGCGGTATCCGAAGCCCCGTCGGAACGCTACAATCCGCTGTTTATCTACGGCGGTGTCGGTCTCGGAAAAACCCATTTGATGCAGGCCATCGGCAATTATATCCTGGAGTATACCCCAGGTAAAAAAGTGGTGTATATTTCCTGCGAAACTTTCATTAATGAATTTATCGAAGCGATTCAAAACAAAGACAACAACGCTTTTCGAAATCGCTACCGCAGTGTCGATATTCTCTTAATCGATGATATTCAATTTCTTGCCGGAAAAGACGGAACCCAGGAAGAATTTTTCCATACCTTCAATGCGCTGCACGAGGAAAACAAACAAATCGTCATCAGCTCAGACAGACCTCCGAAGGAAATTCCCAACCTGGCCGAACGCCTTCGTAGCCGCTTTGAAATGGGACTGATCACCGATATATCGGCTCCGAATTTCGAAACCAGAATGGCCATTCTCCGAAAGAAAGCCGAAGCGGGCCCGGAATACATTCCCGATGATGTGCTAAGCTTTATCGCCGATCACATTCATTCGAATATCCGGGAACTCGAAGGGGCGCTGACCACTGTGATCGCTTATTCCAAACTCCATGGCGATAAGCTGACCCTCGATGTAGCCAAAGAGGCCCTGCACGATCTTTTCACCACCAAACAGCACGAAATCAACGCCGATTACATTAAAGAGATCACTGCGAAATATTTCAACGTCACCGTTGCCGAAATCAACGGCAAAAAACGCACCAAAAACATCACCCTTCCCAGGCAGGTCGCCATGTATCTCTGCCGTGAAATGACCAATATGTCACTGCCGAAAATCGGAGAGGAATTTGGCGGACGTGACCATTCGACCGTCATTCACGCATGCTCGAGAATATCCGACAACATTGAAAAAAGCGGAGACTTTAAAAATCTTGTGGTCCGCATCCAAAATGAAATCCAAGGCAGCTAAATCAGGACATCCAAAAACCGAAAAAAGATATTCACATTTTTCCACATGACTATCCCCAAGCGTTTCACAGTTTTTAAACAAAGACAAAACGTCTCAAAAGCGCTTGATTGCTTTGTTTTAACGGTTGTCCACACTATCCCCAGGGCTTATCATTACGACTACTAAAAATAATATATAATATAATATAAATAAAAAAGAGGTATCCCATGAAATTCGATTGCGCAAAAGACACCCTCATCCAAGCCGTTAATATCGTCTCACGCAGTGTATCATCCAAGGCTGTACAACCCGTTTTGGAAGGTATCTTGTTTCAAGTCGATCACGATCGGTTGGAACTTACCGCGACCAATATGGAAATCAGCGTCAAAACCGCTATTCCCGTCAATTGTGACGAAGCGGGCAGTGTTGTCCTCCAGTCCAATTTGATTGCCGATGTCGTTCGAAAACTTTCGGGCAGCGATGTCTTTTTTGAAATAGACGACACCTATCAGACCAAAATAGAATGCGGTTTGTCCACTTTCAATCTCCGGGGACTCCCCGATGATGAATTTCCCGGTTTTCCGCCGATTGCCGATGACGATGAATTCATCATCGACAGCGTTGAGTTAAAAAGCATGATCAACGACACGGTTTTCGCTGTTGCCCAGCGGGAAAACATTCCTGTTTTAACCGGCATGAAATTGGAAATTTCCGGTGATCAAATCCGCGTCATCGCTTTGGACGGTTATCGTCTGGCGGTGCGCGAAGGAAAACTCATCAAACCTGCTTCCGAAGATCTCTCCGTCATCGTGCCGGGAAAAAGCATGTCGGAATTGGCCAGACTTCTTCCCGATGCAGAAGAAAACATTGTCGTCAATCTGTCCAAATCACAGATTTTCTTCGAAATCGGCGAAACCCGTTATACCTCCCGTCTTTTGGAAGGTGAATTCATCAATTTCCGCAATATCATTCCAAAAGAAAAGAATACCTCCGTGGTCATCGACCGTCAGGAATTGCTCCTCGGTACCGAACGGACGGCTTTAATGGCAAGAGTCGGAAAGAATAATTTGATCAAAATGGATTTTGAAGGCGACAAGGTCATTTTAACCTCCAACGCCGAAGATGTCGGAACGGCCAGAGATATGGTGCCGATTCAAAAAACCGGTGACGATATCCGCATCGCTTTTAATTCCAAATTTGTCATCGATGTTCTGCGTGCCCTTAAATCCGATAAAATCACCATGGATTTCACCAATCAAGTCGGTCCGATGACCATTGAAGGCGAAGGTTATACGTATCTTATTTTACCCGTCAGGGTGATGAATTAATTCATTAATCATCAAAGATGTTCCCGATTTGAATTTATCCTGTCCGGCAATTTAAACAACGCGTTGAATAAACCGAAGGGTACCGATAATCGTCAAGAGTTGTTCTTATATAAAAGCCGCAACTAAAAGTTGAAACTCGTGTCGCGTTTTGATCAGCGGGATGAAAGGATTTAACGGTGCGATTTTTATCGTCATCAATCGTTTCGGTTAACAAAAACAGGTGAGGAATTAGATTCTCGCGTTATCGTTTGGGTTAACGATTTAGAATGATAATGGTAACGGAATGATTTTACGTACGCTCACCTTTGACATAATACTATGAGTCATTGTGATGATGAATTGATATGGATATGAAAAGAATCCGATAGTTGTTGATTATTTTCGGGGAAATTATGGTGTTTTTGCCGTGATGTATCATAGAAAAACATTGAGAACGATATGCAGGATTGCGTTATTCATCCAAATATAGCTTTTTACGGCATTTTTTTACAATAAACATACACTTTTACTTTAAATTAAAAAAATCGGCTTAAAATCTAAATTTTTTTAGGATTTTAAGCCGTTTTTCTATTTTTATGGTATAATTGACAAGAAAATCAAAATCTTCTATGAATTGCCGGATTATTCGGCAAAGATAGATGATTAATAACTAAAGTGAGACGGGTTTATGCGTTTCACAGATTGCGAAGCAGAATGGAAACAATCATTATTCAAACGGAAACCATTACCCTCGGTCAATTTTTAAAATATGCCGGTATCGTCGGCTCCGGCGCGGAGGCCAAACAAATCATCAATGACGGATACTGTCTGTTAAACGGTGAGGTCTGCACGCAGCGCGGAAAAAAATGCCGTGCCGATGACGTCATCGGCGTGGACGGCATCGGTGATTTCATCTTGAAAGCGGACATCTCATGAAAGTGCGGTCGCTGACGATGCGGCATTACCGCAACTATACGGATCAAACCGTTGTATTTGATGAAGGGGTCAATATTTTCTCCGGTGAAAACGCGCAGGGCAAAACCAATTTGATCGAAGCGTTGTTTTTTTTGTCCAGAGGTTATTCTCACCGCGCCGTTCGCAAGCAGGAAATCATCACCTTCGACGAATCGGACATGTATGTCAGCGCTGAGGTGACCCGCGGAGACGTGCGTCACAACATCCGGTATAAAACAGATCAAAGCGGCAAGGAGCTGACCCTCGATCAAAAAAAGGCGAAGCATTCCCAAGTCAGCCGGACATTTCCGGTGATTCTCTTTGAACCCGATGATTTGCACATCATCAAAGCCGGACCCGAGCGCCGCAGGCGTTTTATCGACGAAGAACTCAGTGAAGCGATTCCGGCTTATCGCAAGGTTTTAAAGCAATATCGCCGGGCGTTAAAGCAACGAAACGCGCTGTTAAAAGCCATTCGGCAGGACGCCACCTTGACCGTGATGTTAGACGGATGGGATGAACAGCTAGTTGCCCTCGGCAGCAAGCTCATTTCCTACCGGCTGGCCTACCTCAAGCGGCTTAACACCGCCGCCAAAAAAATCCATCGGATCTTAAGCGGCGAGCGTGAGGAGCTTTCGTTGATGTATCAAAACAACGTCATTGACCGCCCGGCTTATCAAAGGGATATCGAAAAGGCTTTCGCGGAAAAAATTGCCGAATCCAGAGAAACGGATTTGGAAAAAGGAACATCCGTCACCGGTCCTCATTTGGACGATATCGTCGTGATGATCGGCGGCAGGGAAGCCAGGCGCTTCGGATCCCAAGGACAGCAGCGCACCGCGGCGATTGCCCTGAAGCTCTCCCAGATTGACATCTATGAGGCCTTGACCGGTGAGCTTCCCATTGTTTTGCTCGATGATATTTTATCGGAGCTTGACGAAAGCCGACAACGCAACATTTTAAAGCTCATTGACCGCAATCAATCCGTGATCACCTGCACCAACGCGGATTTTATGCGCAGGCATCATCCTGAAGGCATCGCAGTTTTTACGGTTCATAACGGCGTCATTTCTCAAGGCGGAAAGGGCGATCAAACGGAAGAACTCCCGTCTGGGACAGAGGATGAAAAAGAAGATTCGCAGGATATCAATTGATGTTATCCGTCGTCATAATCAAAATATGATCGAATACGATACAATATGTTTTTTCAGGCGGCAGGATCGATTTGCGTCGTGAGTTATTGATTATGTGATCTATTCTTTGACATAACACACCAAACAGCTTGACGTTTATAAAAGGATAAGGATATAAAAAATGATTTTGGCGATGTTATCTTAGATGTAATATTGATGATAACAAAAAACGTTCGGCATCGTATTTTCTGCCAACGAAAAATATTCTGTTTAAAGATACGATGTAATAAAGATCTATATCGACTTGCGATGTAGATCAACGTGAAATCTATATCAATGAAAAACGCAAGACACGCCCGTTTTAATTGATTCAATTCACACGGGTTTATCATAAAAATCAGCATTTAATAAACTGACTTATCATTTTTGATTCGGAGGTATCAATGTCAGAAGCAACAAAAACCAATCATGAATACGGCGCCGACCAGCTTCAGGCTCTGGAAGGTCTGGAAGCGGTCAAGCGCCGGCCGGGTATGTACATTGGCTCCACGGGCAAACAAGGGCTGCATCATCTGGTCTACGAAGTCGTCGATAATTCCATCGATGAGGCCCTGGCCGGCTATTGCAGCAATATTACCGTTGTCATTGATGACGACAACGCGATCACCGTCACCGATGATGGCCGCGGTATCCCGACGGGCATCAATCACAAACAAAATATGACCGGTGTGGAAATGGCGCTAACCATGCTGCATGCCGGCGGTAAATTCGGCGACGGCGGTTATAAGGTCTCCGGCGGGCTTCACGGCGTCGGGGTTTCCGTTGTCAATGCGCTGTCGGAAACCTTGATTTGCGAAGTCAAACAAAATAAACAGATTCACCGCATGACCTTTGAGCATGGCAACAAAACATCCGAATTGGAAGTGATCGGCAAAACAAACCGCACCGGGACCAAAATTTATTTTAAGCCCGATGCCGACATTTTTGATGAAACCGTCTATGATTACGATGTCTTGGAGCATCGTCTCAGAGAGCTGGCCTTTCTCAATAAAGGTGTTTCCATCACCCTCAAGGACACGCGAAAAGGCATAGAACGCTCCGACAACTATCACTACGAAGGCGGCATCCAATCTTATATCGAATATATCAACCGCAACAAAGATCCCCTGTATGACACCATCACCTATTATGAAAAGGACATGGACGACTACAGTTTGGAAATCGCCCTTCAATATACCAAAGGCTACTCCGAAAATATCTATGCCTATGCAAACAATATCTATACACCGGAAGGCGGCAGCCACTTAAACGGCTTTAAAAGCGCGTTAACCCGGACGATTAACAACTACGCCAAAAGAAACAACTTCCTCAAAGGCAACGAAAAAAATCTGTCCGGCGAGGATATCCGCGAAGGCCTGACGGCGATTATCAGCATCAAACTTTTGGAACCCCAATTCGAAGGTCAAACCAAAACCAAGCTCGGCAATCCCGAAGTCAAAGGCATCGTGGAAACCATCGTCGGGGAAGAGCTCGGCGCGTTTTTGGAAGAACATCCGACGGAAGCCAAACGCATTGTCGAAAAGAATCTTCAAGCGTCCCGGGCACGGATCGCGGCCAAAAAAGCCAGGGAAATGACCCGGAGAAAAACAGCGCTTTCGTCCACCTCTCTTCCCGGAAAACTGGCGGATTGCCGCGAAAAAGATCCGGCCCTTTCCGAGATATTCATCGTCGAAGGGGACTCCGCCGGCGGTTCGGCCAAAACCGGTCGTGATTCACGCATTCAGGCCATTCTGCCCCTTCGCGGAAAAGTTCTCAACGTTGAAAAATCCCGTTTGGACCGCATTTTGACGGCGGACACCTTAAAATCCATGATCACGGCTTTCGGAACGGGAATCGGCGATGATTTCGACGTGGAACGCGCCCGTTATCACAAAATCGTCATCATGACCGATGCCGATGTGGACGGTGCCCATATCCGTACCCTTTTGCTGACGTTCTTTTATCGTTATATGCGCGGGCTCATCGAACGAGGATATGTGTATATCGCTCAGCCGCCGCTTTATAAAATCAGCCGCGGAAAACATGTGGAATACGCCTACACCGACGCCGAGCTTGCCAAGCGCACCAAAGACCTTGACAGCAGTAAATATACCCTGCAGCGCTACAAAGGGCTTGGTGAAATGGACGCCGAACAATTGTGGGAGACCACAATGAATCCTGAAACCCGCAACATGCTTCGGGTTAATGTGGAGGACGCGTCTTATGCCGATGAAATCTTCAACGTGCTGATGGGAGACAAGGTCCAGCCGCGTAAGGAATTCATTGAACGCAATGCCCGTAAAGTGAAGAATTTGGATGTGTAAGATGGCATCGAATTTATCCGAATAAACACATTCACGAAGATAAAAATTAAAACCAAAATCTAAGCCAAATAATGACTGTATTTTATACAGACGGACAGGATAATAAAACGCTTTGCAGATTATTTAAACGCGGCTATAAAAATATAAAAATATCGACGTGAAAGAATTGACAAAATATAAATCAAATCAATTGAACGTGAACAATCATGACAAAGCAGATTAACGAATAGATTTTATAAAGAAAGGCTATTATGGATAAAGACGAAAACATGAGCATGCTCGGCGATCGAGTGCGCGATGTCAACATTGAAGATGAGATGAAAAACTGCTACATCGATTACGCGATGAGCGTCATCATCGGTCGCGCGCTGCCCGACGTCAGAGATGGATTAAAGCCCGTACACCGCCGCATTCTCTACGCGATGAGCCAAACGGGCATGACTCCGGACAAACCCTTCAGAAAATCCGCGAGAATCGTCGGGGAAGTTCTCGGGAAATATCATCCCCACGGCGACAGTGCTGTATATGATGCCATGGTCCGCATGGCTCAGGATTTTTCCACCCGTTATATGACCGTTCAAGGTCAGGGAAACTTTGGGTCCATCGACGGTGACGGCGCGGCGGCCATGCGTTATACCGAAGCGCGGCTTTCAAAAATCGCGATGGAAATGCTGCGGGACATCAATAAAGAAACCGTTGATTTTGTGCCCAACTTTGACGAGAGCGAAAAAGAGCCGATGGTTCTTCCTTCGCGTTTTCCCCATTTATTGGTCAACGGTTCTCAGGGGATTGCCGTCGGGATGGCCACCAATATTCCGCCTCACAATCTGGGTGAGGTCATCGACGGAGTCACCGCGTATATCGATAATCCCGATATTGAGCTTTCGGAACTCATGACAAAAATCAAAGGTCCGGATTTCCCGACCGGTGGCGTCATTCTCGGCAAGGCCGGCATCCGCGAAGCCTATGCCACGGGCCGCGGCCGCATCAAGATCCGTTCCAAGGTGGAAATCGTTGAACGCAAACGCGGCAAGACCCAAATCGTCGTGTCTGAATTGCCTTATATGGTTAACAAGGCCAAGCTCATCGAAAAAATTGCCGATTTGGTCAAGGAAAAACGCGTGGAAGGCATCACCGATATTCGCGATGAAACCGACCTGAAAAAAGGCATCCACATTGTCATCGACCTTAAGCGCGATGCCAACGCGACCATTATTTTAAATCAACTCTATAAATACACGCAGCTTCAAGACACCTTCGGTATCATCATGATTGCCCTTGTGGACGGGCAGCCAAAAGTGCTCTCCCTCAAAGAGGTTCTCGGACATTATGTGTCCTATCAGGAAGAGATCATCACCCGCAGGACCAAGTTCGAGTTAAAGAAAGCGGAAGCCCGCGCTCATATTTTGGAAGGGCTGCGCATCGCGCTTGACAATATTGATGAAGTCATCAGCATCATCCGCTCATCCGCCGATGCCAAAATCGCCAAGACTCGCTTGGTTGAGCGTTTCGCCCTGACAGAAATTCAAGCTCAGGCCATTCTCGATATGCGTTTGCAACGTCTCACGGGTCTCGAACGTGAAAAAATCGAAGAAGAATATGCCGAGCTCATGGCGAAAATCAAAGAATACAAAGCGATTCTGGCTGATGAACGTCTTGTTCTCGGCATCATCAAAGATGAATTAAACGAGATCAAGAACAAATATGGCGATGCCCGCCGTACTTCCTTCGATATTGACACCGACACCTTGGATGTGGAGGATCTGATCGAAGAAGAGGAAGTGGTCATCACCATGACTCACGTGGGTTATATCAAACGCATTGCCGCCGACACCTATCGCGCGCAAAACCGCGGAGGAAAAGGCATTTCGGCCCTTTCCACCAGGGAAAACGACTTTGTTGAACATCTCTTCATCACGTCGACTCACGATTATCTCTTGTTCTTTACCAATAAAGGTAAGTTCTACCGGCTCAAAGCATACGAAATTCCTGAAGCCGGACGCACAGCCCGCGGCACGGCGATTGTCAATATTCTGCAATTGGATCCCGATGAATCCATCACAACCATGCTGCAGGTTAAATCCTTTGACAACGACAAGTATCTGCTCATGGCCACCAAACGAGGCATTATCAAAAAATCCGCGTTGTCGGATTATGATACCTCCCGGAAAAACGGCGTCATCGGCATCAATCTCAAAGAAGATGATGAACTCATTCGCGTGCGCATCATTGACGGCAGCGAGGATGTGGTCATCGGCACCCATTTGGGTTATGCCATTCGCTTTAAATCCGAAGATGTTCGGGCGATGGGCCGCACTTCCATGGGTGTGCGCGGTATCGGCCTTCGCGCCGATGACGAAGCGGTCGGCATGGATGTACTCACCGGCGGAGACTATATTCTCTGCGTGGCGGAAAAAGGCTACGGCAAACTCACCAAGGACAGCGAATACCGCATTCAGGGCCGTGGTGGAAAGGGCATTCAAACCTACCGCTGCACGCCGAAGACAGGCTATCTCGTCGGATTCTGTGTGTTGGAAGATGGCGGCGAGCTGATGATGATCAACAACGAAGGCGTTGTCATTAAACTTCGCGGCGATGACATTTCAAAAGTCGGCCGAAGCACCCAAGGTGTGCGTCTCATGCGCCTCAAAGGTGAAGAACGAATCGTGACCATCTGCAAAGTCAATCAGGACAAAGACTTAAATGAAGATCCGGAAGAAGAAGAAAGTCAAATGTCAATGTTAAATCAAACGGAAAACCCCACCGAATAAGCTAAGACTATCCTTAACTGAAGGGGATGAGGACATCACAATAAACAATAACATTGATTTTTTATCAAATACAAACCACGGTTGATTTCAACAACGCATAATACATTAAAAAACGGCAGTGCTCTGCCGTTTTTTGATTATATGCTGGGTGATTGTTTTTTCTCGGTGAGGAAACCTTTTATTTAATCATAATATCCAAATCGATTGTAGTGCGCTTTGATACTTCAGCGTCTCATAATCCGAAGAAGTGATGTGTCGGTCATCAATTTGGTAATATTTAACGAAGAATATTGGAATCTTATTTCGTGTGCGAATCTATGATGGTGCGGAATTGATCCACATTGTTTTTGATGTTTCCTCGGAAGAGGCAAGATCCGGATACAATGGTGTCGGCACCGGCGGCAAGCGCATCGGGCAGGGTATCAAAATTGATGCCGCCATCCACTTCTAAGCGGATCGGGCGTTTTCCGATCAGCGTTTTGACAGCTTTCAGGCGCTCGGAACTTTGGGGAAGGTAGCTTTGCCCGCCGAAACCGGGATAGACGCTCATCACGAGAATCATGTCAATACCGTCAAGATAGGGCTCGACGGCTGTGACCGGTGTATCGGGGGAGATTACAACACCGGCTTTAATACCATGAGATTTAATTTTGCTTAAACAAGCGTCAGTGTCGTCTTCACATTCGACATGCACGGTGATGCTGTCGGCGCCGCCTTCGGCGAAAGCGTCAATATAGGACAGCGGATGACTGATCATCAAATGGACATCGAAGGGAATGGAGACGGATGAGCGAAAGTTTTTCATTTGATCGGGTCCGATGGTGATATTGGGCACAAAATGACCGTCCATAACATCGACGTGAATCCAATCGACGCCGGCAGCCTCGGCGGCTTTTAAATCACGACCAACATGGGCAAAATCGGCACTGAGCATTGAAATTGAAATGACAGGTTTCATGGGTGTAGGACTCCTTTTTTGCAATACAAAGCCAAAGCTATAGATATATTGTAGGGTAAACGACGCGAAAACAAAAGGGTTTTTCGTGTTTATCACAATATTTCTGATGATGATATATATGGCGCTTTTAGACACAATCTTAAAGTAAGCTTTAGGACGCCAAACGTTGTGTCCGTTGTGTGTCCTTTCGTGTGATACGATGAGATTACCAAAACCAATCACATATCATAATACCTCCCAATTGATAAGATATCTCGTTTTATCTTATTCATTTCTCTTAAACGAAGGCTGGCGAATTGCCGGTCTTTGTTTTTTATGGATCGGTTGTCAGGTCATGTCTTTAACCTGTTGATGGCCTATCAAAAAATCCTCTTGTGCCGAAATCGACACAGGAGGATTTAGCGTTTGGTAATGAATATATTGAAGATGAGATAAAATGCGAGCCCCATGGCAAAAACAAAACCGATGAGCCCCAAAGCGGGAATATCCAAAATCTCCGGTTTCATATTGGTGGTCGCGATAAAGCTGGAGCCGATGAGCAAACCGACGATAATGAGAGATGTAACAATACGAGAGACCAAAAGGTCGATTTTACGCATCAAATCACTATAATCGGACAGCTTTATGTTGATGCTGGTGTCGCCGTGAAGCACTGTCCGGATGAGGGAAATGGCATAACCCGGAATTTCAAGGGTTGCTTGGGCACCGGAGTAAAGATTCCGGCCGAAATCAAACAGGGTGGCCTTGAGATCGAGGTTTTTAATCTCATTGCGGTAGAGATGCTTCATGAGAATCGACACAAGGTTGGCGTGGGGATTTAGTAGCGCTATAACGGATTCGATGGTGATACAGCTTCGCATGAACATGGTGATGCCTTTTGGAATCGATATGTGGTGTTCTGATGCGAGGTCGAGTAAATCCGTCAAAAACGTGCCGAGTTCAATGCTTTCAAAATCCATGTTGCCGTAACGGTTTAAGAAATTATCAACGTCGGCGTACATGCGAATATGATCGATGGGCTCGGTGTAGTCTCCGATTTCCAATAAAGCGTTTTTGAGGGTTTGGGCATTTTGCGTGGCAACGGCGGAAATCATGTTTTTCAGCGCGTTGGAATCTTTGCGGGATAGTGTACCCATCATGCCGGTATCGATCCAAACGATGACACCATCACGGATGATGATGTTGCCCGGATGGGGATCGGCATGGAAAAACGCGTCGTCGATGACTTGTTTAATGTAGTTCTCCGCCATGTTGTCGGCCAGGGTGTTTAGATTAACTTTTGCCGCGCGAAGCGCATCTAAATCACCGACGGAGATGCCGTCAATGTATTCCATCACCAGCATTTTGGACGTGCTGTATTGATGATACATTTTGGGACAGGCCACATAGCTGATATCTTCGTTGTAATCGGCGAATTGATCGGCATGACGCGCCTCGATGAGAAAGTCCATTTCCTGACGGGCGGCAAACCACATTTCATCCAGCAGCATGTTGAGGTCCAATGCGTCGCTGATAATTCCCGTGATTTTGATGAGGGATATGGCACGATGCAGCAGGCCGATATCCATTGCCATGACTTCATAAATGCCCGGTCTTTGTACCTTGACGACCACTTCATCACCGTTTTTTAATATGGCATGATGCACCTGGGCGATTGAAGCGGATCCTAAGGGTTTTTTATCAAATTTGGAAAAAAGCGACGACATGGAGTCGCCGTATTCCGTTTCGATTTGTTTTTTAACGGTTGCGAAGGACATCGGTTTGACATCGGAACGCAGTTTTTCAAGCTCTTTGCAATAGGCTTCGGGCAGAATGTCCGAGCGCATAGAGATAATTTGGCCGAACTTAACAAAGGTCGGACCCAAATCCTCGATGATCAGTCGAAGTTTTTCCGGCGTCAGACCTTTGGTGATTTCGTGCCGGTTCAGAATAGACATGATCTCCCCAAGGCGTTTTCGGCGGTAGCCTCTCGGTAATTTTTCTTCTATATCGGCATTGCCTTGAGGAGAATCGGTGTCGTTAAACTCTTTAAAGTAAAGAGAAGCCAGACGATTCGACATGAGATTATTTGTCGTTTTCCGCCGGTGCTTCTTCTTTCACCGGTGCATCTTCCGCTTCGGCGTCAGCGGCGGGTTCGGTCACATCTTCCGCTTCGGCCGCTTCAGCTTTTTTAGGAGCTTCAGCTTCTTTTTGAACGATTTTGTTTTTGATTTGTTTGAGCTGATCTTCGGTGAAGCTTCCCAAACTTAAAACAAAATCTTCGAATTTGGGTTTGACGTCATTGTTGAGCTTGCTGATGGTTTCGTCATAATTTTGTTTGACTTCGGTTTTGATTTTTTCGTTGCGGGATTTGCCGTCTTCGACAGATTCTTTCCCTTTTTCGATAAATTTGTTTAAGACGTTTTCCGCGGCTTCGTAGCAGTATGTACCGGCGCCGACGCCAGCGTAGTATAATGATTTAAGTCCTTTTGAAAGAGATGCCATAGTGAATACCTCCATTAATAATTGAATTAATTGTATTATAACACATATTATCTCAAAAAAAGAATCGGATATCCAACCGATTCTATACAAATCTATTAATTTATATAATATTTTTAACTTTTCCGCTTATTGTTTTTGGTCGAAGCGTCTTTCCGTTAAAACAAACAGTAAATTTGACAAAAAATGCCGAAAGGTGGGAAATAGGGGGATTTTTTAAAATATGTTTGCTTACAAGGGTTGAAAGCCGATCATTTTAATTTTAATTAAAATTATGGTATAATACGTTCACTTTGATTTTGGTTGAAGCTACAATGAAATCTTACCAATCGGATACAGCCAAACGGATATAAGTTTTATTTTCCTTTGAATTGATTCGGTGTTTCAAACAGAGTAACCGTAATGGAGGGATATATATGCGTGTGATAGACATAATTGATAAATATAGGCCGGGGAAAAACATTATCGTGGATGCATTTTTGGATTCACTGTTGGTATTTGTGCTCACATCTCTGACTAGCTCAATCGGTTCACTCATTGACGGTGTGATCATCGGTCAATTCTTGGGGGTTGACTCGATTTCGGCTTTTGGTCTTGTCAATCCTCTCACCTTTGTTTTTGTTTTGTTTGGTTCAATTATATCATCGGGCTCAAGAAACAGATTTACAAAGCTGATCGGCGAAGGAAAACTCGATGAGGCAAGAGGAATATTCACGTTGTCATGGCTCTTTTCGGTGGGGATGCCACTGATATGCATGGTGCTCATCATCATATTTTCAAGACAAATCAGTGTTTTGCTCGGTGCCTCGGGCAACGCAGCCAATTTGCTGGATAAAACACAAGCATATTTGATCGGTATTGCCATCGGTCTGCCCGCAATGAACGGCATCCGTGTGCTGTCTGCGTATATGATCATAGACAACGATAAAAACAGAACGATTATTGCGACACTCATCATGACTGTCGCAAATGCATTGATGGATCTGTTTGTGGTATTTGTTATCCACGGAGATACCTTTGAAATGGGTTTAACAACAAGTATCGGCTATTACATCTCACTGTTTGTTTTGCTGCTGCATTTTACAAAGAAAGACATTTTGCTCAAATTTGACTTTCGCTATATCAAATTAGAAAAAATCACAGAAATCATAAAGGTGGGACTTCCGACGGGTGTCTGCAGAATCGGCAACACCTTAAGATCCACCCTGATGAACAATATGCTTGCTGTTGTTGCCACCTCCGGCGCTATCGCGGCATATACCGTGCATCGTTCGGCAGACAGCCTTTTCAATCCTATCACCATCGGCATGGGAGACACCGTGGCGATGATGGCAGCTATCTTTCTCGGGGAGGAAGACAGAGAAAAAATGAAAATGCTTCTGAAGACATCGGTTGCCGCGACATATGCCTATACCCTTTTGATAGCGATTGTGGTGTTTTTCGCAGCTCCTATATTTGCTTCGCTGTACATAAAAAACGCCCCTGATGCATTGGAGTATGCCACAAGAGCGGTGCAATGCTACGCAATCGGTATGCCCCTCTACGGGTTAAACGTGATATATCAAACTTATTTACAGGGTATTGGAAAAAGCACTTTGTCATCAATTGCCGGTTTTTTGCTGGAAGGGGTGCTTTTGGTGTTATCCGCATTTGTCATGCTCCCCATCTTCAAGCAGGAAGCCATATGGATTGCTTTTCCCGTAACGCAAGTATTGATGCTTATCATATTCGGTATTATGATTGCGCTGTATTGTCACAAAAATAAGATAAAGCGCAAAGGCTTTTGGAATAAGTTGTTGCTTTTGCCTGATCATTTCGATGTTCCCGATGAGGACAAAATAGATAAAACCGTAGACAATATGGATGAAATCATGAAACTTTCGGAGGAGGTTCGCGGTTTTTGCGAGGCACACGGCTGCGACTCAAAAGTGAGCCATCTCATTCGTTCGTGCATTGAAGAACTTGCCGGATATATCATTCGGCACGGCTTCGCGGACAGCAACGACCACAGCATTGATCTGAGAATTCTCAAAAAAGGCGATGACTACATCATAAGAATGAGAGATAATTGCGCATTGTTAACTCCCCAAAAACAATTAGAACTGTTTTCAAACGAGGATGACGCTACATGTACCCGTTTAAAAGAAATCTTTGGCATGTGTAAGGATGTTCAGTATACATCCATTCTAAAATTAAACAATATAATCATAAAAATATAAAAACAGGGCTTTAACGGATGCGAAAAAACACGTTTTCGGCTTTTTTCGTATGATGCAATGCAAAGCATCGTTCGCGTGAACGCTTGTCATGTTTTGTCTTTTCGGCGATGTTTTAAATTATTCCTAACACTGGATTGGCAACGGGAATGCTCAAAAAAGCAAGAGCGATTTTTCAAAATTTGTCATCCCTGCCGTCAAAAGGATCAAAAAAAAGCGAACAACGCGCGGGCGTCATTCTCTTTTTCATCATTATTGCCGGTGATTTAAAATTGGTTATGACAAACAAAAGATTCTCGTTATGCGGCATCAGATGCGATTGAGAGATCGCGATGTCAGAGAAAATTGTTTTCCTCGATAATGCGCATTTTTTCCAAATCGATTAAATCTTTTTTGATGTCCAGGCCACCGACATAGCCGGTCAAAAGACCGTTGGTGCCGATGACGCGATGACATGGAATAATAACGGCCAAAGGATTTTTGTTGTTGGCGCGGCCTACGGCTCTCGGCGCACTCGGACTGTCGATGGCGTTGGCGATGTCCTGATACGAGCGGAGTTGACCGTAGGGAATTTGGCGGATAACGCGCCAAACGCGTTTTTGAAAAGCGGTGCCTCTGGCTTCAAGGGACAGATTGAAGGTTTTGCGATGCCCTTCAAAATATTCGTTTAGTTGTGATTTTGTCTGTTCCAAAATCGGACGGCTTTCGGTTTCCTCTTTGATTTTGTCTTCCACCCATTTCACACCGATGAGTACCGAATCCGTCGACGTTAGCATTAATAAACCCGGTGGGGTTTCTAAATATTGCACATAACGCATTTCATCCATTGGTCTCATCTCCTTTATGTCTCATCTCCATTATGGGAGGGAATACGAGTATGCCGGTGGCTTGAAGAATATATAATTGTACAGATTATATTGTAAAGCATTCTCACAAAAAACGCAAGCGATTTCAATGGATTTAAGGTTATTTTTCAAACAATGTAAATCTCTTGCGCTGTTCTCATATCATTGATTTGTCATCAATATATTATTTTAATATTTGCTTTGATGCCACGTCACGATAGATGCGTGTGATTGATGATATTATGGAAAAATATTAAAGTTTGGCTTCAATATAAGATATCTTATATCGAAGAATTCTCGTTTTAATGAAACAATTTCAAAAAAATCTTGACATCATTTCTCTGTCAATATATAATTTCATGGTAAAAAAGCAAATGTTATAAATTGACATAAAATCTGGAGAAGGAGGGTTGTCATACATGAAGCGTACTTTTCAGCCTAAGAATAGACAGCGTAAAAAAGAGCATGGCTTTAGAAAAAGAATGTCAACACGAAATGGTCGACTCGTATTGAAAAGAAGAAGACAAAAAGGCAGAGCAAAATTATCTGCTTAATTTGAAAGACCGTTTGCTTTGAGGAACGGTCTTTTTTGCTATTCTGTTTAGGGCGACAGATGCGGGAGTGAGGCTTTATGGTTTCAGATTCGCTAAAAGGCGATAAAACATTTCAACGGGTTTTTAAACACGGCAAGCAATTCGGAAACCGGCATTTCTACTTTTATTATATTGACAATCAAGACAATCAAAACCATCTCGGTATTATTGTCAGCAAAAAGGTATCCAAAAAAGCCGTTGTGCGTAACCGTGTCAGACGTCGGATCCGGGAGGCTTTTCGCTTGGCCGGACCGAATGTCAAACAAGGCTACAACATGATTATCATTGCCAAAAACCGTTGTGCCGACGCTTCCTACGCAGAGCTTGCCAAATCTTTGTCCCATTTGTTTTATAAAACACATTTGGAACTCAAAAAAAGGAAGTGATTTTGTGCGGCGAATTATCAGCGTCCCCTTTCTTTTACTCATTCGTTTTTATCAGGTTTGGATTTCTCCCATGTTGCCAAAAACTTGTCGTTTTATGCCGACTTGCTCGGCATATGCTTACGAGGCCATCACCAAATACGGCATATTGAAAGGCGGTTTTCTCAGCATTAAACGCATCGCGAAATGCCATCCCTTTCATCCCGGCGGTTATGATCCCGTACCTTGATTCACTCGACGTTTTAAGGAGAAAAAATAAAATAAGATGCTAGACTTTCTCTATCAATTTTTTGGATTCATACTGTTTCAGATTCACAGCGTCATCGGCAATTACGGTATCACCATCATCGTCTTTACGATTTTGGTTAAAACCGTTTTGCTTCCGCTCAATATCAAACAGAGTAAATCCATGCGCGTCATGCAGTCACTCCAACCGGAAATCGAGAAACTGCAGGCCAAGTACAAAAACAATCCGGAAAAACTTCAGTCCGAAACGATGAAGCTCTATAAGCTTTATAATGTCAACACCTTATCGGGCTGTTTGCCGACCCTTGTTCAGCTTCCCATCATCATGGGCCTGTTCGGCGCTCTCAGAGAGCCCACCAAATGGGTCTTTACCAACGGCGGCGCCGAAGCCGTCCAGCAGTCTTTCCTCTGGCTGCATAACCTGAGCGATCCGGACCCCTATTATATTTTGCCGATTCTTTGCGTGGTTTTAACCTTCCTCACCCAAAAATTCACGATGAATGTTCAGGGCAGCGGATCTCAACAACAAACGCAAAAGATCATGATGTATGTTACGCCGCTGATGATCGGTTGGTTTGCCATCAGCATGCCGGCTGGTGTTTCCCTTTACTGGGTTGTGCAAAATATCTATACTTTTGTGCAGCAAATGATCGTCATGCGTATTCCGGTCAAAACGATTTCGGTTGATGAAGCCGAACGCAATATGGAAGAAGAAGAAAAACGCAAGCGAAAAGAAACAAAAGCCATGCGTAAAGAGCAAAGCCAGATGCGCCAGGATATGATGGCCGCTCAAATGGGCAAAGCTCCCAAAAAAGAAAAAACCGTCAGCAGGCCGAAGACCAAACCGGCTTCGGGAAAAACCGTTAAACGCAAAACCATCACAAAAATTCCGCAAAACGACGAACGATCTCAATAATGAGTCGTTCGTAAGATATTTGTTAAGGGGGATAAAAATTTATGAACGAACCTGTAAAAGGGACAGGAAAAACCGTTGATGAAGCATTGGCTCAAGCGCTTGCGACGTTGGCGTTAACCAAAGATGAAGTCATCTATACGGTTTTACAGGAACCCGATTCCGGTGTTTTCGGCATTTTCGGAAAAAAAGAAGCTATTGTTGAAGTATCTCCGATAGTCAATCCTGCCAAAAAAGCTCAAACTTTTTTATCTGACATGCTCGGCGCAATGGGGATTGATTGTGTGGTTTCAGCCAAACTCAATGATGATATCCTCAATATCGATTTAAGCGGCGAAAACATGGGAATATTAATCGGCCGCCGCGGTCAAACCTTGGATGCCATTCAATATTTAACAAGTTTAATTGTCAACAAAAAATCCGATCAATATATCCGCGTCATCATCGATACGGAAAATTATCGTCGAAAACGTCAAAAGACTTTGGAAATGCTTGCCAAAAAAATGGCTCGCAATGTGATGCGTAATCGCCATAAAATCGCGTTGGAGCCGATGAATCCTGCGGAACGCCGCATCATTCATTCGACGCTTCAGGATTATGACGATATTTACACTTACAGTGAAGGCGATGATCCTTACCGCTACGTCGTGATTGATCTTCAAGACAAATAATGAATTAAAAGATATCGCCTGTTTAAGGCGATTTTTTTATCACTTGCGTTGACCGAAAAAAGCGATGGTTTTTAACATGAAAATCATCATGCGTTTGACCGGTTTGATTTTGTTAAAAAGCTTTTCTCGGTATATCGTCCGATTTATGATTGTTATTTGAATTTTAACTTGCATCATGATTGTTATCCAAAATAAAGCTTGACAAGGTTAATGATTCATGACGGCGGTTTGACAAAGGAGTTTATATGATAGGTGAACATCACGAAGACGTCATAGCGGCCATAGCGACCGGCGCCGGAGAAGGGGGAATTGGTATTGTACGCCTTTCGGGAGAGCATGTGCTGGATGTTTTGAGTCGCGTGTACACCGGGGCGCAAAAGCCCGAGTCCTTCGAAAGCCACACGATTCATTACGGGCATATTGTGCATCCTCAAAGCCAAAGCATAATCGATGAAGTGCTGGTTTCCTTCATGGGCGCTCCCAGATCCTATACGGCTCAAAACACGGTGGAAATCAATTGTCATGGCGGTATGGTTGTTTTAAACGCGGTTTTAGACGCGGTCATTGAAGCGGGGGCGAGGCTTGCCGAACCCGGTGAATTTACCATGCGCGCGGTGGAGAACGGTCGGATTGATTTATCTCAGGCGGAAGCGGTGTTAAACATCATCAATGCCAAAACAGAAAAAAGTTTGCGATATGCCGAAAAGCAGCTGGCCGGAGGTTTGTCACAAAAATATACAGCGATTGATGATGAACTCATCCATATGCTGATGATGGTTGACGCATCCATTGACTATCCGGAGTATGACATTGATGGGATGACGGAAAATGAAATAATATCCGCTATTGATCGATGTGTTGGCTTGGTTGATGATTTGCTTCGCACCTCTTCCACCGGAAAGATTATGCGAGAAGGCATCAGCACCCTCATTTTAGGGGAACCCAATGTGGGAAAATCTTCACTATTTAACGCGTTAATCACCGAAGATCGGGCTTTAGTCACAGCCATTCCCGGCACTACAAGAGATTTTGTCGATACTTATCTCAATTTGGAAGGGATTCCTTTTAGACTGATCGATACAGCGGGCATCAGAGAGACGGCGGATGTTGTTGAGCGTCTCGGGGTTGACAGGGCATTAAGCTTAATTGACGAAGCGGAACTGATTATCGATATGCGCGATGTTTCACGTGAAACACAAGTCAACGAAATGATCGATCATCAATTACAACAAAAAAAACGAATTATCGTCTATAATAAAATTGATTTAAATTCCGAAAACACATATTCCGATTGTGATGTTGCTCTCTCTGCCAAAACAGGAGAAGGGGTTGATGAGCTAAAAGCCAAAATGGTGGAAGCGGTGCAAAAATCCTATCCGATGAGTGATGACAGTGATGTGGTGTTAAACAAACGACATGCTGATGCCCTTACTGAAATCCGCTCACATTTAACTGAGGCAAAAAATACGCTGCAAGCAGGCTTGTCTGTCGATATGGCGGCCATCGATTTAAATGAAGCATTGGTGAAACTTCGGGCTATAACTGGTAAAAGCGTCGGAGAAGACATTATCGATCGTATCTTTGCCAATTTTTGTTTGGGAAAATAAAAGACAAAGTATTGTAATAAAAAACCTAGGCAGAAAAATATCAATAATACATTCATCATATAACCGCTGGATTTAAAATATCAGAAAGAAGAAAATATGAGTTATAACGCAAAAACATATGACGTGATTGTCATTGGCGCGGGGCATGCGGGATGTGAAGCCGCATTGGCTGCCGCGCGTCTCGGACATCAAACATTGCTTTTGACCATCAATTTGGATTCTGTGGCGATGATGCCCTGCAATCCCGCTATCGGCGGAACAGGGAAAGGGCATTTGGTCAGAGAAATTGATGCCTTGGGTGGAGAGATGGGAAAAAACATCGACGCGACCATGATCCAATGCCGTATGCTGAACACTGCGAAGGGTCCGGCGGTCCATTCGCTGCGCGCCCAGGCCGACAAAAAAGCTTATCAATTCCGGATGAAGGAAGTGATTGAAAATCAAAAAAATCTTCTGTTAAAGCAACAGGAGGCCACTGAACTCATTATCAAGGATGGCAAAATCACCGGTGTAGAAGTACAGACCGGTGCAATTTACGGCTGTAAAGCCTGCATCGTCTGTACCGGTACCTATCTCAAAGGTAAAATTTTTATCGGAGACGTGCAGTATGAAAGCGGGCCCAACGGCTTGTTCCCGGCGCGGTTTTTATCCCAAAGTCTGAAAGACGCCGGCATTTCACTTCAGCGATTTAAGACGGGAACACCCGCCAGGGTCGATGCCAAAACCCTTGATTATGACGAAATGACGATTCAACCCGGCGACGAAACCATCACACCTTTTTCCTTTGAGACGGAAAGCATTGACATTGATCAGGTGCCGTGCTATCTCACCTACACCAATCAGGAGACCCATGATATCATCAACGCGAACCTAGATCGCAGTCCATTGGTTAAAGGTGATGTGGTGGGTGTCGGCCCGCGTTATTGTCCGTCCATCGAAACCAAAGTCATGCGCTTTCAAGATAAAGAAAGACATCAAATTTTCATGGAGCCCGAAGGCCTCCATACAAGAGAAGTCTACGTTCAGGGCATGTCCTCCTGTCTGCCTGAGGATGTTCAAATCGCGCTGTATCGCACAGTGCCGGGGATGCACCATGTGGAGTTCATGCGCTCGGCCTACGCCATCGAATATGACTGCATCCATCCGACGGAACTTTATGCCACTTTGGCTCACAAAAAAATCGACGGTCTGTATTTTGCCGGACAAATTAACGGGACATCCGGTTATGAGGAAGCGGCGGCCCAGGGTCTAATCGCCGGGATAAATGCGTCGCTTAAAATTCAAGGCAAAGAAGAAATCATTCTTGATCGCTCCGAAGCCTATATCGGTGTTCTGATTGATGATATCATCAATGAAGACGCTGAAGAGCCCTACCGGATGATGACATCCCGAGCTGAATACAGATTGCTGTTGCGTCAGGATAATGCTGATAGACGACTGACCCCTATCGGGCACGAGGTCGGACTTATCTCCGATGAACGCTATCAAAAATTAGTAAGTAAAACTGAAGCGATCAATAGGGAAATTGCGCGTGTTAAAAAAATCACGGTAAAACCCAGCGCGGAAAACAACGCCATATTAAAAGATCTTGGAGCCACACCAATCTCCTCGGGCGTAGCCTTAGACACATTGTTAAAACGACCGCAAATCACCTACGAAAATACAGCGCCCTTTGATCCGGAAAGGCAACCGCTGCCGGATCCGGTAAAAGAGGCCGTGGAAATTGAAATTAAATACGAAGGCTATATTCACAAACAAATCGCTCAGGTGAAAAACTTTAAAAAAGCCGAAAGCAAAAAGTTGCCAAAAGACCTAGATTACCGCTCGATTGGCGGTCTTCGACTGGAGGCTTGTGAAAAGCTTGAACGGATTCGGCCGATGTCCATCGGTCAGGCATCCAGAATATCGGGCGTTTCACCGGCAGATATCGCGGTCCTTCATATTTATTTAAATCATCGATATCAAGAGAAAAAACATGAGTCTGAAAACTGATTATCAAAGTCTTTGGGAAAAACTACCGGTGAACATGAGCGATGTGCAGTTTGAAAAACTCGAAAAATTAATGAACGCTGTGTTAGAGATGAACCAAAGATTAAACCTAACCCGTATGACAAATCCAGATGACTTTATAACAGGCCATCTATATGATTCTTTGGCGGTGAGTATGCCGAAAGGGGAGACTGTTTTGGATGTTGGGACCGGCGGCGGATTTCCGGGGCTACCCCTTGCGGTGTGTTATCCCGAGCGTCGGTTTACGCTTCTGGATGCCACAGCCAAAAAAATAGAGGCAGTCAAACAGATTGCCGATACTGCGGAGATTCATAACGTCGATTTTTTGGTTGGAAGAGCGGAAATGTTATCCCGAGATGAAAAATACAGAGAATCCTTCGACATTGTGACATCCAGAGCTGTCGCTGCCTATGGCGTTTTGTCAGAACTATGCCTGCCCTTTGTCAGAACCGGAGGTTTTTTTCTGGCATGGAAAGGTCCCGGCGCGCAGGATGAAATCATCGAATCCGGAAAAGCCGCAACAATCCTCGGCGGAAAACAACCTGAAATAAAAGACAAAAATGTACTGAAAAACCACGGTGTTCATGTTATAATTTTCTGTGAAAAAAAGCATGAAACACCAAAGAAATATCCAAGATCTTTTGGTCAAATCAAAAAGAAACCTTTGAAATAGTGTTTCACGTGAAACATCTGCAATACCGGAGACACAAATGAGATTTTTTAAAAAAGATAAAAAGACAGAAAAAGCTTTGGAACCCGAGATGAAAACAAGCGAAGCTATCGGGATAACGATCAAAGACATTCCTGTTGACAGCATCATTCCAAATCCGAATCAACCAAGGAAAAGCTTCAAAAGAGAACAGTTGGAAGAATTGGCAGAGTCAATTAAAATCTTTGGTGTGATATCTCCGATACAGGTTCGCAAAATTGATGAATCGGCCTATGAACTCGTATCAGGCGAAAGACGGCTGCGAGCTGCCAAATTGGCAGACCTCAAGACCATTCCCGCCATTGAAATGAGCATCGGCGAAAAAGATTCGGCGGTTATTGCGATCATTGAAAATGTTCAGCGCGAGGATTTGACTTTTTTTGAAGAAGCGGAAAGTTATCGGCAATTGATGAAATACTACGAAATGACTCAAGAAGAAATTGCGGGTCGCCTCGGAAAATCACAATCCTTTGTCGCTAACAAAATCCGTCTGTTAAAACTATCTCCAAAAATTGTGCAAAAAATTAAAGATGCGGGGTTGAGCGAGCGTCATGCCAGAGCGCTCATTCGCGTTCCCGACGAGGATATTCAAAGCGATGTGATTGATCAAATCCTCAAAAAAGATCTGAACGTTAAGAAAACAGAAGCCTTAGTCGAAGAAATCCGCAACAATGTGCTGACCAATAATTATGATGAAAAAATCACCCGCGAAAAAAAAGCGCGGGTAAAATCCTTCATCAACGCGCAGATTTATATCAACACGATCAAATCTGCCTATAAAGAAATCAAGCAAAGCAGAAAAGACGTCTCTTATCAGGAAAAGGAAAAAGACGACAGCATTCAAATTGTGATTACCATTCCAAAATGAAAAACGAGCAAAATGATGCATGGTAATTCAAACAAAGGAGAAAATAGGAGATGTCAAAAATAATCGCGATATTTAATCAAAAGGGTGGCGTCGGCAAAACGACCACAAATATGAATTTAACTACTGCCCTTGCCATGGAAGGTTATCGTGTGCTGACGGTGGATACCGACCCGCAAGGGAACACAACCAGCGGGTTTGGATTTGAAAAAGAAAAAATCGATAAAAATATATACGATACCCTCATTAATGGGGACGACGTCAAAAATATCATCTTAACCACCGGCTTTAAAGGGCTGCACATTTTACCGTCCAATATTGATTTGGCCGGCTCGGAAATTGAGCTTGCCGACATAGAAGGCAGAGAATCCCGCCTTCGGGATGTCTTGTCATCCGTATCGAAATACTATGACTACATTTTTATCGATTGTCCGCCATCTTTGGGGCTTTTGACCATCAATGCGTTGGTGGCTTCCGACGCGGTGCTCATACCGATTCAATGTGAATACTATGCCCTCGAAGGCGTTGGTCAGTTGCTTAATACAGTGTCATTGGTCAAAAAAAGTTTAAATCCCCAATTGAGTATCGAAGGAGTATTGCTCACCATGTATGATTCCCGCACAAATTTATCGGTTCAAGTGGCCGAGGAAGTGCGCGGGTATTTTAAAGGAAAAGTTTATCAAACCAATATACCCAGAAATATTAGGTTGGCGGAAGCACCCAGTTTCGGGCAGACTATCTTTGAATACGCACCGCAGTCCAAGGGATCCAAGGCCTATTTGGAATTGGCCCGTGAATTTATAGAAAGACAGGAAAGACATGGCCAAAAATAAAGGTTTAGGCAAAGGCCTTCGCGCTTTGATTTCAGAAAATGTCGATTTAGACGATAATGGTGTCGTCAAACTCAATCCGGACAATATCCCGGAGAACGAATCATTGGTTGTCGACATTGCGCTATCAAAGGTCAAACCGAATCCCAAGCAGCCCAGACGACATTTTGAAAAGAAACCCTTGGAAGAGCTCGCGGCTTCCATTAAAGAACACGGAATATTGCAACCCCTGCTCGTTCAAAAAGAAAAAGAAATCTATATGATCATTTCCGGGGAACGACGGTTTCGCGCCGCGCATCTTGCCGGACTCAAGACCGTGCCCGTCATCATCAAAGATTTATCCCCGATGGATGTTTTGGAGATATCGCTGATAGAAAATTTGCAGCGTGAAGATCTCAATGTGATGGAGGAGGCATTGGCCTACAAAGTCCTCATGAACAACTACAATCTCACTCAGGGAGAGGTCGGCATTAAAATCGGAAAAAGCCGAGCGGCTGTGGCCAACACCATGCGCCTTTTAAATCTGCCGGAGTCGGTGCAAAGTCAAGTGGTGGCCGGCAAGCTCAGTTCGGGACATGCCAGAACGCTATTGGGATTGGATGACGACAAACAGATTGTCAAAGCGGCAGATATTGTCATTCAAAAAAAACTCAATGTTCGGGAAACGGAAAAACTCATCAGTGAAATGAAAAAAACCCGTAAGCCCAAAACAAAGCATCAGCCGGACCCATATCTGTTGGATGCTGAGGAACAATTAAAAGATCATTTCCATACAGATGTTAAAATAAAATCTAAAGATAACAAGGGTAAAATAGAGTTGGCCTTTTATTCGGCCGATGATTTAAATCGACTGCTTGATTTGCTAAAACTAAGTGGGAGGTAGAAGCCTGTTATGAAGCAAACCAATTTCAGAGCCAAACGCAAACGCGGCGCATTAACCAATGCGTTAATCGCGAATTTTCTAAATATTGTGATCATCGCGGTATTTAAATTAATCATTAATGTGATCGGGCCCGGGCATTACAATGTACCTTTCGGAATCATCCAATTATTGTTGATTACCGCATTTTGGGTAGGGTTTAATTATTACCAATTCAAAGACGCGGGGCAGGAGAGCCCAGGGGATTATGCTTTTTATTTGCTGATGTGCATGATTCCGACACTGTTTTTTACTTTGCTGTCGATCATTGTCAGTAGTATCAATGTTGGCGGTTCATTCAGCAGCACCTGGAATTTGCTTACTTTTGTTGTGGCGCCGGCTTTATACTTATATATCCCCTACGGCATCATCTATCGGTTAATCGGCAATAGTCTGCCGATGGCTGTGTTTATGCTGATTTGCATTGTGTATATTTGTGCCGCTCAATTCATCGGATATTTCATTGGTAAGAAAAGCCGCCAGGAAGCCATGGCCCGCATTAAAAAACGCCGGGAAATTGAAGAAAGACAAATGGCAGAGCAGGCTGAAATGGCCGAACGAGCCAAAAAGCAAAGAGAAACCGAAGCGTCACGCATGGTCAGACAGGGCATGAGAAGGCGGATGAATCCGAAACCGAATCGCAGAGATCCTCTCGGCGATATCGAACAGCCGGCCGTTATTCAAACAGAAGCCTTTGAGCCCATTACCGATGAAATGATTGCCAAAGTCAAAGCGGAACAGGAAGCAAAAAAAGAAGCGAGACGCAAGGCGGCCGAAGCGCGCAGAGCCAGAATCAAAAGAATGGGTGTGCCCGCAGGTTCAAGAAAGAAAAAAGAAGCCGAAGCAGAACAGCCTCAGCAAACACCTGACACAAATAATGCGTCCAATGACGACGGGCCGAAATGGGTCATACCCGGAAAAGGCAAACAAAAATAATAACGGATTAAACAAGGTCAGGGGCAAGCGCTCTTGGCCTTGTATCATATTTTAAACAGGGAAGAGCAATGAGTTTTAATATGACGGATCTGATCTGCATTGCCGTATTGGTGGCGATGTTTGTGTGGGGATATAGCCGAGGGGCCGTCAGCACATTGATTGGCTTGATCGGCCTTGTGGTATCGTTGGTCCTTGTTCGTTTTTTGGCTCCGATACTTACAAATGCCATTTTTCAAATTCCGATGGTCGATCAATTCTTCACGGAAAAAATCGGCTTGTGGGTGGCATCGCAAATCGCGGCACTGGAAAGCGCTTTGGGGTCGCAACCCGGTTATGGTGTGCTGTTACCGGCGTTAACAGCCACCGGTATGGAGTCGGCATTAATTTCAAATTTGACTGCCTACGCCGTTGCCTTTGTGAAAGAAGTGATGGGATTTTGTCTGTTTGGGATCCTTTTGATCGTTTGTTTTTTGCTGTTTCAAAAGCTCAAAAGAGACAGCAAAATGTTAAACCGTGTCCCGGTTTTGGGCAAGGCAAATCGCATAGCGGGTGCGGCGTTGGGCGTGATTACCGGCTTTGTCATTCTATTTGTTTTGGTACGGCTGGTTTATTATTTCGCTTTAATCACAACGAATGCATCTCTTGTCGCTTTGCTGGATTCCGGCATGATTTCCCGCGGGCTTTTAACCTTAATATAAAAGACTGTAAGCACGGGCTCCAAACATGAAATAAAAGGCATGCCGTTAGACGAGATTAATCGCCGTTGTTTTTGAAACCTGGCATTGATAAAGGGGAGCGGTGAAAATGACGAATCTGTCGTGTGATATGATGGTTCGGCATTGATGGATGTGAAAGACACATAATGATCGAAAAGCCGATATGAAAGCGGAGTGAGTTTATATTAAATCCGCCAAACAGGAAAACCAAGTGGAAAATGCATAACGGGATTGACGAAGCGGCGCTCACCTAAGCGCTTTACGGCTTTGGAAGATAAATGATTGCGAAAGGACAAAAAAGCTCGCAAATCAAAAGAATAATTAACGGACAAAATGATCGCGGAAAGAGAGGTGCTGATGAAATTTCAAAATGTTATGGACGCTTTGGCCTATTACTCAAAATATTTTAATCCGGAGGAAGTCCTGATCAAACTCGCCTCCGTTATTGTGACGATCATCATTGTCGTGATTATCAACCGTTTGGCAGTGGCGGCGGTGAACTATTATTATAAACTGAAAGAACGAAGCAAGTTTGTCAAAACGGAATGGGATATTAAACAAACCAGAACAATGGCTAACATGGTCAGGTCTTTTGTGTCCGTCAGCATTCTAATCATCGGCTTATTGACTGTGTTGTCGTATTTTGTCGACATTGCTGCGCTGTTGGCGGTGGCGGGCGTTGGGACCGTTGCCATTGGGTTTGGCGCCAAGGCTATTGTTGAAGATCTCATCAGTGGATTTTTGATTCTCTTCGACAAAACATTTTTGGTTGGAGATTATGTAGAAATTAACGGTGAAACCGGGAGAGTGGAAAATATCGGCGCGAAATCCACCACGCTGAAGGAGATTGACGGCAGCCGATATATTGTCTCCAACGGGCAAATTACCAATGTCATCAATTATTCAAGGGATTACAGACAGCGGACGGTCTTGGTCAGTGTCGCTTACGAAGAGGATACGCAGCGTGCCATCGCGGTACTGAAGGAACTTTGTGTGACAATGCGCGAAACCTATCCGGATTTGTACCCGGTGGAGCCGCGTGTGCTTGGCGTGATGGATTTGGAAAGCTCCGGTGTGTCCATTGGCATTATTTCCGAAACGCTGCCCGAAAACTTCAGAATCGGAGAAAACACATTGAGATTGCATGCCAAGGAAACACTGATGGCGGCGGGGATTGAAATTCCCTATGACCGGGTTGTTGTGATCGATGGTAAGCAAGCGAAGAAAGGATAATGTATTGGAAATTAAGAAATATGCCGTTGGCGATATTGTCGAAATGAAAAAGCCTCATCCTTGCGGGGAGAAGCGTTTTAAAATTATCCGAACCGGAACGGATATTAAACTCAAATGCGTCGGATGCGATCATCTGGTAATGATGCCCCGGCCGAAATTTGTCAAAATGCTAAAAAACATCGTGGAATCTTCAAATCAAAACTGAAAAATTAAAAACGATTGAACTCAAAAATGATAATACGCAGCCATCATATTAAAGTAATTGCGCGTTGCCATTGGAAATTTGTCATTGAAAAGATTCAGAAAAAGCTTGCAAAATTTTCATTATTTGATATAATAATTTGGTATCCTTGCACAGGTTAGGCCTGTGCCAAAAGTCCAAAAGGAGGTGAAAACATGAAGGCATACGAAACATTATTTGTTTTGGTACCCGATATGGAAAAAGAAGCCATTGAAGCACAAATCGCCAAAGTGAAAGCGGTCATTGAAAAAGCCGGTGAAGTCGAAAGCGTTGACGAATGGGGCAAACGTACCCTCGCATACGAAATCGATAAAAAATACACCGAAGGCTATTACGTTTTGATCAATTTCAAAGCTGAAAAATCCGTGCTTGACGATTTGAATCATCTGTATCGAATTACCGACGGTTTCATTCGTGATTTGATTGTTTTACGCGAAGAAAACTAAATTGTCAGTCAAACAAGGAGTGAAATAAATCATGAATAAGGTCATTTTGGTCGGTCGTTTGGCAAGAGATCCCGAACTGCGCACCACCGGCGGCGGACAATCGGTTTGTCGTTTTGCTGTGGCGGTTGATCGCCGTTTTAAACGTGACGGACAGCCGACAGCGGATTTTATCAACGTTGTTGCCTTTGGAAAACAAGCTGAGCTCATTAACCAATATTTGGGAAAAGGGAGACGCATTGCCCTTGAAGGGCGCATCCAAACAGGATCTTATACGGCACAAGATGGTAGCAAGCGCTACACGACAGATGTTATTTTAGATAGTTTTGATTTTATCGACTCCCGCAATGACGGCGGCTATGGACAAGGCAGTGGCGGCAATTTCCAAAGCGCTAACAACGCCGCGCCGGCCGGCGGTCAAAACGGGGGAATGTCCATGGATGATGTGGACAGTGATTTCCATCTGATGGCCGATGATGATGATTTGCCGTTTTAATTTTTAAGGAGAAATATCATGGCTAAACCATTTAAGAAAAGAAGAAAAGTTTGCGAATTTTGCGAACGACATGAAGAAAACGTCGATTATAAAGACGTGGCTACCCTCAGAAAATTCATTTCTGAACGTGGTAAAATTTTACCCAGACGGGCAACCGGAACTTGCGCCAAACATCAGCGTAAAGTCACGCAGGCCGTTAATCGCGCGCGTAACGTTGCGCTTTTACCCTATCAAGAATAATCGAAACGCTCCGTTTTTTGCGGAGCGTTTTTTTAGTTGTTGCCAGTTATGATATAACGATGGAAGATGCGCTTTTGTCAAGTCGTCTAATCGAGAAGCACAGGGCATAGATGAGTGATTATAATAGGAAGAAAATTTTAATAGGTTATCTTAAAGCTCGTGTCTGTCGGGTCGGGCGCGATTTCTTTGATGCTGTGGTCGTCAATGCGGATAAAATAGTCGTTTTTTAAAAGGGATTTTATGAAGGCGTCAAGTTCATGCTTTTCACCTTGAACTTCCATGGCGACATCGCCGTTGCTTAAGTTTTTGACCCAGCCCGTCAGGCCGAATTCTCGGGCGGACATGGATGTGCGGTAACGCAGGCCGACGCCCTGAACGCGGCCGCGAAGGATAATATAATAGCGGTGCATGGCATTTTGTCCTTTCTGTCTGTTTAGAGGATGACTGTCTTTTTTTCGAATAAATCGTGATTCATCAAACAATGAATGATTGGATCCGAACGCATTGAGGCCATAAAAGCTTTTGCTATGTCGTATTCTCATATGGCTTCGTGAATGTGTTATCATTGAGGTGTTCCCGGTTAAAGGTCTATGATCGTTTATCATAGCTTAGCGTTAAGGGGCGCGTCAAGAAAAAATGGCAAAATACATCACAGATGTGGTATAATAATCAATAAAACTAAAATTTAATGAGGTAAAGATGAAACCAAGAGCAATTACAGAGGGGGCTTTAATTACGGCGATTGCCGTTGTTTTGGCATTGGGATGCTATTATATTCCGATCCTCTACTTATTCTATGTATTGGTTCCGACGCCGATCGCCGTTTTAGCCAGGCGACAAGGCGTCGGCACGGCAGCGGTTTCGGCCCTTGCCGCCGGCGCCATCACCTTTTTGTTTATCGATCCGCTGACCGCCGCGACTTACATGCTGTATTTTGTTTTTGTCGGCGTTTCCCTCGGATGGTGTTATGCCAACGAGAAAAACGGATTTACGCGAATGGTTGTCGGGTATTTGGGCGCTTTTATCACAGTGATGCTTTCGATTGTCATCATCAGCACCGTCAGCGGAATCAATATCATGACACAAATCGGGGAAGCGATTGATTTGTCGAGCGGACAGGCTGTTGAGATTTATCGTTCGGCATTGCCGGCGGATCAAGTCGGCGCTTTATCGGAATCGGTTAAAACCCTAGCGGCACAAATGAAAATGATGATGCCGGCCGTTTTTTTAATTTTGCCGTTTTTCATCGCTTGGTTTAATGTGCTGCTGTCAGATTTTATTCTGATTCGAACCCGAAACAGAGTTGAGCCCCTTAGGCCCATCAGTCGTTGGGAAGCTCCGGTCTCATTGCAGGTCTTTATGGCTCTGATGCTGGTTGTGACCATTGTGCTTCAATTGATGCCAACGGAAGCGGTGCCGCAGGTTTATTCGACAACCATATCGGTGTTGTCGGATGTGGTGTTTACGCTTCAGGGTTTTTCCTTTGTGTTTTGGTTTATATTTCGCAAAAGACCAAAAGAAAGTCTGCTCGTCAAAGTGATCGTTGTGTTTATTGTGATGACGGTTCCCTTTGCGTCGCTAATTCTCAGATTTATCGGTATCTTTGATATGTTTAGCGGTATTCGCAAAATCATTGCGTATCGTGATGGTGATAGCCAATGAATAGATATAAGATATTATTGATTATTTTTGCGTCATGCCTTATTGTTTTCGGATCGATGATGGTAAAAACCATGCCGATTATCGGTGTTTGCGTTGGTTTGATCGGCGTGGCGGAATTGTTTATCGCGCTGTTTTATCATCAGGACGGCAATTTGGAAGCCAAGGCGGACGCGGAGAATTTTTCAAAGGAAATTTTCCAAGTCAACCGGGATCGTCTCTATGGGCTGTCCATTCCGATGGTTGTTTTGAATCAATCCGGTGTTTCATTGATTATTAACGACGCGTTTAAAGAATTAATGGGACAGGATATCGCCAAAAAAGGCATTAACTATTTTGAATTGTTTAACATTGATCTAAACGACGTCAACCATAACACCATCAAAACGACTGTTTTTCAAGATAAAACCTATGCCTATGTGGTGTCGTCCTTTTCCAAGCGGGACAGGTCTTTTTATCTTCTTCATTTTGCCGATGTAACCGCCCATCAAAAGTTAATCGAGGGAGGCACCTCCGGAGATGTGGTCTTCGGTTATATTCTCATTGATAACTACGATGATATTGCCGAGCAACTCTCGGCCGGTGAGCGCTCGGTGCTTTTCAGCCAGATTGATGTGATGATTAATCATTGGGCGGATCGTAATAACGCGGCTATTGTCAAATACGATTCGGATCACTATCTGGCCATTTTCACCAAGAAGGATCTGGAGGTTTTCAGACGGGATCATTTCCATATTCTGGACGAAGCCAGAGAACTCGGCAGTTCCTATCAATTGCAGGTGACGCTGAGTATCGGCATCGGAATTTCGGAGGAAGCCAAGACGATTCGGGAGAGCAATGAGCTTTCTCATGCTGCTCTCGACATTGCCCTTGCCAGAGGCGGCGATCAATGCGTCGTGCGGGAGGATGATAAAAACGCTTATTACGGGGGCAAGACCGAAGCCAAGGAAAAACGCACCAAGGTGAAAGCCCGGGTAAAAGCCCACGTCTTAAAAGATCAGATCTCGCAAGCGTCCAATGTGATTATCATGGGGCATCAAAACCCCGATATGGATTGTCTCGGCGCCGCGGTGGGGTTGCTTCGGGCATGCAAATGCATGAATAAAGAAGCGCGGTTTGTCCTAAGGGAAATCAATCCGAGCATTTCGGCTTTGATGGATTATCTCAGTATTGATGAAGATTATGCCGAAAGTTTCATCAAACCCAAAGAAGTGAATGACTTTGTTGACGACGGCACTCTGCTCATTGTGGTGGATACCCAAAGTCTCGATTATGTGGAAATGCCTGATCTTGTCCAGGCCATCGAAAAGATTGTGATTATCGATCATCACAGGGCGTCCGGAACAACCATCAAAAACACGATTTTTTCATATCAGGAAGCATACGCTTCTTCCACGTGCGAGCTTGTGACCGAGCTGCTTCAATATTTTGACATTAAAGATATCCTGACAAAGGTGGAGGCCAATGCCCTTTTGGCCGGGCTTTGCATGGACACCAAAATGTTTACCCAAAAAACCGGGGTCCGAACCTTTGAGGCTGCCTCGGTGTTAAAACGCCGGGGAGGGGATACGGTCTTCGCCAAGACCATGCTCCAGGATGATATTGAAACCTATAATGCCAGATCCCGCGCTGTGGCGGGAGCGGAATTCTATTATGATCGCCGCGTTGCCATTTCGGAAATTGAAAGTGATTCCGACGAGGCGAATCTAATCGCGGCTCAGTCCGCGGATGAACTGCTAAACATCAGAGGCGTCATCGCGTCATTTATCGTGATGAAAACGCCGGAGCGGGGCATTATCATCAGCGGCCGTTCCCTGGGGAAAATCAATGTGCAAACCATATTGGAAAAACTGGGCGGCGGCGGACATATGACGATGGCCGGTGCGCAGCTGACGGATGTGGATGATTTGCAGGAAGCAAAACACAGAGTTCTCGGCGTGGTTGATCTGTATATGAAAGAGAGCGAACAGGCGTAGTCGTCGCTAAAAAGACGTCGTCGATCAACAAACACATTTGATTGAATAGCGCGAGTCGGTAAAAAGGACGCGTCAAGCAAATTAGACCAAGCGGGTATAAGCCCACGAGGCTTCGAACAAGAGAACAGGTATGGACCTTTGATCCCTTGACGAACTCGGGTAAAACTTTTATAATTTGTAATACAGGAAATTTAAAATAACATCAAAAAAACGGCTGTTTAAAGCCGTTTTTAAATTTTAGAGTATCATGTTTCCCGCATTTTTCCCGCATTTTTGCCGAAAAACATCAAGTTTGGGTCATTTTTGACCGGGGAATCGGATGTTTCGGATGGTGTCATCCACCGTGTCGTGGACATAAATTTTTTGGGTGGTCTGCGTCGAGGCATGACCCATAACGCGTGATATGGTCAATAAATCCGTTCCCGCCTGGTACAATAATGTCCCGTAGGTGTGACGGAGTTCATGCGGGCGTAGTTGCGGGAAATCGGGATTTTTTTCGATTACCATTTTTTGGAAATTTGAATAATTCTTTTTTCGATAGTCAGATGGCTTCACGCCGCCGAAGATCAGCGCATCAGCGTGAAATTCCGGACAGTTTGCGAGATAGTCAACCGTTTCAGCATCCAGGGGGATCGCACGCAGGGACGTCGTCGTTTTCCCATACGGTTTTTCCCCATCCCGATCGGTCAATGTTCTTCGAATGTGAAGTAATTTTTTTTCGAAATCGAAATCGCAACCTTTTAACCCCAAAAGTTCGGCAATCCTTACTCCAGTTTTTAGGATGACAAATGGACCCAATCCGTCCGGATGCGTTTTAGCCAGATCCAATACCGCCCGATATTGGTCCATTGTGTACGCGCGCTTTTTGGCGGGTTTCCGGCCAGCCGGCGATTTTAAATTGATAGTGGGATCAGCCGTAACCAGCCCGTTAGAAATTGCAGTTCGAAAAATTTGTTTTAACAACGTGTGGTATAATCGCAAGACCCCCTCAGTGCGATCTTTTTTTGACGCGTAAAATCTAACAATATCAGCCTCGCGAATCGCGGTTAACGGCGCGTCTTTAAAAAAATCGGAGAAAATTTTTATCGAATTCTTATAGGATATCTCGGTGCTTTTCTCCACACGGCCCGATTTGTAGGTCTCATACCATGTCCGCGCCCACGCCGAGAAAGTCACCGGTTTTCCGGGTGTCACCATCGTTGCCCCAGTTGCCTGATCTATTTTGAATTTTTCAATTTTTTCCGTCAACTCTTTTTTTGTTGGCGCGTAGAAGTCTTTTCGTATCGCGCGCCCATACATATCGCGCCCGATAGTCACGGTTTTCCGGTAGCGCGTTCCCGGTGATTTTCCTTTCTTTTTCATTGCCATTTTTTCTCCCTTTTAAAAAAACCCTTCATATTTATATATATACTTATTTATATATTGGATCATCCCGCATGCGGGATGACGCAAGCGATACAATCCGAGATTATCATGATTTTATCGTCCATGTCAATATGATAAATCTCGATATTTTCTAAATTTTTTATATAAAAAAACTTTATTTTAAGACTTTTATCTTAAAAATTCATTAAATTTCACAACTTTTTTTTATTTTTTGAGCTGAATCCGAAAAAACCGTGTATAATTCACGTCGTAAAACAAATCCGGCGGGATAACGACAATATAAATACAAAATATGCATTTTTTGATCCCACCAATTTAAAAAGAAAGGAATTAAAAAAAATGGCAACCAAATTAGAATTTGACAAAACAAACATGCGGTATTTACCGCCAAATGTTTACTCCGTGGGAATCATCGATGTTGACACCAATAATTCCAATGAATTCATTGTGACGTTACGTATTAACCCCGCGTATCCGTTGAAGATCAAATTGACCAAAAAAGCGACGGACAAATCATCTAAAAATGAAATCCGCGCGTTTTTGGATGCTTTGAAATCCGGGCGTTATGTGAAGTATATCCACAATAATATCGATATATTATATGTGATTTAACTCCAACAGCAGCCGGGGCGGCTAATCACCGCCCCGGAAATTGAGAAAGAGAGGGATGACAAATGACAACAATAGAAACACCAAAATTAATTACAGATGCAGACCGGCATTTCATTGACATCGTAACACGCGACACATCGCCGTATTTATCAACACGACAGGCAGCGGATGCGCTGGGGATACCGCAGCGACGTTTCCAAGATATAACAGCACAGGGCGTTCCCTTTGGTTTTGTGACGGTGTCCGGTACAGGGCGCAGGGACGGCCTGTTTTTGAAATCAGTCTTATGGCGTTGGTATTTCGGATCGGGAGGTGATGCAGCGTGAAATTGATGTTAAAAATCCCGGACGCCACATTGAACCGCTATATCGGGGCAGAACGAAAAAACAAGTTTTACGGCGCGACGCTGAAAAAACGCGAAACCGACAGCGCAGCGGAACAGATCAAAATCGCGATGCTGGCGGGGACACGGTTTACATGGCCCGCAAGGTTGAAATTTATCTGGCATTTGAAAAATTCACGCACGGATCCCGACAATATCGCTTTTACCAAAAAATTTATTTTAGACGGAATGCAAGACTGCGGTTTTTTGGAAAATGACAATGTAAAAAATATCACGGGATTTACAGATGATTTTATAGTTGACGGAAAAAACATTGTTGAAATTCAAGAAATACATTAATTAAAAAAAGGAGGTACAAAAACAATGACACTATTACCACAGGCAAAACGTAGACAACCGGGTGCAATCACACGGCAAATCAGATAAATCTCTGGGGTGGAGTCAGTGCTACCGACACCGGCGGTAAAGTCTTGCGTGAAAAATGCGTTAGAGTTTTTGCCAGCACACGCTCACAAGACGGCGGGGTTAAGAAGCGTCACGCTACCACAAAAAAATTAACAAAAATGGAGTCTAGCCCCGCAAATTGTTTTATTGATAATTCAGATATAACAGGAAAAACCTGCCCCTATTATTTAGACAAAGAATGGTATATCGCAGAGGCCCACAAGAGACTGGCGGGGTTTGGTATAGGCGGTGATTAAGATGACAACAACATTATATAAAGGATACGTCAAGACTAAAAATAAGAAATCAGTTGAAAAATTTAAAGACATCCCACCTTCACAACTCCGGACCCTTTCTCAAGCGCAAGAATGCGATAGTTACGGCGGGGTTCTTGCAGAGGATACATTACTAATCGATATCGACGATCAAACACAATCCGAGATACTTTTCAGGATCGTCCAAGACGGCCGGATACCATGCAAGGTCATTAAAACCACCCGTGGGAAACACTTCATTTTCAAGAATAACGGTGATTTTACGCGGTGTGGGACTGATATCAGATTGGCAATCGGCCTATTCGCAGATATAAAAATCGGGTCTAAAAATTCCTACGAAATTTTGAAAATTGACGGGTCTTTACGGCCTGTTGAGTATGATACCGGCGAATATGGGGAAGCACCGAAATTTTTGTCACCGGTTAAGTCCGATAAAGATCTTTTAACCATGGGTGACGGTGATGGACGGAATTCCGCGCTATACGGCTATAAGATGACCCTGCATAAAAGAGGATTTGATGCTGATCAAATTACACAGACAGTTGCCATAATCAATCGCTACATTTTCAAAGTGCCACTACCGGATATTGAGATGGAGACGATTTTAAGACAAGAGGATTTTTCAGAAATTCCACCGGCATTTTACGATGAAAACGGCCGGTTCTTGCACGCCGTATTCGGAGACCACATGATTAAAAAGTATTCGATGGTCCGGATGGATGACAAACCGTATATTTTTAACGGGAAAGTGTATCGCAGCACAGAGCATGATATATACCAAAAAATGATTCAAGAACTAAAAGTTGTAAAGGCCGCACAGAGGGTTGAAACATACAAATACATAGACTGTTTACTGGACAATGTCGAAGCCCCGCCGCGAGATAGATTTATCGCATTTAAAAACGGGGTGGTTGACCTAACAACGGGCAATCTTCTACCACATGGTCCGGAGTTTCTACTCACAAATTTAATTCCTTTTAATTATGATCCCACGGCTCATAGCGATCTTTTAGACAAAACGCTAATGAAATTAGCGTGCGGTGATCCGGAAATGGTGCGCGTTATGGTGGAAATGGTCGGCTATTGCATGTTTGGGGAAAACACGTTTCAGAAATCGTTTTTTTTGACAGGCAGTGAGGGATCCAACGGGAAAAGCACTTTCCTGAATCTCTTGAAGTATATGTTAGGCAAGGAAAACTATTCAGCATTAGACGTATCACAGCTTGCAGAGAGATTCAGTACCGTTATGTTGGATGGAAAACTTGCCAACATCGGCGACGATGTGGACGAGAGTTATTTGTCCGGACCGCAACTAAGAACGTTCAAGCTGGCCGTGACGGGAGAGACGATCAAGGCCGAACAAAAAGGACAGGCCGCCTATGACATGGAAAGCCGCGCCAAGTTGATTTTTTCAGCCAACAAGCTGCCGAGATTTGAAAGTGGGGGGTTAAAGGCAATAATCCGGCGGCTAGTGATTATTCGTTTTGATGCCCATTTCACCCCAGCCGATCCCGATTATGACCCCAATTTAATTTATAAACTACGTACACCCGAAGTCGCCGAAGCATTAATTGCGTATGGAGTAGACGCGCTAAGAGAGGTTATCAAGAGCAAGAGATTCACAGAGCCGGCTAAGGTCAGAAACGCGGTTAAGGCGTTTGAGAAGGAATGCAACCCCGTTATATTATTTGTTGAAGATTTAGATATTGACGGTGAGATTATTGGTAAATCCACCAAAGATGTGTATTTGAGATATTCAGTATGGTGCGAAGAAAACGGGCATAAACCGCTGTCCAACACGTCATTCACTCGCGAAATTAAATCTATTTTACGATGCGAGACAAAGCCGGCGTCGGTGAAAGGTATGGACGGATCATGGAAAACAGCGAGAATCTTCGTTAGTATTGACTAACATTTACCACAGATTTTATTACACTTATTACGGATGTATTACACTTTTTCAGACAAAGTGTAATACGAAAAAACGGCGTCGTTAAGCCATTTATCCTTATTTATTACACTTATTACACTTTAATATTACTAGTAATAATTTATATATTATATACCTATATATATTTTATAAAAATGAGCGGTAGGTGAAGGGTGTAATATCTGTAATAAGTGTAACAACGATATCAAAAAACGGCGGATAGTGGCAGTATAATGGTGTAAAATTGAAAACCAAAAAACGAGCCAAGTGCTCCGCCTTTAGGTATAATGTAAATAAGCAAAAAACACATTACCAAGGAGGCAAAACACATGGCTCAACTCAATATTACACTAAATCAAGACGAAATTCTACAATTACTTTCAAAAGATAAGGATGCCGCATTCGCAAAGCTCCTTCAGGAAAGTCTTAACTGCATCTTGAAAGCCGAA
>JAFRBB010000004.1 GCA_017405085.1 Eubacteriaceae bacterium
AGACAGACAGACCGACAGACAGACAGACAGGCGGTGGTTAGGCTTTGTCAGTATGTGTTTGGATATGCGGATGTACGGCTTGCCGAAATAGCCGAATATAGAAAGCAAAAGATCAATGCGGCTGATGTGGATGAAAATTCCTATATCGGAGTAGATAATCTTCTTCCCAATAAGGCCGGGCGTAAACAGTCTGAATATGTCCCGACTGAAGGCCGTCTGATTAGGTTTGAAGAAAATGATATCTTAATCGGAAATATAAGGCCTTATCTGAAAAAGATCTGGCTGTCCGATTGTTTTGGCGGGACAAATGGCGATGTCCTTGCAATAGGTATTCTTAATAAAGCGATGGTGTATCCAAGGTATTTGTACTACGTTCTCTCTTCAGACGAGTTCTTTGCTTATGATAATCAACACGCAAAAGGGGCAAAAATGCCTCGTGGTAACAAAGATGCTGTAATGAGATATCGTTTTGCTTTACCGATATACGCTGAGCAGGTTAGAATTGCGGGATTGCTTGACCGCTTTGACAAGCTCTGCCATGATATTTCCGAGGGATTGCCGGCTGAGATTGCCGCGCGGCAAAAACAATACGAGTACTATCGAGATCAATTACTAAGTTTTAAGGAGGCGTGAGCCGATGAGCCAGTACAATATCGTGCTTGAGACAAACGAAAGCACCGTTGTGACGGAATATGAGCCACAGGGAAGCCGCTCGGACGCGTATCAGAGCGAAGCAGCCCTTGAAGCTGCTTTTATCGAATTGCTGACGGAACAGGGCTATGACTATCTGCAGATCCATTCTTCCGAATCACTGGAAAAAAATCTGCGTAAGCAGCTTGAACATCTAAATCACTATGCCTTCACAGATGATGAATGGCACAGGTTTTTCACGCATTCGATCGCCAATGCCAATGACGGCATCGCCGAGAAAACGAAGAAAATACAGGAAGACCATATCCAGCCGCTGAAGTGTGATGATGGCACGACGAAGAATATCACGCTCATCGATAAGAACAACATTCACAACAACAGATTGCAGGTCATCAACCAGTATGCGGAGAATCGCGGGAATTATGACAATCGCTATGATGTGACGATTCTTGTGAACGGTCTGCCCCTCGTTCATGTGGAATTAAAACGCAGAGGCGTCGCCATAAAAGAAGCCTTCAATCAAATAGACCGCTATCAGCGTGATTCGTTCTGGGCGGGCTCCGGACTGTATGAATACGTTCAGATCTTCGTCATCTCCAATGGCACGCATACCAAGTATTATTCCAATACAACACGCTTTTCTGCCATCAAGGAGCATGATTCGACCGGAAAGCGCAAGCGGCAGAAAACATCCAACAGTTTTGAGTTCACCTCTTTCTGGGCAGACGGCAACAACCGGATTATCCCGGATTTGGTGGATTTTACAAAGACTTTTTTTGCCAAGCATACCATCTTAAATGTTTTGACGAAATATTGCGTGTTCACATCAGAACGGTTGCTGATGGTCATGCGGCCTTATCAAATTATCGCGACAGAGCGTATTTTGAATCGTGTTGAAATCGCGACAAATTATAAGCGGATGGGCCATTTGGATGCCGGCGGCTATATCTGGCACACGACAGGTTCCGGCAAAACGCTGACTTCATTTAAGACAGCACAGCTTGTCAGCAAGCTTGGCTACATCGATAAAGTCCTTTTTGTGGTTGATCGTAAGGATCTCGATTACCAGACGATGAAGGAATATGATCGTTTCGAGAAAGGGGCGGCAAACGGCAACCGGAACACAAAAATCTTGACGCGACAGCTTGAAAATAAAGACGCAAAGGGCAATCCAGCTGATTATCGTATCATCGTGACGACCATTCAAAAGCTGGATACCTTCATCAAAAAGAATCCGGCGCATCCGGTTTATCACGAGCATGTCGTGATGATTTTTGACGAGTGCCACAGAAGTCAGTTCGGCGACATGCACAAAGCCATTACAAAGCATTTCAAGAGATATCATATCTTTGGGTTTACGGGCACCCCGATCTTTGCCAAGAATGCCGGAACAGGAAAGAATCCCGATCTGCGCACTACGGAACAAGCCTTCGGCGATAAGCTTCATACGTATACCATTGTGGATGCGATCAATGACGGCAACGTTTTGCCCTTCCGTATTGATTACATTAATACCGTCAAAGAGAAGAATGATGTCCGCGATAAACAAGTTGAAGGCATCAATATCGAAAAAGCGCTTCTTGCGCCTCCGAGAATTACAGCGATCACAAAGTATATTCTGGAACATTTTGATCAGAAAACAAAGCGCAACAATGGGTTTTATACTTTTAGCAAACTTAGGAATATATCGGAGGTGGCGAAAAATTCCTCTATTCTCGAACAGAAAGAGAAAATCCGTTTGAACGGATTTAATGCCATCTTCGCGGTATCGTCCATTGAGGCGGCAAAGCTTTATTACACAGAGTTTAAGAGACAGATGGCAGACCATCCGGAACAGTCATTGAAAATCGCGACGATCTATAGCTACGCGGCAAACGAAGCGGATCCGAACGGATTTCTTGATGATGAGAGCTCTGACGATACCAAAGGGCTTGACCTCACAAGCAGAGATTTTCTTGAAACAGCCATTGCCGATTATAACAAAACATTCGGAACAGCCTATGATACATCCGCTGATAAGTTTCCGAACTATTATAAAGACCTATCCCTGCGTATGAAAAATCGGGAGATCGATCTTCTGATCGTGGTCAATATGTTCCTGACCGGCTTTGACGCGACGACCCTCAATACACTATGGGTCGATAAGAACCTCAAGATGCATGGCCTGATTCAAGCGTTTTCGAGAACAAACCGTATTCTCAATTCCGTCAAGACCTTTGGCAATATTGTCTGCTTCCGTGATTTGCAAAAAGAGACGGATACCGCAATTGCGCTGTTTGGGGACAAAGAAGCCAGCGGCGTTGTGCTTCTAAAAGCCTATAGGGATTATTATGACGGCTATGAAGATGATAAGGGTAAGCGACACAAAGGCTATGAGGAGATGATCGCTGATCTTGTGCGGAAATATCCTTTAGGACAGGAGATCACCGGAGAATCCGCAAAGAAGGATTTTATCAAAACCTTCAGTAATATTTTGCGTCTGCGCAACATTCTCTCATCCTTTGACGAATTTGCCGGAAATGAAATCTTGCCTCCGATCGATTTTCAGGATTATACCGGAATATATAATGATCTTTATGAAGCGTATAAGATCGAGGTCACGAAAGACGACATCAATGCGGATATCATCTTTGAGATGGAGCTCGTCAAACAGGTTGAGGTCAATATTGATTACATTCTTATGCTTGTCGCGAAATATCATGATAGCCACTGCACGGATAAGGAAATTCTTGGCGCGATCGACAGAGCGGTCAAATCCTCGATTGAATTGCGATCCAAAAAAGAGCTGATTAAGGGTTTTATCAATACAGTGAATGCCGGAACGGATGTGCAGCGCGACTGGAAGAAGTTTGTGACGGAGCAGCGCGAGAAAGACCTGCATGACCTCATTACTGAAGAAAAACTCAAGCCGGATGAAACAAGGAAGTATGTCAACAACGTTTTCCGTGACGGTGAGATGAAGACAAGCGGTACAGATATCGACAAGTTGATGCCCCCGATATCCCGATTTGGAGGCGGCGGTCAACGTGAAGCGAAAAAGCAAACCATCATTGATAAACTGAAAGTGTTTTTTGAAAAATATTTCGGACTCGGCCTGAAGTCGCTGGATGAAGCGCCTGCCGAAGATCGCAAGGCGCATACAAAACCTAAGCCTGCGGATTATGTCCAAAAAGACATCCAAAAGGAGCTTAAGCTCGGAGAATACAGCGACGACTTGCCTATGGTCGCTGAAGATCCAGCTAAATTCGGAAAGAAGGACGAATAAAAAAACGGCCATGCCGGAGAATTTAATCTCTGACATGGCTGTTTTTCGCAAAAGCCGCGATGGCGTCATGTTTGGTTTAGATCAACAGTCTTTCATCTATTGTCACACGACAAAAGGCTTTCGCCATCCCTTGGAATTTGATTGCGTTTAACCTTGGGTCTGTGATACAATGAATATAATTTTAAAGTAAACGGATGGGCGCGACGCGCTCAATTTGACGAGGAGGATTAATTTATGTCATTCATCAAAGAGTATGCCGACAAGCTGACGACGGCGGAAGAAGCCGTCAAGGTCATCAAATCCGGAGATTGGGTGGATTACGGCTGGACCTGCGCCACTGTCGACAAATTGGACGAAGCGCTGTGCGCGCGGATGTCCGAACTGAGTGATCTCAAAATCCGCGGCGGGATTTTGATGAAAATGCCCAAAATTTTCGAACTGGAAGACGCGGCGGAACACTTCACCTGGAATTCCTGGCATCTGTCCGGCTTTGAACGCAAAGGCGTGGCCAAGGGCTTTGTGTATCACGCGCCGGTGCGCTATTCCGAACTGCCCCGTTACTACCGCGATACTCCCAATCCGCCGGATGTGGCCATGTTCCAGGTCTCGCCGATGGATAAACACGGCTTTTTCAGCTTCGGCCCCAACGCCTCCCATATGATGGAAGTCGTCAACCGCGCCAGGGTGGTCATCGTTGAAGTCAACGAAAGCATGCCCCGGGTTCTCGGTGTGGAAGAAGCGATTCATATTTCCCAGGTCGACATGATTGTGGAAGGGGATAACCCGGCCATTGCCGAACTCCCTGCCGGCGGCGCGCCCACCGATGTGGACATTGCCGTGGCCAAACAAATCGTCGAACAAATTCCCAACGGCGCCTGCCTCCAACTCGGCATCGGCGGCATGCCCAACACCGTCGGTCAAATGATCGTCCAATCCGATCTTAAAGAGCTTTCCGTCCACACGGAAATGTATGTCGACGCCTTTGTCGATTTGTCCCGGGCTGGAAAAATCACCGGCGAACACAAACGCAGTCAACGCTATAAACAGGTTTATGCCTTCGGCGCCGGCACCAAAAAGCTCTACGATTTCCTCGATAACAACCCGGAATGCATGAACATGCCCGTCAATTATGTCAACGATGTGGACACCATCGGCGATATTGACAATTTCATTTCCATCAACAACACCGTTGACATCGACCTTTACGGTCAGGTCAACGCCGAATCCGCGGGCTTCAAGCAGATTTCCGGCTCCGGCGGTCAGCTTGACTTTGTCCTCGGCGCCTATAAATCCAACGGCGGCAAGAGCTTTATCTGCTGCTCCTCCACCTTCAAGGACAAAAAAGGCGAACTTCATTCCCGCATTCGCCCGACCCTGGCCCCCGGTTCCATCGTCACCGATGCCCGCGCCAACGTCATGTACGTCGTCACCGAATACGGCATGTTCAACTGCAAGGGCATGAGCACCTGGGAACGGGCCGAAGGGCTCATCGGCTTGGCCCATCCCGACTTCCGCGATGAACTCATTGCCGAAGCGGAAAAAATGAATATCTGGCGCAGAAGCAACAAACGCTAAAAAATCAAAAAAACATGCTCATTCGTTGGTTGTCATCGTCTTGGTTGACAGGCGGCGAATGAATTGCTTATCAAAGTAAACAATCGGCATGGCTTCGGAGAAATCCGGGCTGTGCCGATTGTTGGTTTGATGGAGCGCGTCTCTTGGATGTCTTCCGCTTTCGCTTGACAATTCGCGTTTTATCTCTGCTTTGGGGGACATATCATAGAATTTTCCCCGCGTTTGACGAAAATTTCTCAGCCTAATCATCGTTGTCTTTTTCACGATTTGTTGAATACTCGGGGGAAACGTCCTCGATGGCCGTTACGTTTTTCTGTATGGTGTCAAAGCTTATCCATATTGATTTTCTTCTTTGGGGCATCAAATCTGATTGCCTTTTGACGCGAAAAGTCTTGATAAAAGCGGTCAAATCGACGCTTCTCAATGATCGTTTTTACAAGGTAACAGAGCGTCACACCGCTTTTTTTAGGATATTTTTATAAATTATTATGTGACCGTAATGTGACCTTGTGACCCTATAATAGTTAAAACGAAAATAGTTTCAGTCTTTCTGCCATTTTGGCGGGCAGACTGATCAAAAAAGAGAATTAATATTATTAAAAAAGGAGCGTTTATTATGAAAATCAATAGAGGGCATCATCCTTATATCCAAAGAATCTTGAGCCTGTTGCTTGTTTTTTCACTGGTTTTTGGAATGATTACGCCTGCTTTCGCCCAGGAAGCCGCGAACCAGGGGAGCAGTGTGCCCGCAACCGGCGCGCAGGCCGATCAAAATGTTCAAACTCAGGCCGATCAAAGCGTGCAAACGCAAGCTGCCGCGGCCAATCCGGCGGATGTCGCGCCCCGTTCCGTCACCCAGGAAAACGGGATGGAGGTCGTTCGCTTTGATTACAAGAGCTCCGAAGTCAATGTGTTGGTTACCCTCAAAAACCCCGAGGATTTACCGGCGGATGCCGTCCTTTCCGTGACGCCCGTCGCCCTTGACAACACGGCCCAGGCCAAAGTGGACAGCGAGGTCAAAAAGGATAACCGCAGCATTCAAAGCCAAAAAACCTTTGATATTAAATTTTTGCAAAACGGCAAAGAAGTCGAACCCGGCTCAACGGTCAAAGTGACCATTACGCTTCCGGATATGCCGGCTAACACCAAGGCCGAAGTGCTTCATGTCAGTGATGACAGCCAATCTGTGGAAAACACCAACGCGCAAACCGCGGCGGACGGCAAGCTCCAGCTCGAAACCAACAGTTTTTCACGCTATGTCATTGTCAATTACAGCTATAGCGCGGTGACCATCAATATCGAACGATATGTTTTGGATAAAAGTAATCTTGAAGATCTTTCCAAAGCTAAATTGACGTACAGATCCGATAAAAAAATCGAAGGCATCAATGAGGAAGGTCAAATGGAACAAGTCGTCACCTATGACCTGAGTAATTATGATTGTCAAAAAATCGTCAAGGTAGAAGACGGAAAAGAAGAAAACATTGCCTTAAGCGGCAATGGCAAAGTAAACATTCGCGCCGAAAAAGATATGACATTAAAGCTTTATTATAAAGCGAAAGAAGGCCAAACAGAGGATCCGGTTACGCTGTTTGACTATGATGTCAATAATAACGGCAATAATAAAGAGACAAGAAATACATACATCAACACCAACACCAATTATCTCAACTACAATGCCGAAAAAGATCCGACCGACGGACGCGTCGGTGTGGGCGATGGCAAAAGCAACTATAGAATGGGACTCTCCGGTAATGGTAGGGACGGCAACAACTGGACACAGAACGCCGACGGCTTGGCAAACGATGTCGTGGCGCAGCGCGAAAAATTTAGGGTTGCCGGTATTGTGACCGGCCTCAACGGCTTTTCTCAAGATCAACAGACCGGCGAGATCACAAGTCTTGGGACACCGGTTTTCGGCAGTGGAAAATACGGTCAAATCTATGATCCGGGCCTTTTCACCACCGAGCAGGACGATGCGGCACTTTTGGCATCAGGTGCGCTCACCACGGCGAGAACCGGCAAGCATGTCCTTACAGACTACAAGCTTCAATTTGACCAGGACGGCGATCATTTTCATTTGGCCGATGCCTTAAATCCTGACGGAACCACAGCCTCAAAATATAAGACATTCCAGAAAAATACCGGCTATAATTTCTTCCCGCTGGATGAAGTTCAAAATTATCATAATTATGAGCCTGTCGGTATTGGTAAAAGCGCGACGGATGGCAAACAGCATAACCATTATTTCGGTATGCGCTACGATATCAAATTTAAACTGGGTGATTATGTCGGAGATCTCAACTACAAATTTAAAGGTGATGATGACATGTGGGTCATCTTGGATGGTGAGAAAGTCGTCATCGATCTAGGCGGTATTCACTCTGCTTTGACACAAGATCTTGATTTGTGGGAAGTGCTCTACGCGAAACAAAACGGCGTTGACGTGAGTGACGAGCAAGCCGTTAAAGCGTTTATAAACGGTAACGGGGAAGGCCTTAAAGAGTTTAAAAACAATAAAACGCGCAGTGACGCCATCAACGGTGAATGGCATACCCTCACCATTCTCTATATGGAACGTGGCGCGAACAGATCCAACTGCTATATGGATTTCACCATTCCCAATGTGGAAATCGCCGAAGTGACCAAAACCCCCAAGGGAAGCTTGAGCTTCAATAAGGTTTCGGTTGCCATTGATGAAACCACCGGACAGATTGCCAACACGCCGCTGAAAGGCGCCAACTTCTCCATCAAAAAAGTCGGCGAAAAGGACGCGGCCAATTTTGCGGAATCCGATGAAAACGGTAATGTCACATTTGGAAATATCGCGGCCAGTGACCAAATCTATGAAATCAAAGAAGAAGAGGCACCGACGGGATATGTTACCACTCAGGACACCTATTACGCCAAGGCAACGCTAAATGAAGACGCCACTGTCGTAACGGTTGAAGGGCTCTTTACAGACAAAGAGTGTACCCAGAAACTTGAAAGCAACACCGTTGTCAATTATCCCGTTAAAGCCTATCTCGACCAAAAGAAGACTGCCAAACTCTACGACTGGAACGAACGTACCTATATGATCAACTTGAAGGTCGGTCAGCATATTCCGAGACTGGAAAAAATGGATGACGCGGTCATCACCGATGTTATCGATCCGCGCTTTGAACTCATCGACAAAAACGGAACCCTGCTCAAAGCGGGGGATCATATCAACGCCGACGGCGTAAAAGACAGTGGTGGCGATGGTGTGGTCAGCGTCGGTGAATACTCCGGCAATCAATGCTATCGGGTGATTTGGAGCAATCAGAGCATTCCGGGTCTTAACACAGGCGAAGAAATCAACAATATCGACCTCAGTTCCTGGAGCAAAAACATTTTTATCCGCGCCAAGAATGAATATGTCGGCGGCAACAACGTTCCGACCAATGTGTATCCCGATTCCAATGTGGTGGTCAATCTGGTGACCTCCCCCTTCAAACAACCTAAGGTCAACGTCAAACCGCGGCTTTTCATCAACGATTTAACCAAAACCGTCTTTGCCGGAGACACCATCTATCACAACGATTCCGTCTCCAAGATGTTTAATGTTTCGACGGACGGCTCGCAAAACGGTGTGGCCCAATGCGATATGATCGGCACCGAATATAAATCCATCGCGACGCCGACAAACGGACATTTAAAGACGGCATGGTATAGCGATGCCGAAGGAACAACGGCAACCACATTGCCCGACAACACGCCGACAACGGTGAAATCGCCTTCGGAAAAGAAATATTATCTCAGAGCGGCTTATACCTTTGATACGCCGGAGGATGCAAGCCTCCTCAACAGCAAAGAAATCAAAGAAGGCGGTGACGGCAAAAATCACTACGCCGGTGAAGATGAAAACGAAGCGGTGAGCACCGCGACAGACGGCACCACCGGTTCCGGCAATAACGGCGCGACACCGACACCGACCGCTAGCGGCTCCAACAGCGGCTCAACAGGTAACACCAATGGTCAAACAACGTCGCAAAGCGGTTCCGGCGAAGCCTTTAATGCCCAGTCCATCACGGTTCCGGATGATTATTATATCTATGTTAATGGACAATTTAGCTATAACGGTCAAACAAAAGGTTGGGGATATGTAAAAGTCAATGATTTTAATAAAATCACTCTCACGGACTCGACCAAAAATAACCTATATACTTACTCTGTTGCCCAAATTGAATCTGATGAAACAGTGATTAATGATTGGAATAACACGGCATTACAAAGCAAAAAAGATTTGGATGACAGCGTCAAGGCGAAAGTGATTGATCATATCATCGTTGATGTTTTAAAAGACACTTCCGATTATTATGTTCAATTTAATGCTTCGGGAGATGACAATTATCAGGGCAGCTACAGCGGATTTTTCAACATTAATAAGTTGAACAGCCTCAATTTAACGGATGCGCAAAAGAATATCATCAAGAATTCACAATCATTTGTGAAGCTTGTTGGAAAAACCGAAGCGTTTACGACTGACAGTGGTAATGGTGTCTGGTACGCGCCGCAACAAATCAAAGACTATGTCCATGGCGGCGATTGGTCCAAACCTTTTGCGACCGGAACGTCAACAAATAGTTCCAACAACAACGGCGGAAATAACAACAATAATAACAACAATAACAATGATCAGACGCCCGGCTCGGATGCTGTTTCGACCCAGGGACTGAACATCGGCAATAACCTCTACATCCTCGCCAAAAACGCCGGTCACTTGACCCGCAACGATGTCTTCCTCAAGGATGGTGCGCAGGCGCACAAAGATCAGCTTTACGGCGTCTACACCGTCCATGTGGTCAAAGGCCAGATTCAAATCACCAAGAAGATTGACAGCCAATACAGCGGAACCCAGGCTATCAAAGCCAATCAATCCTTTGTTTTCCGCATTGATGTCTATAACGCCAATGATCAGGGGCTGCCGGCCGGAGACATTCAAAAGACCTTCTATGAAACCATCGCCTTCAGCGCCAACGAAGGCAAAACGTCCAAAACCAAGCTGATTTCCAACTTGCCCAAAGGCGTTTACGTGGTCACCGAAGAAACCGATTGGTCACCCAAGTACACGCTGCAAAGCGCGTCGGGCGGCATGCAAAACGGCAACGGTATTTATCTGAATGTCGGCACCTTGGTGGGTACTGATGACAAAGGCGTGCGCACCTTCACCGGTGTGGAATGCTTCAAATACGGTCAGGACAAAGCGTCCATCACACCGTACACAGAAAGCGACGCCAAATACATCTACTTGAGCGGCAACGATCATTACGCCAACAACCAACCGGCGGAATCGAGCTTTATCAACAACTTAAACGGCAATTGGAAATGGCTCTCCGATACCGCGGCGGCCATCAACCAATTCACAAATTAAGTTTAATTAGACAATTTAATAAACCGTTTCATCAATCGGCAGCATTGTCACAGCGATAATGCTGCCGGTTTTTTATAAAAAACATTTTGCCAGAGCGGCAACGATTACGGTATAATCACACTATAAAACAAGGGAGAACAACGATGGAACAACGAAAACCGAACAATAGGAAAATCATCATCATTGTGGTCATTGCGGCTCTGGTGATTGTCGGGGGAATCGCTGCCTTTGCGGCCTTTCGTCACTCGGACAGCATTATTCGCCTCGCGCAATACGCGGGCATTCTGTTCGACAAGGAAAACCTGAATCCTTCGGGGACGATTTCCGCCGAGGATGCCGATGCCAAAGACAGCGGCGGCCTTCCCCAAAAGAAAAATTTGATGGCCGAAGGGCTGGTCACGCCGGTAAAATATCAAAGCCCTTGGGGCACCTGCTGGGCCTTCGCGGAGATCGGCGCGGTGGAATCCAATCTCATCAAAAAAGGGCTCGCGGACAAAAATATCGACCTTTCGGAACGCAACATCGCCTGGTTGGCGATGCAGCACCAATCCGCGGGGAACGGCGCCGAAAAAGAAGGGGCGTCGGCCACCGAAAAAAACAATGTCAACCGTGCCTTTGACCTGGGCGGCAACAGCTACCTTTTCGGTTTTCAAGCCATGACCTGGAAGGGCCTGTCCACCGAAGAGCAGGTGCCCTATCGGGGCAATGCCGGCAAAACGGAAACCACGGAAACCGACGACGGCAAAGGCGGAACAACCACAACCGTTGAATATTCGGGAAAAGACGACTGGAGCGTTCCCGAAAAGAATGCCCATGACAATGCCTATCACGTCATGGATTTTACGGTGATGCCTCATCCCAAAAACCGCGACAATGTCGACGATGTCAAAGCTTTCTCGACGATTATCAAAAAAGCCATGATGAAAAACGGCGCTGTGGCCATTGCCTTTAATGCCGATGAAGCCAAGCCCTCGGACTTGCTTCAATCCATCACGACGCCCTATTTCCACGAAACCAATCACGCCTATTATCATTCGGCAGCGGCAGTAAAAAATGATAAAGACGGCAGCCTCTATGCCAATCATGAGGTGCTGCTCGTCGGTTGGGACGATACCTATTCCAAAGATAATTTTAAAGAAAAACCGCCGGCAGACGGCGCTTGGCTGGTCAAAAACAGTTGGGGCGAAAGCTGGGGAAACAAAGGTATGTTTTGGCTTTCCTATTATGACGCGACCATCGAGACACCGGCCTATTACGATGTGGATTTGGAGACGGCGTCTCACCCTTATGAGTATCAGCATATCTATCAATACGATATGGCGGGTTATAAAGATCTGACGGCTTTGGATATCTGCAATCAGGTCAATCCTTATCTCACCGAAAGCGCCAACCAGGCCGCCGTGGCCAATGTGTTCACCGCGCAGCGTGACGAAACCTTGGGCGCGGTCTCAACGTTTATGATTAATCAGGACACCAAAGCCAAAATTTCCGTCTATCGTTTGAAAGATGATGCGAAAAATCCCACGGATGGCGAAAAACTGGCTGAGCAAACGCAAAGCTTTGTCTATTCGGGGTATCACCGTGTTAATCTGAAGACGCCCATTGCCCTCAAACAAGGGGATCGCTTTTCGGTGGTGGTCACCCTCACCGGAAAAAACGGCAATGAACTGCCCCTGGAAGTGGGGTCGGACCGGCCGGAAACGGTGGAGCTTTATGAAGATGTCAATGATGAAACCAAGGTCACCGGCACCTACACCATGGACTATAAAACCACGGCCAAGGCGGGAGAGACCTATGTTCTCGGCATCAAACCGAAAGACAGTGACGATCCCAATCAATGGCATGATATCACCGAAAGCGGCATTGCCGATTTTTACAAGCGGGCGAGCCAATCGGGAGAACTGGACATCGATAAAGACACAGCGGAGGTGCTTTCCCACTACACCGTGGGCAACGGCATGATCAAGGCCTATACCAAGTAAGCCTAAACCAAACCAATCAAAAAAGTCAGCGCGGTGCTGACTTTTTTTAATGATGCTTTTGTTGTTGTCTGATGTGAGCTCGGTGAAAGATGCCCCCATTAAGCTTTTATTTTGGTGTGCCGCTTGACTGCAGTGTGAAATGAACGCGCGGGATTTTTTTCGTTGGATCCGATCATTTACGCCGCGTTATCCGGATTGACGGTTTTTTTCTCGACCCACAGCACAGCGGCGATGGTGAGGGCGATCATGACGATACCGCCGATGATGCCGGTATTGATATGCGCTGACAAATCTATTTTGTCCAGCACGTTAAAGACGGCTAAAACCGCGAGCAATAAACCGACGATGCCTTCGCCGGCAATCATGCCCGAGCAAAACAAAATGCCGGAACCCGCGTTTTCATCGGATGATTTGTTGATTTTTTCAGCCACGTAGCGAACGATTCCGCCGATCATCAAAGTGGTGGATAATTCCAGGGGCAGATAAAGGCCGATGGCCACCGGAAGCACCGGGATTTTGAGGATTTCGATCACGATGCCGATCGCCACGCCAATCAGGATCAATGACCAGGGCAGGTTACCCTGCATGACGCCTTCGACGATCATTTTCATTAATGTTGCCTGGGGAGCTGCCAATTCTTTGGTGCCGAATCCCCACGCGGAATTGAGCAAAATCAAGACACCGCCGATGGCCAAAGCCGCGAAGATGGTTCCGATTAACTCACCGATTTGCTGTTTTTTTGGCGTAGCTCCCAAAATGAAGCCCGTCTTTAAATCTTGAGACATATCGCCCGCGAGAGATGTGATAATACAAATAATGGACCCAACAGAAATCGCGGCAACCATGCCCGCGGTATTGTTTAAGCCGGTCATTTTAAAAACAAAAGTTGTCAACAAGAGCGCGGCGATGGTCATGCCGGATATGGGGTTGTTGGAGCTTCCCACAAGGCCGACCATTCTCGACGAAACGGTGCCGAAAAAGAATCCCAGGATCGCGATGAGAATCGCGCCGACCAGAGACACAGGCACTTGGGGAATTAGCCATATCAAAATGACGACAATGGCAATTCCGGCGATGACGATGCGCATATCGAGATCAAGGGAGGTCCTTTTGACGCCATTATCCTCACCTGTTCCTTTGATGCCTTTGACAGCTTCGACAAAGGTGGAGACGATCACGGGCGCCGACTTCACCAGACTGATGAGCCCTCCGGCCACCAGCATACCGGCACCGATATACCTGATATAGGTTGACCAGATGGCTGAGGCGCCGCCGCTTGCGTAAATGGCTGAAATGGCCTCGGTTCCGGGATAGAGCACGGTGTCGCCGCCAAAGGTGATGATGGCCGGGATCAGCACAAACCATCCCAAAAGGCCTCCGGCAAAACAGAAGGACGAAATTCTGGGACCGCAGATATAGCCGACTCCGAAAATGGCCGGATAGACCTCTGTTGAGAATTCGGTTTTCAAAAATTTGAGGGGAACCGTGATCACGCCGGGCACGACTTTGATGCCATCGGCGATAAATTTGACAGCGGCCGCAAAGCCCATTCCTAAAAAGACGCTTTTTGTGCCGGTTCCGGTTGTTTCTCCCGCAAGCAGCACTTCGGCACAGGCAGTCCCTTCGGGATAGGGGAGGATCCCATGCCCTTTGACGATCAGCGCTTTGCGAAGGGGAATCATAAAGAGGACACCCAGGATGCCGCCGAGCAACGCGATGAGGCAAATGTTGAACAAATTGGGGGTGTCGATGACGCCTTCAGCACTCCATAAAAACAGGACAGGCATGGTAAAGACCGCGCCGGAGGCCACAGATTCCCCCGCGGAGCCGATGGTTTGAACCATATTGGATTCCAAAATGGAATTTCTTCGCAGGATAACCCGCATGACGCCCATCGCGATGACTGCCGCGGGAATGGACGCGGAAACCGTCATGCCCACGCGAAGGCCCAAATAGGCGTTGGCCGCTCCGAATACCACCGCGAGAATCACCCCCACGATCAAAGACGTCCAGGTCAATTCGGGGGGAGTTTGCTCATCGGGGATATAGGGCTGAAATTCGATGTCTTTTTGCTTGTTGGTCATTGTAATGCTCCTTTACATAGTTGATGTAAGATCTTCCCTTTGGGAATATGTGAAAGGCATCAGCGTTTCGCTTGATGCTCGTTGCGGCAAAATCATTTAACGGGTCGCTCAAGCTTTTGCTGAAGCCATCGATCTAACGGATACAGTCAATTAATCGACTTTCGGTGAACAGGTAATCCACCGGCACATCGTGCTTGTCAATGGGCAGATTGGAGAAGACGTGGGCTTCGTCAATGAGGCTCACTTTGACGGCGCGTTTGCCAACGGAGGGAAGGAAACGATCAAAATAACCGCCGCCGTAGCCCAAACGATAGCCGTGCTCGGTAAAAGCGATCCCCGGAACGAGAATCAGGTCAAGGTCAAAGCCGCTTTCAAAGGGCGTGCGCAAGGGATCAGGCTCCAAAATGCCAAATTTGCCGGGGATTAGATCACCGGGGAAATGCTCGATGCGGCGAAGTTCCAAGCCGCAAAATTCCGGAACTATTTTGGGCACAATGACTTTTCGTCCGGAAGCGAGGGCTTCTTTGATGAGGCCGTGGGTGTCAAATTCGGCTCCGAAGCTCACGGTCAGCATGACGGTTTTTGCCCGTAACCAGAGCTCGTTGTTTAAAAAGGTGTCAAGAATCTCCTTTTGAATTTCCCGGGAAATAAACCGGTCTTTTAGAAGCTTTTGACGAAGGGCTTTTTTTTCGTTCGGAATTTCGTTAAGGGTTGTCTTTTGAGAGACCATAACGCGTCCTTTCTCTCTAAAAATTTCAGAGATTGTGCCGTCAATTGCGCTTGCGATGATCGCGTTCTTGCTGTCCGTTTTTGTGTAGGATACCACCTGATGAGTCATAAAAAGGACATAGTGTTGATTAAAAAGTAAGCTGAGCAATCAACCGCAACAATCTATCAGAGTAAGTTATTAATGAATTGAAAGCACATCAAACGAGTAGAAAACGATGCGCTTGTACATATCATAGCATAATTCTACCCGATCGCGAAAGGGTTTGTTTCTTAAAAGGTACATGACTTTGAACATTTTATGTTTTTCCGGGATAGACATGGCCGTTATTTGCTGTTATGAAAAGAATGTGCTCCTTTCGATCAATAATTGAAGAGAAAATCGATATCATCATGCAGGATAAAATTTGTTTGATGCGCTTTAAGCAAAACAAGAGATTGACTTGCTATAATAAATGTCTGAGAAAATGCGAAGGAGACAAAAATCATGATATCCGGTGCGCAAAGCGTTTTGCTCGCCTGTGAGACGCTTAAGGATGAAACCGAGGAAGTGTTTTCTCGGACGGGAAAGAGACTTCCCGTGCGTTATCTGCCCGTCAGACATGACCGCCCGGCGGACATGAGGGCAATGCTAACGCGGACGATTGACGAGCATGCGGACGCGGATTTCATTCTTTTGGCCTACGGCTATTGCGGCGGCGGCCTTGAGGGCATCGGTAGCCCCTCATCCACCTTGGTCGTTCCCAAGGTTCATGATTGCATCGATTGTCTTTTGACAGAGGAGCACCGAAACGCCGATTTTCGAACCGGACGCTATTTTCTCACCCGGGGATGGCTTCGCGGTAAAAAAAATTTACCAAAGAAACTGAAAGCCTTGAGCCAATCTCTCGGCGAAAAACGGTCAGCCGAATACATCAAAACAGTTTATGGAGGATATCGTTCTCTAACGCTCCTTGATGACGGCGCTTATCCCATAAAGGAAGTCTTTTCTCCCGCCAAGGAAGCCGCCGGGATGCTCAATTTGCCGGTGGAGCAAGTGAACGGAACCCTATCGCGCATCGAAAAGCTGATCACCGGCCGGTGGGACGAGGATTTTCTCATTGCGGCGCCGGGACAGTGCGTCAAACGGGAAGCGCTCATTCGCTAAGCACGATGCCGTCATTCTTTTGATAATCATGAAACATTTGGCGCATAAGGTTGAAATGTGTTTTGACTTATGTTACAATTTGGATATAAGTTTGAAAAACAAAAGCAAAAAAGCCTTTTATAATAAGATATCACAGCTTCAGAAAATGAAGTCTGTCGCATGAAAGGACAGAGAAATCAAGTGAAATCAAACAACGAATCCAACGCAGGCGCTTATCTTAAAAGCATTCTGCGCGAAACCTTTCGCAGTATTACCCGTAACTCTCTGATGAGCGCGGCGTCGGTGCTATCCATATTATCGGCGCTTTTAATTTTGGGTATTTTTATTGTTTTTTCCGTGAATGTGGAACATCTCACCAATTCCGTTGCTCAGTCATTGGAACTGAAAGTCTATTTGACAAACGGTCTCACGCAGGAACAGATTACCAACGTTGAAAACAAACTCAAGGCCAACGATCAAATTACCGAAGTCAGTTATATCAGCGCCGAGCAGGCATTGGCGGATTTTTCCGCGTCTCTTAAAGAGTATTCGGGATTGTTAAACGGGTATAACGCGTCCAACAATCCGATGCAGGCATCTTTCAACGTCAAAATCGCGGATCCGATGCGCATTAAAGAAGTAAAAGCCTACGCTGAAACATTGTCCGGCGATGGCGTGTCCTCGGTGAAATACGGGGAAGAATATGTTGATGCGCTTACGACATTCAGCCGGTTTACAACGATATTTTGCGTGGCGCTCATCATTGTGCTGTCGGTGGTCTCGCTGTTTATCATCTACAACACCATCAAGCTGACCTGCTTTGCCAGGCGGCGGGAAATCCGCGTGATGCGCTATGTCGGTGCCTCCAACTGGTATATCCGCGCGCCCTTTGTGCTGGAGGGAACGATTCTCGGATTCATTGCGGCCATTTTGGCATTGCTTTTGATCAGACTCAATTATTTTTTCCTGCTTTCCTATGTGCAGCAGGCCGTCTATCTGCCGATGAACGCGCAGCTTGTGCCGCCGCAGCAGATCATGGGACCCCTCGCGATTTTCAGCATTTTATACGGTGTCATTATCGGTTCGGTGGGATCCCTCGTAGCGATGCGAAAATTCCTTGATGTCTAATTTTCTCAAGGATTTTCCAAGGATTTCGCCTATTGCATTAAAACGGCGCCGGACGGCGCGAATAAAATTACAAACATCGGTCGGATCACAACGCATCCGACACAATCGTAACAGAGGAGTTTATCATATGATCAAACGGTTATCGGCTATGCTTTTGTGCCTGTTGATTATGTTTTTCGCATGCACACCGGCAATGGCCGCGAGTACCGAAGAGCTCGAAAAAGCCAAATCCGAGCTCAAGAAGATTCAACAATCATTAAGCGATAACAAAAAAAATCTGGATAATGTCAAAGCGCAGCTGACGGAGACCAACAAACAACTAGATGCCACCAATCAGCAGATTGCCGCCCTTGACGCGCAGATGGCAGACACCAAAGCCGAAGTCGCCGCGGCCGAATCCGTGCGCGACGCTCAGGAAAAAGCCTTGGAAAGCCGTATTAACGTCATGTATATGTACGGGGATACGGGCTATATGGAAGTGCTTTTTTCCTCTGAGGATTTTGCCCAAATGCTTTCAAAATTGGACAGCATTCGCAGCATTGTCCAGGCAGACCGCAACGCGGTCAACGCCCTCGACGCGACAAAACGGCAAATCGAAAGCAAAAACGCCGATCTCGAAGCCCAAAAACAGCTGGCTGTGGAAGCGAAAGCGTTGCAGGAAAATATCAAAAAACAACAGAGCGAACAAGCCGCGGCCTTGCAAAAGGCATACGATGACGAAATCGCGGCGGGAAAAGCGCTGGCTGGAAAATACGGCTTGAACGGTATGATATTCGGGGATTATCAATGGCCGATTGATCCAAACAATCCGGAAGCCTTCATTGTCACCAGCCGCTTTAGCGACGGCCAGGCGATCCGCGGGGCGGATGTTATCGCCGCCGGGGGAACGGCCACCCACGAAGGCGTTGATCTCGGCGTCAAAAGCGGCACACCGGTTTTGGCCATGGCCGACGGCACGGTCATCATGGCAGCTTACAACGGCGGTTACGGCAATTATGTCGGTCTCGATCACGGTAAGGACACCGACGGACACAGCATCGGCAGTGGCTATGGACACCTTTCAGAGATTAAGGTCACCCAGGGTCAGCAGGTCAAAAAAGGCGATGTGGTGGGCTTAAGCGGCAACACCGGCGCGTCAACGGGCCCGCATCTTCATTTTAATTATATCATCGACGGAAAACACGTCGATCCGTTGCTGTATTTCCCGATGTACACTTTTAACATTCAAGAATAATATGCGCAAAAAGCCTCATCCTATGGATGAGGCTTTTTATATGATTGGTTAATGATTAACTAGGATAATTATAAACGAAAAAAAGGGAAAAATGAAAGATAAAAAAGGATACAAAAAGATCACGGAACGCATTAGATGCGTTAACGGTTTGGATGACAGCCTGCTTGTTTAATCTTTGAATGTCGCATTGAAATGGCCTGCGCTAAAGATAACGAAGCGGTGGTTGGCTGTGTTTGGGTGATGCTTGCTTCGACTGTCAGGCTATTATCAGGCATGATGTAAATAAAAAGATGACATCAATCATACCGGTGCTCAAACAGTTGATTGCATACCAAAAATGTGATACTTATCAATTTCCTGATTTACATATTCTTCGGTAATCGCCGTGATAGAGAAATTCAAGCTTTCGAAAAACGAGGGTAACCTTTAATCTGACGCTTAAATCATACAGAGCGCTCAGAACTGCCATTTAATCAATAACATGTGAAAAATGATAAGATTTGATTACAATATTGTTACAACAAATGAGACGCAAAACCTTTATTTTTCCTTATAATTTCGCTATAATAAGCTTAGCGAAAGACCTGCAAACAAGATTTTAATTGCAATATCATCGCATCATTTAACAAAAAATTTGATGCAGGCCAAACAAACGGCATCGCAATCGGGGTGGAGCGATTCGATCAAGATGCCGGTTTCTCATTCTGATTTTTGGAAATGGAAGGAGTTATGAACGATGAAAAAGGTTTTTCAGGCATTGGCGGTTGCTCTCGTTTTGGCAGCGGTGATGTTCACGGCTGCGGCTTGCAGTACGGGCCCCAGCACCAAAATATCGCTTAAATCCGGCGAGTATACCGGTGAACAGATTGTCACATTGACCGCGGAAGGTGATAAAACCGACGGGGCAGAGATCTATTACACCCTCGACGGTTCGGAGCCGACCAAATCCAGCCTTCAATATGATAAAGAGAAAAAGATTTATCTCAATTATGACTGTACGTTAAAAGCCCGCTCCTATTTAAACGGAGCCCAGGGTCCTGTGGCGGAAGCTACCTATAAAATCAAAGAAACCAAGGACGTTACGCTCTCCAATAATGATCGTGGTTTATTGCAAAATATCCGTGGTTCTTACGCGACGGAAGACGGCAAAAATACCATTGACATACGCACGTCCGATAAAGTCATCACCTTCAAAATTGATGGCAAAACCGGTACTGAACGGCCTTTCGATTTGGAAACTCCCGAAGGGGATGCCGGCGTTCACGGCCTTTCGGGAACGATTATCACGCAGAATGATAATGGCGAAGAAGTGAAAATCAAAGTTAGAATGGACGATCCCTATACGGATGAGGTTTATTTTAACGATGTGAAATACATCTATCAATATTAAAATCGCCTAATCGTCGAGAATGGGAGAAAAACAAGAGAATCATTCGATGCGTTAACCGTTAAACGATCAAAACATTTAACGGTAAGATCTCACAGTATCCATATTAAAAAAACACCGTCCGTGTCCGGACGGTGTTTTTTATGTTAAGTCATTAAGACGAAGCCCGAACGAAAACCGGGCAAAGTCAATTTAGCAGGCGGCCATCGATTTTGTGGCAACGACATCCACACCGGTGCCGCACACATCAGCCAAAACCACGTCACCCATTTTGACAGGCGCTTCGACGACGACTTCGTCGATGGCTTTCATGACGTCAAAGATTTTGCCTTTCGGCACGGTATCGGCGGTTTTCACGGGCAAACGGGAAAGCATAGCGCCTTTGATGACAACGGTGGAGGGCACCACGCGTTGGGGGTTGGTCATTTCCTGAATGCCGTAGATTTCGCCGTTTTTACAGGTATTGCCGGTGACGGTATAGTTACCATCTTCACCTTCAACAGTGAGATGGCAGCCCATCGGGCAAGAAATACAGATCATTTCTTTTTTCATTATTTTTTCGCCTCCTTGGGTTCGACGACAAATTTGATTTCGCCGTTGGGATATTTTTCCAACACACTCTTCTTAATTTTGAAGTTGACCATTTCGGCGGGCACAAATTTCTGCGCGCGTTTGGTCGCGATTTTTTCATCTCCGATATAAGCATTAACAACAGAGCCTTCAAACACTTTGCGCACGCGCATGTAGAAGGTCAAGTCTTTGTCGATATTGGAGACGGTCACATGCTGAGGAACGACATAGCCGATGCCATCGCCATTGACGGTAGTGAAGTTATCTTCGTTTTTGAGTTCACCTTTAACATAGCGGGCCGCGCCTTTACCGGCGAGGACGGATTCTTCGGATACGAAGTCGACCAAGTCGTGAACGTGAACAACATTACCAGAAGCGAACACACCGGGGATGCTGGTCTGACGCAGTTCACTGACGACGGGGCCGTTGGTGCGGCGGTCGATTTCGACGCCGGCGCCGCGGGAAATTTCGTTTTCGGGAATGAGACCGACGGAAAGCAACAGGGTGTCGCATTCGATGATTTCTTCGGTTCCCGGAATCGGTTTTAATTTATCGTCAACCTGCATGACGGTGACGGCTTCCACACGGTCTTTCCCATGGATGAAGGTGATGGTGTGGGAAAGTTTCAGCGGAATGTCATAGTCTTCCAGACATTGGACGATGTTACGGGTGAGGCCGTTGGAATAGGGCATGATTTCGCAGACGGCTTTGACATGAGCGCCTTCCAAGGTCATGCGGCGGGCCATGATGAGGCCGATATCGCCGGAGCCCAAAATGACGACTTCTTTACCGGCCATGTAGCCTTCCATGTTGATGAAACGCTGCGCGGTGCCGGCGGTGAAAACGCCTGAGGGACGGAAGCCCGGGATACCGATGGCGCCGGCGGTTCTTTCGCGGCAGCCCATGGTGAGGATGACGGCTTTGGTTTCGAGGGCCTGATAGCCGTTTTCTTCGCTGATGGCGTGAATCATTTTGGTATCGCCATTGTCCTGCATGTCGAGGACCATGGTGTTGAGCTCATAAGGAATGTTGAGTTCGGCAGCCATGTCGATGTAGCGTTCGGCATATTCGGGGCCGGTCAATTGTTCTTTAAAGGTGTGAAGGCCGAAACCGTTGTGGATGCACTGGTTTAAGATTCCGCCGAGTTCGCGGTCACGTTCCAGAATGAGCACATTTTCTGCGCCTTCTTTTTTGGCTTCAATGGCAGCGGCAAGACCTGCAGGGCCTCCGCCTAAAATAACAACATCATAAATCATTGTTCGTGGAACCTCCCTGTTAGTTTTGTGATTTGGTTTTGCCGTTTAAGATATACGCTTTATCTTTGGCATCATACATGACTTCGTCCATTTCGCAGCCGAGTTCACGGGCGAGGATTTCCACCACACGGGGTGAGCAGAAACCGCCTTGGCAGCGGCCGGCGCCGGGACGGCAGCGTTTTTTGACGCCTTTAACGGTGGTCGCGCCGACATTGCGATGAATGACATCGATGATTTCGGCTTCGGTGACCGTTTCGCAGCGGCAGATGATTTTGCCATATTTGGGGTCTTTGGCGATGAGTTCGCGTTTGACGTCTTCGGGTTGTTCTTCGAAATAGATGTGGGGACGGGTTTTGGGATCGAAGTCTTCGTTGACCGCGGGTTCAATGCCGTCGCGTTTGAGCATCGGCAGGATGACTTCTTCGACCATCCAGTAGCCGGCGGCGGGGATGGAGGTGAGTCCGGGAGATTCGTAACCGGCGATGTTACAGAAGCCTTGAACCGGGGATTCTTCGATGATGAAGTCGCCGTCGGTGGTGGTGTAGGTATCGGCAACGGGGGTGTTGCGGGTACCGGCGTAGGAACGAATGATTTTGTTGAAGTAGTGTCCGAGTTCGGGGCAGTTCTTCAAGGCGTTTTCTTTGATGTAGTCGAGGCGGTCCTGAGTGGTGGAGATGTCGCCTTTTTCGACCGGCATGGCGTCGGGTCCGATTAAGAGGTTGCCGTGGACGGTGGGGGAGACGAGAATCCCTTTACCGTTTTTGGTCGGGCAGGGGAAGATGACGTTGTGGACGAGATCGCCGATTTCTTTGTCAAAGATGAAGTAGACCCCGCGGCGCGGTAAAATTTTGAAGTAGGGATCACCGACCATTTTGTAGATGTCGTCGGCATAGACACCGGCGGCATTGACCACATAACGGGCTTCGATGTCTTCGTCGGTGGTTTCAATCTTGAAGGTACCGGCATCGGTTTTGGTGATGTTGGTGACCAGGTGATTGAGCTTCAAGGTGACGCCGTTGTCGACGGCGTTTTCCGCCACTTTGACGCAGAGTTCAAAGGGAGAAACGAGACCGGCGGTGCCTGAATAGAGCGCGCCGCAGATGTCGGGAGCGAGGTTTTCTTCCATTTCGTGGACTTCATCCTGGAAGAGAATACGCATATCCGGCACACCGTTTTGCAAACCGTTTTTGTACAGTTCGTGAAGTTTCATCATTTCGTGTTCGGTGTGGGCGACGACCAGTGAACCGGTGCGTTTGTAGGGAACGCCTAAGTCACGGCAGACTTTTTCGTACATGATGTTGCCGGGGGCGTTAAATTGTCCTTTTTTCTTGTAGGACGGGGCGTCGAAACCACCGTGGACAATGGCGGAGTTGGCCATCGTGATTTGATTTCCGACGTCGTTTTCTCCATCAAGCAAAACGACATCCAACTGATAACGGGAAAGCTCCCGGGCTACGTAGGAGCCGGCGATACCGGCGCCTATTATAGCGATATCATACATAGCAATTAACCCTCCTTGAATTAATTAATGATTATATAGAAAAAACCGCACAATAACAAACGTCAATCGAAAAAGGCGATCGATGAATTGATGTGCGGTTCTCCATGACAATGCTCATATTTGATTTTGATAATGAGAAGTGAAATTGGTATAAGTATTATATCACATCTCTTTGTTCTCAAAAAGAGACATTTGCGTTTTTTTGATCTTTTCTGCTTGCGCCCAAAGGGATTTGTCAGAGGTGCTGGACGCCAGAGCCCCTGCCGAAAGGCATGAGACGACTTCCGCTTCCGTTTGGATAAAACCGCCGGTGATGATGGGCGCGGAAAGCTCCTTGCGCACCTGTGTGATGAGCTTGGGGACGAGACCCGGCAGAATTTCGACGGCATCGGGCTTGATTTTTTTGGCCGATGTCAGGGCAACGTCCATCGCCGATGAATCGAGCAGAAACAACCGCTGCACCGTCAAAAGCCCTTCCTGTTTTGCTTTGGTGATGAGGCCGTTTCTTGTGGAGATCACACCGGTGGGTTTGATCTTTTCTTTGAGGTATTTGATGAAATACTGATCCTGGGCATAGCCTTTGAGCAGGTCGAGATGGACAAAGGCGTGCTTGCCCGCGGCATTGATATAACCGACCATGGTGGCCAGGTTATAGATGTTGCCGGTCAAAAGAAAGATGATGCTGCAGGGAGAATCCACGGCATCGTGGATGTCTTTGGGGTTTCTGAGCGCCGCGATGACGGGATTGTCCCGAAACAATAGAAAGCATTTTCTGGTGGACATGGCACGAACCTTTCTTTGAAAACTGTTATGTCGGCTCGCGAAAAGCAGGATCATCGCTTCTTGACGCGGACCGTATAGACCTGCTGCAACGAAAGGATACAAAAAAACAAACAGAATCCGGCGGGCGAACCCGCCGGAGACTTGTGTTCGGATAAGAATTTTAATGACGATGGTAAAACGTAAATGTGATTATTCAGCTTCTTCCCAGCCTTTAGCGCGATCAACGGCTTTTGTCCAGCCTTTGTAGAGTTTGGCGCGGGTATCGGCATCCATCATGGGTTCGAAGGTTCTGTCGAGTTTCCAAGCGGCAGCGACTTCGTCCTGATCTTTCCAGAAGCCAACAGCGAGACCGGCGAGATAGGAAGCACCCATCGCGGTGGTTTCAACGATTGACGGTCTGTCAACGGGGCAGCCGAGGATGTCAGCCTGGAATTGCATTAAGAAGTTGTTGGCGCATGCGCCGCCGTCAACTTTGAGGGATTTGAGCTGAGTACCGGCATCTTTTTCCATCGCGTCGAGGACGTCTTTGGTCTGATATGCCAGAGATTCCAAAGTCGCGCGGATGATGTGGTTTTTGTTGGCACCGCGGGTGAGGCCGGTGATGGCGCCGCGAGCGTAAGCATCCCAGTGGGGAGCGCCGAGGCCGGTGAAGGCGGGAACAACATAGACACCGTTGGTGTCGGCGACTTTCTTCGCGAAGTGTTCGGAGTCGGGAGCTGTGTCAACGAGACGGACTTCGTCACGGAGCCATTGGATGGCGGCGCCGGCGACAAAGACGGAACCTTCGAGGGCATATTCGACTTTGCCGTTTAAGCCCCAAGCGATGGTGGTGAGCAGGCCGTTGTTGGATTTAACAGCTTCGGTACCGGTGTTCATGAGCATGAAGCAACCTGTGCCGTAGGTGTTTTTGGCCATACCAGCTTCGAAGCAGCCTTGGCCGAAGAGTGCGGATTGTTGGTCACCGGCAATACCTGTGATCGGAATCTTGCCGCCGAAGAGGGTGGTGTAGCCATATTCAGCGGATGACGGCAACACGTTGGGAAGTAAGGATTTCGGTGCCTGGAATTTGTCGCAGAGTTCATCGTCCCATTCGAGGGTTTTGATGTTGAAGAGCATGGTTCTGGAAGCGTTGGAATAGTCGGTAGCGTGTACGCGGCCTTCGGTGAGTTTCCAGAGCAGCCATGTGTCGATGGTACCGAATGCGAGTTCGCCTTTTTCGGCTCTTTCGCGAACGCCTTCAACGTTGTCTAAGATCCACAGGAGTTTTGTGGAGGAGAAATACGGGTCAAGGATGAGGCCTGTATTGTCCTGGACATAGTCCGCGAATCCCGGAATCGCCTGGAATTTGTCAGCATAGCTGGCAGTACGGCGGCATTGCCATACGATGGCGTTGTAGACAGGTTCGCCGGTGGCGCGGTCCCAAACAACGGTGGTTTCACGTTGGTTGGTGATACCGATCGCGGCAATGTCGTCCGCGGTCGCGCCGACTTTAGCCATCGCTTCGCTGATAACACCACTCTGGCTGGCCCAGATTTCCATCGGATCATGTTCTACCCAACCGGGTTGCGGATAGATCTGGGTAAATTCTTTTTGAGCAACAGAAACGATTTCGCTTTCGTGATTAAAAAGAATAGCTCTTGAACTGGTTGTTCCGGCATCGATAGCCAATACATATTTTGCCATGGTAAAATTAACCCCCTATTATAATATAATAAAATAGAATGAAATATATTTAACCCGCGATGAAGCGGTGTTAAATCGAAAGCATGCGGACGCGAAGAGTCCAAAAAGATCTTCATATAAAAAAGAACAGAATAACGACCGTCACATGATATTATTAAAAATATAATAACAATGCTTAATTTGATCGACCCTCCTGTTCTCCTGTCCCGTGTTGAATTATGGTTTTATGATAGCACATGTAAAAAATCGTGTAAAGGGTTTGCAAAAAAGAAAACAGTATAAATTTTTAACTTGCGCGTCAGTTGAAATCGGCTTTAACACGGCGATGAAATGTATTACACTTTTTTGACGAAGAAAGGGGAAAAGGTGAGTGACCGCCCGACATTTTCCTCGAAAAGCGTCTGGACGGTTTGCCAAAAAAGGCAACGTCAAAAATTTTTCCGAACTTGCATTAACAATCACGTCAAGCCGTGGTATAATGAACTCAAACTTAAATGTTTATCAATTACATTTTAGGAGGGTAATGTTTCAATGAAAAAGTTTATTAATGATGTGTCGACTGTCGAAACCGAAATGCTCGATGGTATGTGTCTGGCTTATCCCCAATATGTCAAGAGACTTCCGGGCCTCGATGTCATCGTCAGAGCCGAAAAGAAAGAAGGCAAAGTGGCGGTCATCAGCGGCGGCGGCAGCGGCCATGAACCGGCTCACGCGGGCTTCGTCGGCAAAGGTATGCTCGACGCCGCCGTTCCGGGTGCCGTTTATACCTCTCCGACACCGGACCAAATCTTGGAAGCCATTCAAGCGGCCGACGCCGGCAAGGGCGTGCTTATGGTCGTCAAAAACTACACCGGCGATGTCATGAACTTTGAAATGGCCGCCGAAATGGCCGACGGCATCGAAGTCGCTGAAGTCATCACCAATGACGATGTCGCTGTGGAAGACAGCCTCTACACCACAGGCCGCCGCGGCGTGGCCGGCACGATCTTTGTTCACAAAATCGCCGGCGCCAAAGCCGAAGCGGGCGCTGACCTCGCGGCAGTTAAAGACGTCGCGCAGAAAGTCATCGACAACGTGCGCACCATGGGCGTCGCCTTGAAACCGTCCACCATTCCCGCCGCCGGCAAACCCGGATTTGAACTGGGCGAAGACGAAATGGAACTGGGTATTGGTATCCACGGCGAACCCGGCACCAGTACCGAAAAACTGCAGCCGGCCGACGCCATCGTCGATCACCTGCTTGACAAGATCTTAAATGACAATGTGGATTACGCGGGCAGCGAAGTGGCCGTCATGGTCAACGGCAGCGGCGCCACACCGGTCATGGAACTTTACATCTTAAACAAACGCGTCAACGACGTCCTCACCGAAAAAGGCATCAAAGTGGCCAGAACCTATATCGGCAACTACATGACCTCCATCGATATGGCGGGCGCCTCCATCACACTGCTCAAGCTCGATGATGAAATGAAAGAACTCCTCGACGCGCCGGCAGATACCATCGGTTTGACGCAGGTTTAATGATCCATTGAATTCAACGATTAAAAATCCGGCACTGCCGGATTTTTAATCTTATGTCACTGTTCAGCATTTTTTTCAAGCAAAACACAGAGGAAGCATTATGGCAGCAAACAAAGAACACGTTTTACAATTCATTCAAATCTTCGATAAAAAAATCGAAGAAAATCATCAATATTTAACCGATCTGGACCAGGCTATCGGCGACGGCGACCACGGCATCAACATGGACCGCGGCATGAAAGCCGTGATGGAAAAACTTCCCGCTCAGCAGGATAAAGGCATTGACGCCATTTTGAAAGCCGTTGGGATGACGCTGGTCTCCACCGTCGGCGGCGCCTCCGGTCCGCTTTACGGCACAGCCTTTATGCGCGCCGGCATGGCAGTCAAGGGCAAGGACGAGCTTTCCGCCGAAGATATTTCCGCCATGCTTCAGGCGGCCATTGACGGCATCATCGCCCGGGGTAAAGCCACCGTCGGCGAAAAGACCATGCTCGACGCCATCATTCCCGCCAAGGAAGTCTATGACGCGGCCATCGCCGAAGGTAAATCCATTGCCGAAGCCCTTGCCGCCGCCGAAGACAAGGCGTGGGAACGGGTGGAATACACCAAAACCATCATCGCCACCAAAGGCCGTGCCAGCTATCTGGGCGAACGCAGCATCGGCCATCAGGATCCCGGCGCGACGTCTATGACATATTTGATTCAGTCCATGAAAGAAGTGGCGCAAGCGTAAAGCTTTTGGCTTTGACTTTATTGAGGGAGCCGGGATTGCGCCTTCGGCGCAATCATTCGGCATTCGTCAATGAGAGAAGTGACGCAAGCGTCAATGAATCAGTCATCATTCAAACGGAAACCCGGCGAGGCCGGGTTTCTGCTTTTTAATCAACTATTTACACGCGGAAAAAGCTTCTGACCTTTAAAAAAGCACGCTAAATCATCAGTGTAAGGCTTTTCTTATCAAAAAGTGTCGGAACAGCGATTGTGTGATCTTCCCGCAATGTTTTTCCAAAACGAATGGGTTTTATCTTCTTAAAAACCGGCGCTTTTTCGAATTTGACAACAATTAAAAGAGTTTTATTTATTTCTTTAATTTAAAACAATTACATCTTTGAATCATTCTTGACTGTATTGCCTATCCCTATCCCTATTACAATAATACTATGTATTAAATAGGAAACATTTTATCTGTTAGCGGTAACAGATTTTTGCGATGATGAATATCAAATAGTATTAAAAATAGGGAAAACGAAAATGCGAAAAAAGACCACATTTCTTAAATGGCCTCATCTCCGGTACAGCGTTTTTTTGCTGTGCCTTTTTGCGTTGGCGATGCTTTTTTTACTGCCGGCCGAAAGGGCAAAGGCAGCGGCTGACCCGGTCAACGATACCTATGTGATTGAAAACAGAAATATTTCTTCTGTTAGTCTTCAGTATAAGGCATGGGACGGCTGGCACAATGTCACCGCGTCCAACAACCATACTTTTTCTCAGTGGGAAGAAATTGGGTTTTATGTGTCCTACAATATTCCCGCGGGAGAAATGGCGGAGCTTTCCGATAACGCGACGATCACTTATCAGGTTCAGGGTATCACAAAGAACGATCAACTCATCGCTTCAAGCGGAGATCTTTTCAGTCAAGTCCTAAATTTGGTGTAAATTAAAAAATGTGGTGCCCTTTAGGTAGAAAATGTATTGTCTCAAGGCATATCGGATATACCAGTGTTTAAACTATGTCAGGCTGTCAGGCTACCAATAACCGTTGTTGTTCGTCTG
>JAFRBB010000037.1 GCA_017405085.1 Eubacteriaceae bacterium
CTTTTTTATAGAGTATCCTGTATTTTGAACAAAGAACATATCCAAAATGCATCAGGGAGACGCAGATTACCGCAAAACTCAGTTATGATTCGAATGGGAATGCTGCTCCCTATAAAAAAATCTGAATTTCACGGATTCAGGATAGAGAGAAAACTCACCGATAAGAGCGCGCTGTCACGTGTCCTTTAAGATGAAATAATCTTTGGCTGTCAGTTGATTTTATAATAAAAAGGTTTGAATGACAGATTCAAAGCGATTTTGCCGGTCTTGCCGGCGAAGAATAATCGTTAAACAACAGGCGGGTTTTTATCGAAGAAATCAAAATTCCCGAAAATCGGGAGAAAGGAAAACATCCATGAATCACGCGATTGCTGGATTAAAGAATAAAGAAATGATGAAAGAAATCAATATTGCCGACATTAACGGCTTCCTGCTCGGCCACGCTGAAAATCCCGGCGGCGGCACCGGCGTGACGGTTATCCTTTGCGATAAAGGTGACGGTGAAGGCGTCTGCGCCAGTGTTGACATTCGCGGCGGCGGGCCGGCGTCAAGAGAAACGCCCGTGCTCGAACCCGAAGCGGCCGGCGAAGCCGTCAATGCCATCGTGCTGTCCGGCGGCTCCGCTTTCGGTCTGGAAGCGGCTTGCGGCGTCAGTGATTATCTCTATGAAAAAGGCATCGGTTTTGATACCGGTTTTGCCAAAGTACCCATTGTTTGCGGCTCGTCTCTTTATGATCTCGCGGTGGGGGATGTGGTTTGGCCGGATAAGTCCATGGGACGCGCCGCCTGCCTTCGCGCCGAAAAGGGAGACGATCGCAGAGGCAATGTCGGCGCCGGCACCGGTGCGACTGCCGGCAAACTGCGCGGCGTCGCCGGCGCCATGAAATCCGGCATCGCGAGCTACGCACTTCAGGTTGGGGAATTTAAAATCGGCGCGGTGGTTGCCGCCAATCCGCTGGGAGACATTGTCGATCCGGGAACCGGCAAAATCATTGCGGGCCTTCTTGATGATGACGGCTGTTTTTTGGGAAGTGAAAAAGAAATCGCGAAGATGATCACACCGGAAAATTTGTGGGTGAAAGATCATCAAAACACAACCATCGGCGCGGTGCTGTGCAACGGCGATTTTTCCAAAAGGGATTTAAAACGCATCGCGATGATGGCCCATGACGGCATTGCCCGGGCGATTCGGCCGGTGCATACCACAGCTGATGGCGACAGTCTTTATGCCGCAGCGACGGGTGACGTGAAAGCGGATGTTAACGCGGCGGGGGCCTTGGCGGCAACCTGTGTCGCCGGAGCCATTGTCCGCGCCGCCCTTGACGCTGAAGATGCTTATGGCTTTCGCGCCTCGGCGACGGTCGATGATGAATGATGAATGTTTGTGGAAGAAATCCGGCCGAGCCGGATTTCAATCTCTCGGAGATGACGCAGATGATCGCGGATCAATGATTTAATATTTTTTTCTTAATCTGCGTGAATCAGCGTGATCAGCGAGAAAACTGTCCAAGAAAGAATAACGAAAAGCTTTCGCAAAGCGTCAATTCTCGTTAGCTGTTCGAGGAAGAACCCTTCCGTCATCTCGCCAAAGGCGAGATGCCACCTTCCCTAATCTAGGGAAGGCAACGCGCTGCGAAGCGAGTTATGGTCCCCCGCTCATGAAAGCATGGCGGCTCGCCCTGAACCTGTGAAAGTCTGCACGGCTTACTTTTTTAAAATTAATCCATTGTGCTTTGATTCGTTTCATGATAACATGAAAAAGTTGCAAAATATTGAAACGAGGTAAACCATGGATTTCAATTCCTTATCCATTCAAGATGATTTAATCGAAGCCATCTCGGAGATGGGACTGTCGAAAATGACAGAAATACAAGAAAGGGCCGTACCGGTTTTGCTTGAGGGTGCCGATGTCATCGGCAAGAGCCAGACGGGAACGGGAAAAACCCTTGCTTTTGCCATTCCCGCGGTGTCTAAAATCGAGGCGTCTGTCAAAAAGCCCCAGGTTTTGGTGCTTTTGCCGACGAGAGAGCTTGCGCTTCAAGTTGCCGGTGAATTTGAGAAACTCCTCAAGTTCACGCGAAACATTCATGTCAGCGCGGTTTTCGGCGGCGCTTCCATGGAAAAGCAATTTCGCGAGCTTAAGCGCGGCGCCCAGGTCGTCGTGGGGACGCCCGGCCGCGTGATGGATCATATGCGTCGGGGAACCCTTGGGTTTGATGCCCTTCGGATGGTGGTGCTTGACGAAGCGGACGAAATGCTCGACATGGGCTTTCGCGAAGACATCGAGCTCATTTTAGACCAAGTGGATCATCCGGTTCAGACAGCGCTTTTTTCCGCGACGATGCCGGCGCCGATTTTAAAAATCGCGAAGATTTATCAACACGATCCCGTCAAAATCGAAATAGCGCCCAAAGATATGGTCGCCCCCGGCATTAAGCAAAAATATTTTAATATTGATGATCACCGGAAGTTTGAAGCGTTGACCCGTCTTTTGGATGTGTACAAACCCAAACGGGCGCTTATTTTCTGCAATACGCGTCATTTTGTCGATGAGCTGACGCAAAATCTTCAGGAAAGCGGTTATTCGGTGGACAAAATCCACGGCGACATGCGTCAGGAAGCCCGGCTTGCTGTGTTGGCCCGCTTTTCTTCCGGAAAGCTCGCCATTTTGGTGGCGACGGATGTGGCAGCCCGGGGAATCGATGTGGATAATGTCGACATTGTCTTTAATTATGACGTGCCGGAAAATGAGGAATACTATGTTCACCGCATCGGCAGAACCGGCAGAGCGGGAAAAAGCGGATTGTCGTTGACCCTCGCGAGGCGAAGAGATCAATTTAAACTGCGCAAGATCACCGATTATACCAAAAAAAAGATCGAGCGGGATCTCATTCCAACGGGGGAAGTGCTCAACGATATCAAGGTTTCTCATTTTAAAGAAAAATTTGCCGAGCACGCCGAGGACGATGACAACATTGTCCGCTATTTAAACATCATTGACGACGTGACCGAAAAGGGCTATGAGGCCAGGTTTGTCGCCGCGGTATTGCTGCGCTCATTGTTGCCTCTGCGGGGGGATGTGGATGATCTCAATGTGGATTTTGATCTTAAAAGAGATAAAAAGAGCCGCAAATCAAAGGGTGATGACAAAAGACGCGCCCATCGCCGCGAACGGGATCATGCTTTTATGCCGAAGGACACCAAGCGCATTTATCTCAGTGTCGGACGCAGAGACGGCGCGAAAAAGCGTGATATTCTGGGGGCTGTCTGCGGAGAAGCGGACATTTCATCCCATTTGGTCGGCAATATTGATATGTACGATAAATGCACCTTTATCGACGTGGATGAAAGCGTCGCGAAAACCGTGCTGAAAAAATTATCGGGTAAGCAAATCAAAGGGCGGACCGTGGAGACGGATATCGCCGTGAAAAAAACGAAAAAGAAGAAAAAGAAAAAATAAATAGGTTCGCGATAAACCCGGACCCTCCGTGCTTCGCACTCTCGGGTTCGGCGTCCATTCGCACCCGCGCTACCGCATGACGGACTCATGTCCGTTATCCTGAAGTGTAAGTTCATCGGTTCGTTCATCACGCAAGTTCCGCGATAAGCCCGAATTGCTCCGCTACGCTCCCGCAATTCGGCGTCCATTCGCACCCGCGCTATTGCGCTATGTGCTCATGTCCGTTGCCCTTGCCCAATGTCCGTATGCCCTGACGCGCAAGCGCGTCGGTCATACGACCATTCGGCAAGAGCTTATCGCTCAAAAAGAAGAAAAAGAAAAAATAAAAAAGAAATAATTAAAAATAAAAAGGAGTTCCAATGGCAGAAGTACAGGAACATCGCATGGGCACCGTGCCCATCCCAAAATTACTGATTACAATGGCGATTCCAGCCATTATTTCCATGTTCGTGCAGGCTTGCTACAACGTGGTTGATTCCATATTTGTGGCGCAGGTCAGCGAGGCGGCGCTCACGTCGGTCTCTTTGGCTTTTCCCATGCAGCTTTTAATTGTGGCCTTGTCGGTGGGCCTCGGTGTCGGGATGAACTCGGGTATATCCAGACGCCTCGGAGAAAAGAAGGTTGACCGCGCGGAACAAATCGCCGAACACGGCTTTGCTTTGGCGATTGCCGCTTCCGTTATCATCGCTGTCATCGGACTGGTGTTGCCGAGACCCTTTGCCGGCATTTTTACCAATGTGCCCGAGATTGTCGACGGGTGCGCGATTTATTTAACGATTTGTTGCGTTTTTGCATTCGGCGGCGTTTTGACCCAAGCCGGTTTTTCAACCATGCAGGGCTCGGGAGACATGATCCAGCCGATGATCGGTCAATTAATCGGCGCGATAACCAATATCATTTTGGACCCGATTTTTATCTTTGGCTATTTCGGTGTTCCGGCCTTTGGTGTGGCCGGCGCTGCCATCGCGACGGTTGCCGGACAGATTCTGTCCATGATTTATATCCTTGCCATTGTGATTTTCCGCAAAAGCAATATTTTGCATCCATCCCTTCGCGGGTTTAAATTTCAAAAGGAATTAATTCGCGATATTGTCACTGTCGGCGTGCCTTCCGCTGTCATGCAGGGCATCGGCTCGGTAATGGTCACGCTTTTTAACCTCATTTTGACGCAATACGGCACGACGGCCATGGCGGTTTTCGGCGTCTATTTTAAGGTTCAATCTTTTGTTTTCATGCCGGTTTTCGGTTTGTGCCAGGGGGCCATGCCGATTTACGGTTATAATTTCGGCGCGAGAAAGCCCAAACGTTTTTTGGAAAACGCCAAGGTGGCCGTGATCATTTGCGAATGTTTTATGGCTGTGGGACTGATTATGTTTCAATTTTTTCCCGCTCAGCTTTTGGGCCTGTTTAACGCCTCTGATGACATGCTCGCGATGGGTATACGTTGCTTTCACATTATCTCTTGGTTGTTCCCTTTCGCGGGAATGGCCATCCCCTTAACCAACGCCTTTCAAGCGGTAGGTAAAGCCTATGTCTCCATGATTTCATCATTCTTGCGTCAAATCGTGTTGCTTATTCCCTTTGCCTGGTTGTTTTCCATGCTTGGAGGACTCGACTGGGTTTGGGCATCGTTTATCGCCGCTGAAGCCATCAACCTATGCTATATTCTGTATGAGTTTTATAAGCTAAAAAGAGATCAACTCGATCCGATGCTTCGGGAGAACGAGGGATAAGCCGGCGCTTTATCTCAAAACGGCAACGCATAAAATATAAAAAACCTTCTGAAATTTTCGTGTTTCAGAAGGTTTTTGTCTTAGTTAAATCATATGCTGTTATAGAAAAATTTAAAATTAAAGTTCTTTTTTCCACAGACCGTGGAGATTGCAGTATTCGTAAACCGCGACAGGCTTGTCGTCTTCGGTGACGATAAACTTGGCCTGGGGTTCTTCGCCGGGTTTGAGGTATTTGCGTTGGACGCCTTTTTCAGTTTCGAGGGCAATCCATTGGATGTAGTGTTTTTCGAGCATCGGGTGATCGACTTCGCCGATTCTCACCGAAACGGCATTGCCGTCGACGGTGACGAAGGGCACGTGTTTTTCGGTGGCGGCATCGGTGGTGTTGGCAACCAATTCGACCATGGGTTCGCCGCAGCATTTGGGTTTGCAGGCCGCGTCGATGACGATATCAACCATTAAATCACATTTCGCGCATTTATACAATTTTGCCATTTAAAAACCTCCTTAAAATTTACAAATCCTTTCATTGACAAAAAAACCATTACAAATTAAGATTATTATACAAAAGAATCTAAAAAAACGCAATCAAAACAATGGTTTTGATGATTGTTAAACGTGAGATTTTTCGCTCTCGAAAATTCGCGACCGTGAGTATGCCGCGAGATTATTTGTAGGAAAGCGAAAACGCCTCTGCGGAAGTTTTTTCGGTCAAGCCTTTGGTTTTGTCCGAAAATCGTGCATGCGCTTTGGATGAAAAGTTGAGGCGTTGTCAACAATAGAGATAAGATATCAAATTGTTCGTATAAGGAGATTAAAATGAATAAAACTCAGTGGCTCGATTGGGCCAAAGAAATTCAAACCATCGCTCAAAACGGTTTAGCCTATACTGAAAATCCTTTCGATCGGGAGCGCTATGAGCGGTTGCGGGCCATCTCGGTGGAAATTTTAAACAATTATACCGACATCAGCACCGAAAAGCTAACTGCGCTTTTTGCTGGGGAGACGGGCTATCAAACGCCGAAGGTGGATGTTCGGGGCGCCGTTGTCATCGACGGGCGTATTCTTTTGGTGAAAGAGCGCATCGGCGGCGGCTGGTCGCTTCCCGGCGGATGGGCCGACACGGGGCTTTCCGTCAAGCAAAACGTGGCCAAGGAAATGCGGGAGGAAGCGGGATTGCTCGTCAGACCGAAGCGTCTGGTCGCGGTGTACGATTGGCTCAAAGATCGTCCCGACGCGCCTTTTTCCATGTATAAAATCGTCATGCTCTGTCAAAGTTTGGGCGGCGCTTTTGTGCCCAACGATGAAACCGAGGAAGCCCGGTATTTCGCGCCGGATCAATTGCCCGAACTCTCTCATAAAGTCAGTCCGGAAATGATCGAACTGTGCATAAAAGCCGATAGATACTATGAATTTGAGCCGGTGATTGATTAATGTTAAATGATACAGATAGAAATCCAGCTTTGCCGAATTTCAAATGAGAATCGGTTCACCGGGAAGAAAAAAGATTCTAAAAAATCATTTCTCAAATCGAAGCCTCATAGTGAAATGACACGCGCGGTTAAAAAAGAAAACCCAGTGATGGCGGTGAATCATGTTGACAGCCTTGCCGGGTTTGTGATAAAATCTCTTTCGCACTAGACGGAGAGGTAGCGGTGCTCTGTAACCTGCAATCCGCTATAGCAGGGTTGAATTCCCCAAAGCGGGCGGGTCGGGGCGCGGTCTGCCCCGAAAAGGCGGTGTTGAAGGTTGGACCCTTCGCAATAAAGCCTCGTGAACCCTGTCAGGTCCGGAAGGAAGCAGCAGTAAGCGAGTCCCTTTATGTGCCGGAGGACCATCTGACTGGAGCTGCTGATTCGGGTTACGCGCGTGTCGGTCCGTTCAATGAGGGGTGTGCTTTTTTAATATGATAATCGCTGATGAAAATACTTGAGTATTTGTTATCGGAGTTTAAACAACATCATTTTTACATTGCATATGCATATTCTTTGGCCGTTTACGATTTCGTGTCGATAAAAAATATCTTATTAGACGTGTATGCCAAGCTTAACGTAATATAATGATGTATAGCCTCATAAACTTGTCAGGATGTGGGAAATATTTGCCCGCGTCTTTTTTTTTGCTGTATTTCTGTTATAATATTAAAAGGATTATTATGACTTTTTAAAAGACGGTCACAGATATAGCCGATAGGAGGAAAATATGAGTAAAATGGATACCATCAGACATTTTCAGGTTAAACCGGTTATCTATTACGGTGTCGGTGCCATCAACGCCATCACCGAACACGAATTCAAAAAAGTATGTATTGTCACCGATGAGGGCATGGTGAAATTCGGCCTGCTCAAAATGATCACCGACGTGCTTGAAGAAAAAGGTGTCAAGAAAATTCATGTATTTTCCGATGTGGAACCCGATCCTTCGACGGATATCGTGGAACGCGGCCTTGTCAGCATTTTGCATGACAAACCCGATGCCCTGATTGCCCTCGGCGGCGGATCGGCTATCGATACGGCAAAAGCCATCATTTACTACTGCAATAACCTGATGCATATGTTTGTCGATGATAAATTCATCACAAAGCCGTATTTTATCGCGCTTCCCACCACGGCGGGCACCGGTTCCGAAGTCACGGAATATGCCGTCATCACCGACAAAGCCAGCCAGCGAAAGCTTGCTCTTGTCAGCGACCTGATGATGCCCGACGCGGCGATTTTGGATCCCAAACTCATTGAAAGTCTGCCGCCCAAAGCCACAGCGGCTACCGGTATGGACGTTCTGACCCATGCCATCGAATCCTATATCTCCCTCAATAATAATCCTTTCTCCAGAAGCTATGCCTCCAAAGCGACGGAACTCGTGTTCAAGAGCCTCAAAGAATCTTATGTCAACGGCCATAATCTCGACGCGAAAGCCAGCATGCAAATCGCCTCATGTATGGCTGGGATTGCGTTTAATTCTGCCGGCCTTGGCATCAATCACAGCTTTGCTCACGCCATCGGCGCCAAATGGCATTTGCCCCATGGCCTTGCCAATCAGGTTGTGCTTCCCTATGTGATTGCCTACAACAGCACCGATGAACGCGCTGCGTATCTCTATGCACGATTGCTCCATTCCATTGGTTTGGCTCCGGAAATTGGCAAGACCGCGACGGAAACCTTAATCCGTATGATTGTTCAGCTTTCTACAGACATGGATATGGCACTCTGCTTAAAAGATCTCGGAATTGATGAAGCTGAATATTTGGAATCCAAAGATTCTTTGGTTGACAAAGCGATGATCGATACCTGTACGACCACCAACCCCATCAAGCCTACTCGTGAAGATATGCTTCGCATTTTAGACAGCATTTATTACGGCAAATAAATCACGGATGTTTCTATTCGGATAAAAAACCAACACGAATCACCGAATCGACCGGACACGATCGATTCGGTGCTTTTTCTTTGAGGAAGGTGAGGCCTTCGGTTTGTGATAACATCAAATCACGGACGAAGAAAAAGGGAAGAGATTAAGGAGTTTTATGAATCGCATTGATGCTTTTTTGTCGGGACAACCCATCACATTAAGCGGCCAACAGAAAGCCGCCCTTGCACGCACGTCGGGTCAGACCTTGCTTCTGGCCGTGCCGGGCAGCGGAAAAACAACTGTGATCATTTATCGTCTGGGTTATTTGTTGGCGCAGGGGGTGGATCCGGATTCGGTTTTAACCATGACTTTCTCCCGGGCGGGAGCGAGGGATTTGGGGGAACGCTTCACGTCTATTTTCAAAGACGCCGCGTGTACGCCGGCTTTTTCGACCATTCACAGTTTTTCCCTGTCGGTGATCAGGCGCTATGAAAAATGTTATCACGCCCATGCCTTTGATGTGCTCAGTGACGGCGCGGCGGTATTAAGGCGGCTTTATTATCAAAAATACCGCAGCGCGATTTCCGAAAATGATATGTCGGCGCTGCAATCAGCCATTTCTTTGGCCAAAAATCGGATGGCCTCCCACAAAGCCGCCTCCGCGACCAAAGTTGCGGGGATGGATTTTCCCGCCCTTTTCTCAGCCTACGAAGAATACAAAAAAGCGCATCGGCTGATGGATTACGATGATATGCTTCTTTACGCCTATCGGCTGCTCAAAAAATATCCCGATCTTCTTTCTTATTACCGTTCACGTTACCAATACATCAACGTCGATGAATTGCAGGACACATCGCCGGTTCAATTCGCCATCATTTATCTTTTGACGGGAAAAGGCGGCAATTTGTTTATGGTGGGAGACGAGGATCAAAGCATTTACGGCTTTCGCGGCGCCTATCCCCGGGAAATGCTCATGTTTAAAAAGCGTTATCCTCAAGGGGAGGTGCTTTTTATGACGAAAAATTACCGAAGCACGGAGGCGATTGTCGAAGCGGCGGATGCCTTTGTCCGGCACAACACCGAACGTTATGATAAACACATGAAGACAGACAACGGACCGGGAGAAAAGGTAAATCTCATCAAAGCCGCCGGCAAAGACGCGGTCTACCGCGAGGTGTTACATGCCGCCGAGAAAGATGAAGGGAAAACGGCGGTGCTTTTCCGCAATAATGAATCGGCGCTGCCTTTGGTGGACCTTTTTGATCGGCAAAACATCGACTTTGTCATCAGAGAGCATTCTCCGCTGTTTTTTACGCATTTTGCGGTGCGGGATGTGCTAAGCTTTATGCAATTGGCTCAGAATCCCGCCGATGCCGATGCCTTTTCCGAGATCTATTACAAAATGGATCTTGCCATTTCAAAAGAACAAATGCGTCAGGTTTCACGAAAGGCCGATGGCGCGTCGGTTTTTGATATTTTGCTTTCTTTTGATGGGCTTTCCGAATGGCAAAGGGATAAGATCGCGGCCCGGGCCCGCCAATTTAAACGGCTGAAAAAAATGAATCCCGGCCGGGCGATCGCTTATATTTCAGATGCCATGGGCTACAGTGAGCATTTGGCTTTTCGCGAAAAACAGGGGTACCGGATTGAGGGGATTGAGAGAAAGCTCGAAATCCTAAAAGTCATCGGGGCCCGCTGTGAAAATGCCGCGGACTTTGCCCGCCGTTTGGACGAATTAAAAGCCATCATCTCTCATCCGGCGCGGGATAAAAAGGCGCGCTCCGCCATCACTTTATCGACGGTCCACGGAAGCAAAGGGCTGGAATTCGATCATGTCCTGCTCATTGATTGCGTGGAAGGGATTTTTCCGCCGGCGGACGCCACCGAGGACACCCCCGAATCCCGAAAGCTTTTAAATGAGGAAATCCGGCTGTTTTATGTCGGTGTGACCCGCGCAAAAAGTCGATTGACTTTCGTGTGCGACGACAGTCCGGGGGCGCCGGCCGTATCTCGTTTTATCCGCGCTTACTTCAATCCGGACGAGTCCGAAGCGATCATGGCGGGCAAGAAAAAAGAGAAAATTGTCGAAAAAGTCAAAAGGCTCAAGCAAAATTTTCAAGCAAACAAAAAGCAAAAGCCCAAGGAATCTCGAAAAAAACGACGGCCCCGCAAAAAAGCGCATGGTTTGAAGCCCGGCATGCGCGTGTGTCACAAAAGCTTCGGCGAGGGTGTTGTGCTCGGCGTTGAGGAAGAGAAGGGCGTCATTCGTTTTGATGACGGCACGTCTCGCCTGTTAAATTTGAGTTTTTCCATGGCAACCGGCATTTTGCGTCCTCTAAAAAAACGATAGTGTAAAATTGTGGCGTTTTTGGAAAAAGAAAAGCCAACCCACGCGTTAGAATAAATTAAAACAACAAAAACCATCGTAAAACTATACATCAAGTTGAAATTCGGTTATAATGGAAAAGTCATTTTTCCGAAGCCGCCATTGTCACAGAACGCTTCAAGTCAAAAGCTTTTTTATGACGGGCTTTGTCAGGAGGTAAAAAAGGCGCCGGACAAATTTAAAATAATATGGAGAATTCATGAATCAAACAGATCAGCTCATCGCCTGCGTGAATCGCGTGGCTGAGCACAGTCCTTTTTATCAAAAGATTTTTGCCGACCACGGGATCGATCCCCGGGATGTGCATACGATGGAGGATTTTGAGAATCTTCCTTTCAGCGAGAAGGACGATTTAAGAAACGTCTATCCCTTGGGGCTTCAAGCCGTTCCCGATGAGGATGTGGTGCGCATTCATTCCTCCTCCGGAACAACCGGGGACCCTGTCATTATTCCGTACACCCAAAAAGACGTGCGGGATTGGGCCATTCAATTTGCCCGGTGTTACGCCTACGCGGGCATTACCAAAAAAGATCGCATTCAGATTACGCCGGGATACGGTCTTTGGACGGCGGGAATCGGATTTCAAGCCGGCGCCGAGGAATTGGGCGCCATGGCCATTCCGATGGGACCGGGAAACACCGAAAAACAGCTCAAGATGATGATCGACTTAAAGGCCACCGTTATTACGGCGACATCCTCCTACGCGTTAGTGCTTGCCGAAGAGGTCAACCGCCGGGGGCTCAGAGATCAAATCAAATTGACCAAAGGCATTATCGGGTCCGAACGTTGGGGCGATAAAATGCGCGGCCGCATCCATGACGAGCTTGGCATTGAGCTTTTTGACATCTATGGACTAACCGAGGTTTACGGCCCCGGCATCGGCATCGACTGCGCATACCATACGGGCATCCATTATTGGAGCGACTATATTTATATGGAAATCATCGATCCCAAGACATTAAAGCCCGTACCCGACGGCGAATACGGCGAAATTGTGCTGACGACCCTCCAAAAGGAAGGGGCGCCCCTGCTTCGATACCGCACCCACGACATCAGCCGTAAGATTCCCGGAAAATGCCCCTGCGGATCCGTTCATCCCAGACATGACCGCATCGTCGGAAGAACCGATGATATGGTGAAGGTTAAGGCCGTCAACATGTTCCCGAGTCAAATCGAATCGGTGCTAAGGGATGTGGAGGGCGTGAGCAGCGAATACGCCATGCGCATTGCCAACATTGACGGACGGGACCGCATCTATCTTCGCTTTGAAGCGGAGCAGGGCGCCTCCTTCGAAAGCCTTGAGCGCAAGGTCATCCAACGGTTTAAATCGATGATCGGCGTCACGGTCATTCCCAAGGCGGAGCCCATCGGCAGTCTGCCCCGCTCAACCAAAAAAACCGTCCGCATCATCGACGAGAGAAACGACTGATGCACCCCATATTTAATTTGTCAGGGCGATTGGTACGCTTAAAATAACATGAAACAAGACAGATCAATTTTGCAAAAGAAAGGAATCCAATGAAAAAGAAAAAACATAAATCGCGTTTTAAAGTTGTGCTTGACGAGCCCGATGGTCTCGGTTCCGGCATCCGTCTCATCGAAGACCGGGAGACTGGCATCGTCTATATGTATTATTACGGCGGCGGCGGTGCCGGTTTAACGGTGCTTTTGGATGAAGAAGGCAATCCGGCCATCACGCCGACAAAGTAGTTTGATCGGCATCGGGCAAAGTCATTGTTTGCATCACGCCCCATGGTTTTGATGTTAAAAACGACATTGTTTTATAAAGTCATCAGTTTGCATAACAGATCATAAAGGTAAGACATATGTATTTAAAGGGAATAGGGATATACCTTTACAAAAAACGGCTTTATATAGCCGTTTTTTTAATATTTTTACATGGCTATTTTTTGGGAAATAACCCAAAAATAACCCAATAATTTTATTTTTTAGGAGGATTTACAAAATGAGAAACGTTGAAAAGACAATTGAGCAAGGTAAAAAGCTAATAAGCGAGAATCCCGAAACTGGTTTAATCGTATCAGAGTTACAACAGTTTTATGACGATTTCCAAACAGACAAAATACAATCAGAGGGTAACGCCGTTTTTAATCTGATGGGCAAGGTTTTTTATTTCGGTGTAGCCCAGGGCTATCGGATTGCCAAAAAGAAACCAAAAAAATAATGGCGGCGCTACTTTGCATCAAAAATTCGCCCGTATCTCAATTCTGAGCGGTTTTTTATGATTAAGGGGTATCTTGTACCCCTTGTTTTTTTAATCCTTGTTTTGGCGGATGGAACGGCGAAAAATGCACAACTTTTTGACAACTTTTTGTAAACCACGGGTTAGCTTAAAGCGGTTTTTTGATGTCAACAAAAATCAACCAAAAAAGACAGCACGGGGATTAACCCGTGCGGTCTTTTTTTTCTAAAAAGCGAAAGACATTGTAATAGCTCACGGCTCTAAAAAATCCGTTTTCTTTGAAATAAGGAACAAGGCCGTTATCAAAAAATAATTCTTCTAAACCTTCGGGAAACGTGGTCTTTACGTACTGAGTTACCTTATCGCCAAAAAGCTCAATCATCGTTTTTTCTAAAATAACATCTTTACCGTCAATGTACACAGAATTTTCATTAAATAGCTTTTGAGCTTGTTTTTTATTTAATGTTTCCATTTTGCCCCCTTATATGACCTTTTTATATAGCACCGCAAAACTCACGGGAAAACGGCTTAAAACCGCTATTTTTTAATTGCTATTGCCTTTTTTAATAACAAGGGTGACGATGGGTGACAATGTTTCTATACCCTTTTATATTTTTTATATATATAATTATTAATTTTAATTTTTATGAAACGTATATATATCATCGTCATTCATCGTCACCCCCTTCAGTCATCACCAATTAATACGCAGGTGGAATAAACCAAAATCGCCCCGATTTCTTTCTTTTCTGTTTAATGCGTTCATCGTCTTGGCGGATATTTGATAAAGCTCGACTTATTTGTTGAACCGTGTACTGATCCGCATGATAATGATAATTATTTTTAATTTCGGTTGCGGTCATCCATTGCCAATATTTAACATCCGTTTCAAAGTTAAAAGCGTCTCTTAATTCATTTTCGGATGGCAAAAGCTCCATTGAGCTCTTGTTTTGGTCAATTAACCGATCCATTTCATCATCCGATAATCTAAAACAATTCGGATCACATTTAAAAGCGTGATAGCATTGCGCCCAAAATTGACGCAGGTTTTCTTTTTGGATAAAATCAGAAACATCAATTTTTTGGTTTATCGGTACGATCCACCAACGTCTTGAGCCTGTTTCGGTAGTTAATATGACATCTTTGTTGGTTGTCCCACAAAAAGAGGTTACTCTTGGCTTTGTGACGGGCTCTTTTCCATATGGTTTTCTTATGCGGCTCTCTCTTTTGGTTATAAATGATTTGATATCAGATTTGTTATCTCTGAATGTTCTATCAATTTCGCCGATCTCATTAATCCATACACCCAAAACATCAAGTTGAATATCTTTGTTGTTAGTGTTTAACGATTTATCCAATGATGAAAACCAATTTGGATTAACCGCCAATTGTTGAAAAAAGCGTGTTTTTCCGATCCCTTCACGGCCTTTTAATATAAGAACCCCCTCGGCTTGAAACGGTTCATCTAAGCTGTTAAACGGCATGGCCGCCGTCTGATAGAACCATTTTTTAATAAATGACTGGTACAGGTTATCCGTCACACCCAAAATATCAAATAACATCGGGAAACGGTCTTTTTTATCCCACGTCACACTTGTTAAATAATCCTTCACAGGGTTATAAGCGTGCATATCCGCTTCAAGAAAGATTAAATCATCAATCACATTTTGAGCTATACTCTTGCGCCCCGTAAAGCGTTGAAATTCAAACTTCAATCTTGTCCGCATGGCATTTTGGATATCGTCCATATTTTTATATTTGGGCTTATCGGGTATATTTTCATATTCTATTTTGTTTATGAGCTTATTGTATTTGATGGACATCCCTAAAGAATTAAGAAACATTTTAAAGTTTTCGGGCGTGACAACGCTCTTTTTCTTTTGGTCTTGTGATTCCTTTATTTTGTCCAACGTCTCGGCTCTTAAAATTGTCTCGATCTCTCGATCTGATAATGGATCATCCAAAACATATTTGTTTACGGCCGTTATTATTTCTTTGATATCATCCACGGGAAAACCCTTGTTTCCCAATTTAAAAGCGTATTCTGAAAAGTGGTTGTTTCTATCGCCCGTTTCAAAAATGAGCTTAAAATCATCATTGCGACCTTTGGGAATAGGTATCAACGCAGGCGGCAAAACATCAATCGGATCATCGCTTAATAAATCGCCTTTAAAGTATTGTCTATCGACATCGTTAACCCTTAACGGCTCGTATGCATTTGTAACATGGGCTTCAATTCTGATGGCCAAACCACAATAACAATTATTTCGATTTCTTGGAATGGGTACAGGGGCTTCGGGGCGTCTCATGATAATGTGTTTTCCATGCTCTGTTTTTATTCCAACATAGTGAAAATCATTATCATTGAGATATTGCAAAATGGCATTGCTTCTAACATCGCCCCGTACTGGCTCTGTCAATTCCCCTGTTTTGTGGTCAAAATCATCTATATCAATTCTAACCAAATCATCCGCCAACATTGCGCCATAATCGCCTTTTTTTGGCGGTTGCTTTAAAAGTGGCTGGCTTTCTTTTTCTATGCGCCTTTTTCCTTTTAAGCGCAAATATCCCTTAATTAGCTTCATGGGCTCTACTCTCTGACGGTGTCAATATAATCTTCGATGGCCTTCACGCTCCACAAGACACGCTTGCCGATCTTAACTCTTGCCGTTGCACTATCGCCGATATTAACGGCGGTTGCGTAACCACAATTGAGCATTTTTTGAAGTTTTTTCGTATCTATCAAAAGTTGCTCTTGCTCCTTTATGGCCTTGTCATTATTTAAGTTTGTGAAATGCATATTAAAAACCCCCTTCTTTTTTATTGACATTTCGTCATGTCTCATGTACCCTATATATTATCATGAACATGTGTACAAAACAATTTACATCCATAAAATGGAAATGTATATATCATCATGTTTATAAAATAATTTACTTAAAAGGGATAAATGTGTATGACTAGCGGTGAAATGATAAGAGATTTGTTAAAACAAACAGGAAAAACGCAAGCGGATCTTGCACGATTTTTAAAAGTAAGTCCGACAACGGTAAATAGGTGGATACCAACGGAAAACAAAAAAGGCATTGAGCCTTCAAAAAAGAATATTAAAAAGATAGCCGATTTTTTTCAAGTCTCTATTGATGTAATAACTGGTGACGCAGGGGAAATAGGTTCAGTGGGCTGGTTGAAATTTATTCAAGATAAAAACAAAAAGCGTGAATCTTTTGAATTCTTTCTTGAATCTCTAGGATATAAAATTAAAAATAGCGGATACAACAAGAACACCAACACTATAGACATCGCTAAAGAATGTGAAATAGAGTGGTATAACGAAAATGACGATATAGAATCAAGAACAATAAAGGGATTAGACTTTGATATTTTCCTTTATAAGTTAGAAAAACACATCAAAATTGAAATTGAAAATTATTATTAGGGGATACCAAATCAATGAGCGAAAAAAAGGATCTCAAAGGCCGAAAACTCCATACAGGGGAAAGCCAATTATCAAATGGCCGTTACCGTTATCGGTACACCGACAAGAACGGAAAACGGCATTGTGTTTACTCTTGGCGGTTAACCCGATCTGATAAACCGCCAAAGGGAAAACGTGACGATCTCTGTTTGCGTGATAAAGAAAAAGACATCTTAATCACCCTTGCCAAAGGAAACACGGCCAAATCAGATTTAACAATTAATGATTGCTTCGATATGGTCATGCGTGCAAAGGTCAATCTTAAAGAATCCACCAAACAAACACAAAAAATAAGCTATAACGCCAACGTGCGCAGGGCTATCGGGGAAATGAAAATATCAAAATGCACTCAATCAGATATTACCGCTTTTTATGCGTCTCTGTTTGAAGATGGGAAAAAGCATGGAACGGTTAAAATGATTCACTCATTTTTACATACCGCTTTTGAAAAAGGTATTGAGCTCGGCATTGTTTCCGCCAACATCACGACAAAAGCTTTTAAAGAGGTTAGCGCAGGCGGTAAAGGCAAAACATCCAAAAAACCGCCCCACGCCTTAACGAAACCCGAAACGGCTCTATTACTCGATTATTTGTCCTTCAGTGGTTCACAATGGTTGCCGTTGATTGTGTTTTTAATTAATACAGGTTGCCGTATAGGTGAAGTAACCGCATTAACTTGGAATGACATCGACATGACCAAAAATGAAATATCAATCAATCACGGCGGTTATTATGTAAAACAAGGTGGCAAGCATTCTTTTATCATCGACACGCCAAAAACCAAAAACTCATTAAGGGTTATCCCCCTTTTGGCCGCAGGCAAACAAGCTTTGATTGATGAAAAGAACCGCCAAAAAAAACAGGGTATCAAATCAAAAACCACAATCAAAGACAGCAACGGTAAAAAATATCATGATTTCGTATTCTTAACCGCAGGCGGTAAACCGCACGTAACCAATAATCTCAATACGGCTTTTCAAAGAATTGTCAAAAACGCCAATGACTTCGAGTTATACCGATCCACGCAGGAAAACAGAAACCCGATTGAGTTAAGGCCGTTTTCATGTCACGATTTACGGCATACATTTTGCACCCGTCTTTGTGAAGTTGAGAATAATCCAAAGGTTGTTATGTCAATAATGGGGCATTCAGATTTAAGCATTACGATGAACGTTTATAATGAGCTCCAAAAGGAACATCAAAAAAAGGCGTTTGAAAATATCAATTCCAATTTCGCCTTTATTTGATGGAATGTTTAACCCAAATTTAACCCAATTATAACCCAAATAACCCAATGACGGCGGTTTAATTTCAATCAAGACAAAAACATCAATGTTTAAAAAATCGCTTTAAACCGCCAATTTGAAGTATCTCGAAACAAGTAAAAAAATAGAAAAGGTAAAGTCGATGTATTTGAAGGGAATAGGGATAGCGTGTCACCTGTCGGAAATGTTATCCGACTCACTTGTGGAAAAGGACCAAATATTAAAACAAACCGAGCGGGGCCTGCGAGATGTTGCCCTTGCCGTCGCCAAGGCAAAGCCCCATACCATTGTGGTCATCACGCCCCACGGGGCGGTCTTTGACGACGCGGTGGCCATCAGCTATGACACGAAGCTTTCGGGCAATATGTCGGTCTTCGGCGTTTCCCGCTCCGGGATCGAAAAGCCCTGTGATATGGGACTCCTTGACGAACTTCGGGATCGCCTTGCCGAAGCGGGGTGCCGGCATATTTTTGTCAATTCCCGGGTGGCCGAGGATTACGGCCTGCCGCTGATTTTGGACCGGGGATCATTGGTTCCCTTGTCTTTTATCGATAAGGTTTATCCCGATTATCAATTGGTGCATATGACTGTCGGTGATTTAAGCTTTTATGAATTGTACCGTTTCGGCCATATTTTAAGACAGGCCATCGAAGTTGCCGGTCACGACACAGTCATCATCGCTTCGGGAGATCTGGCTCATTTGCCCCGGGACCGAAACCCGGAGGAAGTCCGCGAGGTCCGGGCATTTAATCAAAAAATCGCCATGGCGCTTAGAAATAAAAATTTCGAAACCATATTGACCATGCCGGCGGATGCCTACAGTCACCTGCGCCAATGCGGATTGAAACCGTTGGTGACGGCTTTGGGGGCTTTTGACGGCATCGTGACGGCGTGTCTGGTTTTTTCCGAGACCGAAGCCCTTGGCATCGGGTGTGTGAACGCCTGGGTTGCCGATGATTTATCCAAAAAAGATCCCGTGACGGAAAGTCTGCTGACACGGCTTGACGAACAGAGAAAAACCAAATTCGCCAGGGCTCTCGCGTCGGATGACGCCGCCTGCGGGTTGGCGATGAATGCCGTTTCCGCCTGGATTCATCACAATGAAAAATTCGACGCCGACATTTATCTCTCGCAGCACGACGATCATCAAACGGCCGAATATCTTAAGCATACCCAAGGCGCCGTCATGGTGACGATTTATAAAGACGGCGAAATCCGCGGCGCCGCCGGCGGTCTTTCGGCGGAACGCGATAATCTTTGCGCCGAAATTGTGCACCGCGCCATCGAAGCGGCAGCTTTTGATCCGCGATTTTTACCGATTGAACCCGAAGAACTCGGTCAAATCGATATCGTCGTTGATTTGCTGGGCGAGCCGGAACAAATCGGGGACCCCGCTTGTGTCGACCCCCAAAAGCACGGCCTCATCGTCGAGCAGCATTTAAATCGCGGGATTGTGACGCCGGGACTCACCGATGTGTCGTTGACCTCGTATATTGAAGCGGCAGAACGGTCGGCGGGAATCGTCAGCGCCGATGACGGCAAAATTGTGTTCTTCCGGTTTGACGTCGAGCGGCACCGGATAAAATAAGCTTGGGAAAATAACGATTCATTACTGCATCCATCTAACCAAATCACGTGCGGCCGCCTTTGGGTTGCCGCGCGTTTTTTAACGGTTAAATCAAAAAGAGATTAGCCGGTTCGGACTAATCTCCTTGGAAACGTGTTTTGCTATTTTTGCCATATCACCGTATTGAACGTGAGAGGTTTTGCCTACTTTTTTGGTCATTTTCTCGTTTTACTTAAAACATCTCCACCCGTTCGCGGGGTAAGTTCATATGGGTAAGCCGTGCACCTCATGCCCTTCGGGCATTTCGGTCGGGGCGTGCGCCCTATAGACTATCGACGGTTCATGGCATCCCGCTCATGCAAACATGGCGGTTCGCCCTTAACCATCGATAGTCTGCACGGCTTACATTTACGAAAATCTTTGATTTGGCTCATGCGAAGTTATCGAGCGAAGCGGGTGGACATGCGCCGCTTGTCTTGCTCGCGGCTAACCAGCGATATAGAGAACGCCCAATGTGCCGGGGCCGCAATGGGAAGAGATGACACTGCCGGCGCGGGTGATATGAATTTCCTTGAAATGGTTTGTGCTTTCAAGATACGTTTTGATTTCGTCAATGAGTTCCTGATCACAGCCGGAGTGGGTGATGAAAATATGTTCCGGACGGGCGGTGAGAATATCCGCTTCCATGTCCTTGACATAGTTTAAAATGGCGCGGCCGATGCGGCCTCTGTATTTTTTGTCCGGACGCATGGCGCCGTTTTCGACGACGATTTTAGGGTGAAGTTTCAAGACACCGCCGGCCATGGCCGCCAGTCCCGAGCAACGTCCGCCGCGGTAGAGATAGATGAGGGTGTCCACCACAAAGCTCGCCCGTACTTTGGGTTTGATGGCTTCGATTTCGGCTACAACGTCGGCGGCGCTTTTGCCTTCTTGAAGCATTTCGGCGGCGGCGATGATCTGAAGGCCGATTCCGGTGGAAAGATTGGCCGAGTCAATGACGTGGACGCGGTCCGCGGCATCCAGTTCTTCGGCGGCCATTTTGATGACGTTAATGGTGGTGGACATGGACGCGGAAATGGTGAAAAAGATGATGTCGTCGCCGGCGTCGAGAACCGGTTTGATTTTGGTGATGACTTCCTCTATGTTAAGCGCGGAAGTTTTCGGGGTGGTTTTATGTTTGTCGGACCAGGCATAAATTTCGTCCGGCGTAATGGTCACGCCGTCCAAATAATCGTCTTGGTCTAAAATGGTATGCAGGGGCACAATGGTGACGTCATAACGCGCTATGAGTTCCTGCGATAAATCACAGGTGCTGTCGGCAAAAATTTTTGTCATAATTGATTGTTTCCTCCTGATGATTGTTCGTTATTATCCTTAACTTTTTAATTATAAAAAAACTTTTTTTGTTTGTCAATTTTGACTAAAGCATTTTTTAATCTGTACGCATTCGGGGGGATTTTCGAACGGAAACATTGATAGCAGCAGGACATTTTGATATAATAAAAACAATTACAAATATAAGTGACTCAATTGATACAGGAGGTGAAAATGGAACAGCAAACAAACAACATCAATGCCACGGACAGTCAAAATCAACCGGCAGTGTATGATTTTTTGACTTATCCCAGGCAATTTGTGACTTACAAATGGTATAAACCGATTTTGGTGGCTTTGTTAACCGCGGTTATTTCAATGGCTTTCAGTCTTGTTTTGCTTGCGATCGGCAGAGTATGGTCGGGGGATCCCGGTTTCATTCAGGCCGTTCAAGGGGGCTATGACACCATCAATTTTGCCGACGGCCCCTATGTTTTGGTGATGCAAGGCGGCCTCGCTTCGGTGTTGATCGCTTTGGCATTGGCGGCGATCATCGTTAAAGACCGTCCTTTTTCGTCCTACGCTTCGTCCCGGGGCGGATGGAATTGGAGCGCTTTTTTAAAATGTCTCGGATTATGCCTGCCCGTTTATGTAGTGCTGGGCATTTTGAGTTATGTTCTCTCACCGCCGGAGACGATCCAGTGGCGGTTTACCCTTTCGGGATTGATTTTGACCCTTTTGCTGACGCCCCTTCAATGCGTAGCGGAGGAATTTTTGTTCAGGGGATTTTTGAGCCAGACCATCGGCGCTTGGACAAAGAAACCCGTCATCGGGATCGTGATTTCCGCCATTATTTTTATGACGGCGCATCCCTACAATATTTTCGGCGCGGTTGAAATCTTTTTCTGCGGACTGATTCTTGGTTTTTTGAGTTGGAAAACGCAGGGGATAGAGGCGACCGGCGCCATTCATGTGCTCAATAATATGATGTCGTTTTTGATGGCCGGCATGGGGCTGGCGTCCATCAAGGCAGAGGTGGATATGACCTCGGCCTTACTGGACATAGCCGCCTATGTCGCGGCCGCGGCGCTGGTCATTTTTGTGGCGGATAAAAAATTCGGATGGTTTACCGCCTTGGGGGATGATGTGGTGGCATATAACACGAGAATGGCGGAAAAACAAAGGGAAAAAGCGACGAAATAACAACGATTCGTTCAGCGGTGGGCAAAATGGCCATTGACTGCTCGCCGCGTTTTACATTTTAAAGAAAGGTTGGTTGAGTTGATACAACATGAAAATCGTCAAACAAATCAGTGAATTTTTGGGAAAATACATGGCGGTGATTGTGCTTGCCGTTGCGGCGTTGTCTTTGTTTGTTCCCCAGACGGTGCTTTGGATTGAGACGAGTTGGGTCAATTACCTGCTGATGATCGTGATGTTCGGCATGGGGCTCACCTTAAAGCTTTCGGATTTTAAACTCGTGCTGACAAGACCGAAGGACATTTTGATCGGCTGCGCCGCCCAGTTTTCCATCATGCCGCTTTTGGCCTTTGCCCTTGGAAAACTATTCGCTTTGGATGATGCGCTCCTCGCGGGGGTCATTCTTGTGGGGACATGCCCCGGCGGGACCGCCAGCAACGTCATCACCTATCTCTCCGAAGGGGATGTGGCGCTTTCCGTCGGGATGACCAGCGTCAACACGCTGCTCGCGCCCGTTCTCACCCCGGCAATCACTTATCTGCTTTTACGGACCACGGTGACGGTGGATGTGATGGCAATGTTTATATCCATCGTTCAGGTGGTCATCATTCCCATCGCGCTGGGGCTTGTCATCAACAAATTGTTTGAAAAGGCGACCCGAACCGTCGTTGAGGTGCTGCCCGCCGTTTCGGTCATTGCCATCTGTATGATTGTCGCGGCGGTGGTCTCCCATAACGCGGACAAAATTTTCGCGACGGGCATCACGATTTTTGCCGTTGTCATCTTACACAATCTTTTGGGCTATGTCTTTGGATACGGGGTGGCCCGGCTCTTTGGGCTGGAACTCGCGAAGAAAAAAGCGATGGCCATCGAAGTCGGCATGCAAAACTCGGGACTGGCCACCTCTCTGGCGGGCACCGCTTTTCCGAATTTGGCCATGGCGACGGTGCCGGGAGCCATTTTCTCGGTCTGGCATAATATCTCCGGGGCCATTCTTGCCGGAATTTTCAGGCGAATGAAAGATGATCAGCCGGCAGGGGAATAAGCGCTGAAAATACAATCATCCCATGTTTTGAGTTGCCGCCGTTTTATAAAAAGGTGAAACGCTGATTTTTCGGATGAGCCTCTGGTTATGCCAAAAATAACAGCGCCAAATTCATTAGGCTCTGTAACGACAAATAGAACATCACCATATTCCCGGGCTTTTTATCGAGGCCATTAAAGTCAGCTGACGATTAGCCGCGCGGAACAGGACGGGCGTTTGCGGCAATCAAACCGGGCAAATCAAAGAATTGTCTTCATCTGAGAAAAGAGTGAAAAGATCGCACTGCGCCCTCGTCTTTTGGGGCGGAGGGTGATACAATGGATAGAGAAACTTTCGAGTAAAGGAGTGATACGATGAAATTCTTTTTGGACACAGCCAATACCGATGCCATTCGCGATGCCGCGGAGATGGGGGTGATTTGCGGTGTGACGACCAATCCCTCACTCATTGCCAAAGAAGGCCGGGATTTTAATGAAGTCATCAAAGAAATTACGGAAATCGTCGACGGTCCCATCAGCGGGGAAGTGCGGGCAACCACCGAAGACGCGGCGGGCATGATTGCCGAAGGCCGTGACATCGCCAAGATTCATCCGAACATGGTGGTCAAAATTCCGATGACCAAAGAGGGCCTCAAAGCCTGCAAGGTGCTGTCCGACGAGGGCATTGCCGTGAACATGACGCTGATTTTCAACGCCGGACAAGCCATTTTGGCCGCCATGGCCGGGGCCGCCTATGTGTCGCCGTTTTTGGGGCGCTTAGACGATATCGCGACGCCGGGCATTGACCTGATCGAGAGCATTGCCCAAATTTTCGCGGTGCAGGGCATCGACACGGAGATCATCGCCGCGTCGATCCGTCATCCGATTCACGTCTTGGATTGCGCCGCGGCGGGGGCGGATATTTGCACGGTGCCGCCGAAGGTCATCGACGGTCTGATCAGTCATCCGCTGACCGACATCGGCATCGAGAAATTCAAAAAAGACTATATCGCGGTTTTCGGGGAATAAATCTCCGCCCGGACAAAATGAAAAAGAGGACAGGATGAAGGATTACGAAATTATGGCCTTTGCGGGCAGACAAAAAGAAGTTTTTGAAGCGATGATGGACAAGGACGACGAAGAGTTGGCCATGATGATCAATTCCGGCGCCTTCAATCATTTTATCATCGGCTATGGTCTCGCGGCGATGGAAATGGCGGATGTGCCCGCCGAAACCGTCGAGAGCGTCAAGGCGATTTTTCCTTATGTGTTTGAAAGCATGGCGGCGATGGAAGCCCTTGAGAAATCGAAAAAATAAACCCGTTTTGATTTTAGACAAGATCCAGCCGATAGCTTCAAGACAGATTAAATAAAACGCAGCATATCCGACAGAGAAAAACGCCCTTGATGAGTCGACAAAATCGCGAGTCATCAAGGGCGTTTTTTTGATAGGGGATCAAGGGCATGGTGATTGAATTAATTCGCTGATCATGGTTCGGCGGGAATTTCCCAATTGACCGGGGCGATGCCGTCGGCTTGCAAATAGGCGTTGGCCCGGGAGAAGGGCCTGCTGCCGAAAAATCCCCGGCTCGCGGACAAGGGACTCGGATGGGGAGAGGCGATGATGTGGTGCTGCGGCGCTGTGATAAGCGCGGTTTTGGACTGGGCAAATCGGCCCCACAAAATAAAAACGACGGGTTTTTTGCGCGCGTTTAACGCGGCGATGGTCCGATCGGTAAAACGCTCCCAGCCGATGCCGCGGTGAGAGGCGGGCTCGCCGGCGCGGACGGTGAGCACAGCGTTTAACAGCATGACGCCCTCGGCGGTCCAAGCGGTCAAATGGCCGTGGGAGGGAATGGGACAGCCCAGATCGTCGTGAAGCTCTTTATAGATATTTTGAAGCGATGGCGGAATGTCGACACCGGGCCCGACCGAAAAGGAAAGCCCGTGGGCCTGCCCGGGCCCGTGATAAGGATCCTGCCCGATGATGCAGACTTTGACGTCGCTATAGGCCGTGTAGATATAGGCGTTGAAAATGTCATACATGTCGGGGTAGATGGTCTTCGTCCTGTATTCCCTCGCTAAAAAATCGTGGAGTTTTTGATAGTAAGCCTTGTCGTATTCGGCATCCAAAATCGGTTTCCAATCGTTGTGAACGGGAATGGCCATAAGTGTCTCCTTTATATTTGAGTGAATCGTCGTATTTTTTACTGGTTAAGCAATATGCTTAATCTTATCAAAAAAACATAAAAATAAGAATAGGGTTCTTGATAATTGACGAGAATATGTTAAAATAAATAAAAATACTGTATACAAGAAGAGGAGAATGATGGCGATGTTGACTGTCCATGCGCCGGCAAAAGTGAATATGGCCCTTGATATCACGGGCAAACGCCCCGATGGTTATCATCTGATGCGAATGATCAATTTTACCTGTGATGTCGCGGATACATTGACCTTTGAAGCGGCGGATGATTTGACGCTTAACTGTAACGACCCGATGGTTCCTGTGGGGGGCAGCAATTTGATTTTGAAGGCCGCGGGCGCGTTAAAATCCGTGACGGGATTTAACGGCGGCGCGAGGATATCGCTCATCAAACGCATTCCGATGCAGGCCGGTCTCGCGGGGGGCAGCGCCGATTGCGCCGCGGCTTTGAAAGGGTTAAACCAGTTGTGGCAGCTGGGGTTGTCGCGTGATGATTTGGCGAACATCGGCCTTCAACTGGGGGCTGACGTGCCGTATTGCTTGGATAACCGTCCCGCTTTGGTGGAGGGCATCGGCGAGATCATCACGCCTCTGGATCCCTTTCCCGATTATCATGTGGTGATTGTTAAACCGGATATCAATGTGTCCACGCCCGCGGCTTTTGACGCCTTTGACCGCGCGAAGAACGTGAGCCATCCCGACATCGACGGCCTGCTTTCGGCCATCGCCGGGGACGATCGCGCCGATATTGCGGCCCTTGCCGGCGACGCCTTTGAACCGGTCATCTTTCGTCAATATCCGTCAATCCAAACCGTCAAAGAAAAACTGGCGGCAGCCGGCGCGGCCTTCGCTTTGATGAGCGGGAGCGGGTCAACCGTTGCCGGGTATTTTGACGATTTAGAAAAGGCAAAAGCGGCAGCGAACGCTTTTACCTACGATTTATGTTTTGTTACGCGAATTGTGAAGGAAAGGAAGTGACATGATGAAGTCTAACCAAGACACCGGCCGAAAACCGCTGGTGCTTAATCCAGATTCTTGTAAATCGCTTCGAGAAATTGTTTTCGAAACGATTCGTTCCGCCATTGTTCAAGGCGAATTGAAACCCGGTGAGCGCCTGATGGAGGTGCAGCTTGCCGATGAACTGGGCGTCAGCCGCACGCCGGTGCGGGAGTCCATTCGGAAGCTGGAGCTTGAGGGCCTGGTGAAAATGGTTCCCCGGAAAGGCGCCTATGTGACGCCCATGTCTTCCACCGATTTGGTGGAAATGATGGAAATCCGCGGCGCGCTGGAAGGGCTGGTGGCCCGATTGGCGGCGGTCAACGCCACGGAAGAAGAGATTCAAGCTCTCCGCGAAAGCAACGACGGTTTTGAAAATGCCATCGGCGAAAGCGATTATGACGGCATCATCGATGATGATATTGAATTCCATGAGATTCTCTACAAGGCTTGCGGCAACGGCAGACTGCGCTCGATGATTCACAGCTTAAGGGAGCAAATGCTTCGCATGCGTGTGGAATATGTCCACAACGTGACGGATATGCATCCTCTGCGGGGACAGCACCGCGCGATTATCGAAGGCATCGAAAACCGCGATCCGGAAGCGGCGGAACTGGCGGCCAAAGCGCACATTGACACGACGAAAGATGACATGGTGGCCGTGCTGGAAAATCCCTTGCAAAAATCGTCCGATCAGCCGTCATAACACAGGTGGTTAAAGAAAGCGGATGCTGCCCTCGTCTCTTGAGATTCGTTTTTCTCGTTTTTGGGCAATGCCATCTCAAACAATTTATGACCATTCATTAAATTTTATGAGCGGTTTTTAAGATGTTTTGTTGATTGTATGGTACAATACGAAAGCTGTTTTTGTCATCACCCTTTGTAAAACCCGGCTTTTTTACGGCGGGAGCTGTTGTAAAACAGGCATACCCATCAAACGGAATAAGGAAAATCAATTGGAAATTTACATTATCAGACACGCGCGTGTCAATTTGGATTGGCCGAAGCATTGTGACGTTTCGACGTTTCACGCGTATCGCAGGCAATACGATCAGGCGCCGATTGACGATGTGCCGCCCCTTGGGCATACGGCGCTGCCAAATAAGATTTATATTTCATCCCTTCCCCGGAGTCTGGCGACGGCCAAAGGCCTGTTCGGCCATCGGGATTTTACGGTCATGCCGGAGATCGGGGAGGTCCCCATTTATGCCAAAACGCGCTATCGCGTGCGTTTTCCCACTTGGATTTGGCATGCGTTCGGCCATTTTCAGTGGTTGATCAACGACAAGTGCCAGGTGGAATCCCGGGAGCAGACCGAAGCGCGCGCCGACGCGGTGATTGACCGGTTGGAGCGGCAAAACGAGGATTGTGTGCTGGTCTCCCACGGTTTGTTTATGCTGGTGTTGATGCGCAGGCTAAAAAAACGCGGTTATGATGTGAGCGCCAATCACCGGGTGACGTTTAAAAACCTGGATATGGTGCGAATCAGTAAGGCGCCGATTGCGGAGCCGCGGTGACGCTTTTGATGCCGTGTGGGTGTTGGTGTTTCTGATGTGTTCGCTGGGTCGATGTGTCTCTTCGGCGGACGAGTGATGAACAATTAATAATTAACCCAAATTATTCATGGGAAACAAAAACTGAAAAATATTACGTCTAAAAAAGACATGTTTTATCAAAACCATCAAAAATACATTCTAACACTCAGCTCAATCTTTGAAAAAGAATAACAATCCCTAAAAA
>JAFRBB010000038.1 GCA_017405085.1 Eubacteriaceae bacterium
TCATTTACAAGGTCAGTGCGCCCTTTTTTATAGAGTATCCTGTATTTTGAACAAAGAACATATCCAAAATGCATCAGGGAGACGCAGATTACCGCAAAACTCAGTTATGATTCGAATGGGAATGCTGCTCCCTATAAAAAATCTGAATTTCACGGATTCAGGAAATAGGAAGATGCTCTCGCTGGAAGTTGTTATAGGTTACATGGCATCTATTACCTTCTTGGTCATGATCTTTGTGGCATCGTTTGTGGAGATGCCTGCGTGGGCCAGAATTGTTATGATCGCTGTCGGCGCGAGCGCATTTGCGGTGGGAATGACGAACTGCCTTAAGATTGAGCATGAGGTTGGCTATTATGAGTGCCCGGAATGCGGGGAGACCTACATCCCGTCAATGAAAGCGGTAGTGTTCGCTCCGCACATCGGGAGGAGCCGCAAGATGACCTGCCCGCACTGCGGCCACAGAGCATACCATAAGAAAGTCCTCACAAAATGAAAAACAGCTCCCGGTCAAAAGGCCGGGAGCATCGTCATGCATTGGTCTCATTCCATGTCAGGATCATCTGTTTTTCTTTGCTGCGCTCACAGGAAAACAGTTCTGTGCTGCCAACGTAGATGGCAGAGTATAATTCACCGGCCTTATTTTCAAAGCGATGCAATTTACCGCCGTGTTTCAGGTTGGCATCGTAAACAATGTGGGGAGTTGAATCGAGAGGGTGCTCGTCAGAGGACGCGGTGTATAGCTCAATGATCTCTCCGGAGAGAACGACATCCTTGCTGTCGTCGATCAGCCGCTCGACACTCAGGTCAAAGATCTTTGACAGCGGGAGCAGGTATTCTGTGCTGATGCCGTTCTTTTGCGTTTCCCATTTCTGCACGGCACTTTCACAGACAGACAGAGCCTCTGCGAGTTGTTTCTGTGTCCAGCCCTTATCGATCCGGGCAGCTCTGATTTTCTCGTTGATGTTCATTAAAAATCGCCTCCTGAGGTAAAGCATATCTCAGAAGGCGTCTCTTGTCACCCGATGATTCGTCGGGTTGATTAGCCGTCGATGGTCTGGCCGTTTTTGAAGGTGAAGACCATGCGGCCATCGGCGCGAACACATTAAAAAACAGCAGTATCGCGGTCAACACCGCCGCGATGCGAAATGGTCCGTTGTGTGTCTTGAAAGATTTCATCATCAAGCTCCTTTCGTCTGTCAGAAATATATTTGATATTATATCATTCGCTCAAGCACAGCAATTTATATGTGTTTTAAGTTTATTTATTGGAATAAATTTAAATTTTTACATTTTGTAAAAAACAATCACCCTTATCTTAAAACAATACAATCTTACGACACATTCGCGCTTTTACTGTTCAAATAAAAAAAGCCATGCAGATGCTCTACTTTGCATGGCTTCACGCTTTTTATCAAATTCATCGCATTGAAGCAATATCCGCCGCGCTCATCCTCACCGAAACATCCTGCGCATCTGATGCCTGTCTCCCGGCGCGTTGCGGGATGTCGCGATGCCTTCATCAATAAAGCCGAAACGCGTGAAATAGGGAATCTGCCCTTCATCGCAATTGATGACGATGCCGCGACGATGCTGAGAATGAGCGTCGCCGAGAACCCGATTCATCACCATTTCGGCATAGCCCTGTCCTCTGTAATCGGGATGGGTGGCCAGGCCGAAAAGCATTTGCCACGGGCCGTGTTCGTTGTGCATGATGGGCAAAATGAGCATCGTATCCGTGATTCCCGGCACATCGGTGCACAGGCCATAAGTCATGGAAATCAAGCGTTCATCGTCAAAGGCCAGCCAAAAATGTCCGGGATAGACGGAAAGGCGCGTCTTGAAAAAATTGCGGGACGCCGCCAAACTTTCATGAAAACAGGATGCCTCCAGTTCCGAAATGCTGTCGAGATCGGTTGTTTCCGCGTTGCGAATATAAATCATCGGTCCGCCAATCCTTGCATCTGAAAGCTGCCGAGGGCGGGCTTACCCAAAATGGCGTGGACATTTTGGTAAATCGCGCCGGCCACATCCGGTTTATTCATGGAATAGATGTGCACATGGGTGACGCCGTTGGCGAAAAGATCAATGATCTGACCGGTGGCATAGGCGATGCCCGCCGCGTACATCGCCTCATCGTCCGAAGCGAAATGGTCGACAATAGCGGCAAAATCCCTGGGAACAAAACAGCCGGAAAGCTCAATAACGCGTTTCACTTGCGAGGCCGCCGTAATGGGCATAATTCCGGCGACGACAGGGACATGAATCCCCGCCTCACGGATTTTATACATAAAATTATAAAAAATGTTGTTGTCAAAAAACATCTGAGTGGTCAAAAAGCAACAGCCGGCATCGACCTTTTGTCTAAGATACCTGATATCTTCTTTTTGAGACGCCGATTCGGGATGCCCTTCGGGATAGCACGCGGCGCCAACACAAAAATCACCGTATTTTTTGATATCCGCGATAAGATCCGCCGCGTAACGGTAATCCCCCGGCTTGTAGCCATCGGGTAAATCTCCGCGAAGCGCCAAAATGTTTTGAACACCAATATCCCGCAAAGTGGAAAGATTGGCTTTGACGGATTCCTTCGTCGCAGATACGCAAGTCATATGCGCCAAAGGGGTCACGCCGCGACTCTTGATATGGGCGGCGATATCCGCGGTATAACGTCCGCCGTCACCACCGGCGCCGTAGGTCACGCTCATGTAATCAGGCTTGAAATCAGAAATAGTCTCTACCGCCGAGCGTACGCTTTCGATACCCGAATCAGTCTTTGGAGGGAACACCTCAAAGGACAACATGGGTTTATCGGATTGAAATAATTCACATATTTTCATAGCGGTTCCTTTTTTCATTGGTATTTTGTTTCGCTTACCTTTATGATAAAATCAGTATACCATATTTAAACAAAAAAACGTAGTATATCTGTATTCTGTAAATAATTGAGGAGAGAAAATCATGTGCGGACAATTTGATTTGGATCGTCTGGAAGGCCACGTGGCCGTGCTCGTCGACCGAGATGGCCGCAGTCTGAATATTTCTGTGAGCCAACTGCCCAAAGGCGCCAGAGAGGGCGACCGGCTGATCTTTGACGGCAAGACGTTTTCCCGGGACGACAAGGCCACAAAAGCGGCTCTGACAGAAGCCCGAAATCTATTGGAGAAAATCACAAAACAATGAAAGCTCATCGCCACCCACATCAAAGCAATAAAGGCAGACGCCCTCTGCGCGACGTGATAATGGCTGCCTTGATGCTTGTCGTCATCGCCCTGTGCGCAGGCTGCGGCCTGTCCCTTTCTGAGACCGCCGAGGCTCCGCCCGCCGAAGGCAGCGCCCGGGTCACCTATCTTGACGCCGGACAGGCCGACGCCACCCTCATCCAATCCGACAAGGGCCATGCCGTCCTCATCGACACCGGCCTCAAAGAAAATGCCGATGCCCTGGCCGCCAAGCTGCGACGGCTTGGCGTCGAATCCATCGACATCCTCGTTCTCACCCACGGCCATGCCGATCACATGGGCGGTGCCATCACCGTTATGGAAGCCTTTCCCGTCAAAAAAATATACATCAGCCCTCAAGCCAGATCCGCCGCTTTCTATCGAAAGACCCTCGAGACCATCGACCGCCTCAAAATTCCCACTGAGATTCCCGCCTTCGGCACGGCCTTTTCGGTGGATGACCTCAACTTCACCGTCGTCGGCCCCGTGGACACCGCCGAACAGGAAAAAGTCAACAACTCCTCCATCGTTCTGCGGATGACCCACGGCAACGATGCTTTTCTCTTTCCCGCCGACGCCGAAAAAAAAGAAGAAAACGACATGATGGGTGCCGGGGCGACCCTCACCTGCGACGTGCTTAAGGTCGGCCACCACGGTTCCAAGACCTCTTCTTCCGATGACTTTTTGACCCTTTGCGGATCCCGGTGCAAAATCGCCGTCATCTCCGTCGGCAAAGACAACGAATACGGCGCGCCCCACGACAAAACCCTAAAGGCGCTAAACCGTCATCACATGACCGTTTACCGCACCGATCAAAATGGCGATATCACCGTCAACTCCTCGGGAAACGGCGTGACCGTCACCACGGAGAAATGAGACGCCGTGACGATTCATCAAAAACAACCGTAATCAAAAAAAAGAAAGGACCTAACCATGACCATTCACATCACCCCTTACGATCCCCGGGATATCTTGTCCCTTTGCGCCATTTGGAACGACGTCGTCTCCGACGGTATCGCTTTTCCTCAGGAAGAACGCCTTAGCGCTGAAAACGGCGATGCGTTTTTTTCCGGCCAGACCTTCACCGGTGTCGCCAAGGATGACGACGGCATTGTCGTCGGCCTCTATATTCTCCATCCCAACAATGTCGGACGATGCGGCCACATTGCCAATGCCAGTTATGCCGTGGACAAATCTCTTCGCGGACAGCACATTGGCGAAACGCTGGTCAAACACTCCATGTCGCAAGCCAAAGCAGAAGGCTTTCGCATTCTTCAATTTAACGCCGTTGTGGCCTCTAATGTCCACGCCCTGCATCTTTACAAACGCCTCGGATTTACCGCCATGACAGAGATTCCCGGCGGCTTTCGCCTGCCCGACGGCACCTATGAGGACATTATTCCCCATTTCATTGTTTTATAAGTCATCTCAATTTTAAGAAAGGAAAAGCCTCTCCCATGAGCCAAGAAAATCTCATCAACCTCAACCAATTTTCCATGGTTGGCCACACCATCACCCGATTTGATTTCACCAACACCTACGCCCGCTTCAGCATGAGCGATCCCGATCTCAAAAAAGAATTCAACGTTGACGGCGGCTTAACCGGCGTTCGCGGAGATACCGCCGAATGGCAGGGAGACGTCGCTCTCGACATTCATCTCAAACTGACAAACAACGACGCGGTGTTAAAAGCCGATATGAAAATCATCGGCCATGCGGCCGCTTCTCATATGAACAAAGACGATTTTATCCGGGCGGCCCTTTCCAAAGGCTGCGATGAAACCTACGGTGCTGCCAAAGCGGCCATCATCGCCTTTGCTGCCATGGCCGTTCCCGGTGAGCGCTTGACCCTGCCCACCGTCAACTTTGACGATCGTCATTTTAAAGATCGCTAAACAGGAGCGCTCATGGTCATTCAAAACATCCTCGCCTTTTTGGGCAGTGTCGACATCAACGAAGAAATTCGCCGTTGGCGCGAAAACGGGAGCGAAGCCGTCCTCATCGACTGCCGGACCCCCGCCGAATACAGTCTCGGCCACATTGACGGCAGCGTCAACATTCCCCTCGATCATATCGAGCAAGCCGAAAATAAACTGCCCGATAAGCATGCCCCCATCCTCGTCTATTGTCAGGCCGGACCCCGGGCGACTCAGGCAGCATCCCGGCTAAAGCGCATGAACTACACCGACGTCAAGGCCATCGGCGGCATCAATGGATACCGCGGAAAGCTTGTCCGTTAACTGATACAAAAAACAGCAATCCCGAGCCGAAAAAACGGTTCGGGATTTTTTTCTTGGCTTATCATCAATTTTGTTTTACGCTTCCAGATGATTGAGCAGAGACAACTTTTCGCTAAACACCGGCGCGTCCTCCGAAGAGAGTTTGCCCGGTCTGTTGCCCGCGGCGCCGGGATAATAGTCCGAACCGCCGCTGATGAGCATCCGGTAGGCTTCGGCCTGGGTGATGAGATAACCGGCATCCTTTGCGCCGTAAGACGAATAATAGCATTCCATCCCCGTCACACCGTAGGACAATAAGAACTGAAGCTGTCTGGAAAAATCTTCATCGGTCAATTTTTTGGACGGATCCGTGCCGAGGGGATGCCCCCACACCACAACGCCGCCGGCGTCGCGCACCGCGTCCACCACCATCCGCGCCGAGATCAGCGAATCTCCGGCGTTAATGCCGTTGATATAGCCCATCAGCGCCTCGTCGGCGTCCTTCACCACACCGTTTTGCACCATGAGTTTGGCCAGTAAGGGCTTGCTTTCCGCGTCCAGCCGAGCGAGCAAATCAAGCTGCTCTTCCGTGAATGCAATCCCATGATGAAACTTCAAATATGACAACTGGGTCTCCAGCTTTTGGGCCCGCAAATCTCTGCCGGCGGCCACAGCTCTGGCCATGGACGGCGCCTCGGGATCAAAATCATATCCCAACAGATTAATTTCACCGAAATCCGTAAAACAGGCGAAAGACACCCCGTTGATGCAGCGTACATCCTCCGGCAAAACGCCGGCAAGTCTGTCCGCGGCAAAGGGATCGCTGTCGGTGAGGGCAAAGGTTTTGATATCCGCCTCCGCAAGTCCCTTTAACACTGTCTCGGTGGCGTCGACCCCTTCCGGATCCTTTCGGTGCACATGCAAATCCGCCGCCCCTTTGGCAAAGGCAGGTTTTTTCTGAGGTTCATCCTTTTTTCTTTGATGCGCCGCTTCGTACTGTTTTTCTTTTTCTTCGAAATACGCTTTGGCGTCCGAATCCAAAATCCATCCCTTTTGATTGGCCACTTGTCCGTCCTCCTCTCTCAAACTTAAGTTTAATTGACATCTCATTGCGTTCGCTTGATTCTATTATACAACCCAATGCTTTAATTCGTCAAAAAAACAAAAGCCCCCAAAACCCAACGGTTTTAAGGGCCGATCCGTCAAGAGCTAGTTTTTGAGCTTATGACAAATCCAGATTTTTCAGATATTCTTTAAATTTTGACTCCAGACCCGGGGTGCGCAGACCGTATTCCACCGTCGCTTCCAAAAATCCCAACTTGTCGCCCACGTCGTAGCGGCGGCCGGCAAAATCATAGGCCACCATCTTCTGGCGTTTGGCCAGACGGCGCAGACCGTCAGTCAGCTGAATTTCTCCGCCGGCGCCCTTTCCCGTATGTTCGAGGATTTCAAAAATTTCCGGCGTGATGATGTAGCGTCCAAGAATGGCCAAATCCGACGGTGCCTCTTCAATCGACGGTTTTTCCACCAAATCCTCAACGGAATAGACATAATCCGACAAAGCCTGACCCTTGACGATACCGTATTTGCTCACGTCCTCATGGGGAACGGTCTGAACGCCCAACACCGAAGTCTGCTGTTCGTTAAACACGCGGATCATCTGCTTGAGGGCCGGGTTGTCATGGTTGTACACAATATCGTCGCCGAGAATCACCGCGAAGGGCTCATCCCCGACAAATTCTTTGGCGCAAAGCACCGCGTGGCCGAGGCCCTTGGCTTCACCTTGACGCACCGTGAAAATATTGGCCATGTCCGTGATGTCCTGTACCATTTTGAGTTCGGCGTTTTTGCCTTTCACCTTAAGGTTGAATTCCAGCTCCGGCACCTGGTCGAAATGGTTGATGATGATTTCCTTGTTGCGACCGGTGATAATGAGAATATCCTCAATTCCAGAAGCCACAATTTCTTCAATGATATATTGAATCGTCGGCTTGTCCACAATGGGCAGAATTTCCTTCGGTACCGATTTGGTCACCGGCAAAAAACGCGTGCCGAGACCGGCAGCGGGAATGACAGCTTTTTTAACTTCCATGGGTTCCTCCTGATTTAAAATATGCTTAAATGTCAAGTTAACATACGAGATATAAAGGGCCGTCCTTTGACATGCTTCTATCGTTGACATGATGGCATGAGGCCCGTTGATTGGTTGGCGTTTCGAACATTGTCTCCTTACTTGAGGTTTAGAGAGTCGATTTAGTTTGACGCGTTTGCCATGTGTTCATGTCCCTCGGAATTTAGCGATGAAAACCGGAGGCTGACATGTGTTCGGGTGATAACAAAAAACTCGGATGATGACATCTTGCTCGGATAACAAGCAAAAAATCAGCTTTCAAAGAGCAGGCGATAATCAAAGCCAAGGTCTTCGGCCTTTTGTCTGTCAAACTGACAGACCGCGTCAATGATGAGATTGCCATGCATCCGCCGTTTGACAGCGGGGCTTAGCCGCAGCCCGGGAATGCGTCCGAGGACGATGAGGGCAGAGGCCCCTGATGTCGCTTTGGCAAAGCCATCGCAAAAATCAAAGGCGTCCCGGCAGGCAAACAGCCGCCAGCTGGCCTGGGTTCCTTCGGTGGGCAGATAGAGACGATAGGGCTTCGGATCCCCGGGGTCGATGTCGGCATGGGGCATGCCGAGAATTTTCAAAATTTCCACCGACGGACTGTCTCTGAGATCATCGGTGCCAGGAGCATAGGCGAGGCCGGCAATCGCCACGGGCCCTTTGATTCCCTTTAGGGCTTTTTTGAGATAACGGGCCGTCGCTTGGACCGTGTGATCATGAGATAGGTCCGCGCCTTTGACCATCGGCGTTTTGACCGACACGTCCCGGGCCCCCGCCATCCATTCCTTACACTCTCTGGAAAGCCTCGAGCCGCCGTAGCCGGGGGAGAGGGGATGGGAAGCCTCAAGCTTTCGCGTCACCCGGCGGTGTGCCGACAGCACATCGTATGCCGCGTCCGCTTGAATGCCCGCCGCGCCAAAAACCGCCGCCATCTCTCGGCGAAGGGCGTCTCCCACGGCATACTCGACGGAGGCGGCAAGCGCCGCCGCCTCAGCGGTTTGGGTATCCGTCACTTTGAGACGTCTCTTGCAATCGGGAAGCCCGGCAAGTACGTCAGCCAAAGCGGCGGGCACATCACCATCGCAGCCGACAGCCAGCGCGCCGTCTTTCTTCAGGCTTGCAATCATCATGCCGTCGTCATAAAGCGCCGGCATGGTCACGACACGTACGGTCGGAGCCTCGCCCTCATCCGCTTGTCTTTGGGAGAGTGCCTCGTCGACGATGACTTGACACTTTTCCGCGGTGCCGATACCGGCAAGCAGCCGCAGGACCACCACCCGATCCTCGGGACATTGGGAAGCGATCTGGCGGACGATGGAGGTCGCAAAGCGCATCCCAGGTCTTTCGGCATCATCGGGTGGGGTCATACAGGTCACGAAGATCACCGGACATTCCCGGATGACCCGTCTCAAGTTGGGGCAGAGCACCAGCTGCTTTTCGGCGATGCCCTTTCGGGTTAAAGCGCCGAGACCCGGTTCCTCGCCGGGAAGCTCCTCGTCGACGAGGACATTCACCATTTCCTCATCAAGGTCCGATGCCAAGACCCTCACCCCCGACGCGGCAAGCACCCCCGCCAAAGCCAGCCCCGTCACCGTCATGCCAACCACGCCGGCGGTTAATTCTGTGTTCATAAAATCTCCCTGTTTTGATTATTCTAAATCCGATTCCTTTTTCATTTCGGTAATGATTTCGTCATATTCACGGCTTTTCATGGAGGGAAAAGCCCGGACCAGCCGACCGGCGCCGATGTACCGGGTTTCTTTGAGGTAGTCAGCCAAGGCTTTTTTGCGTCTGTCGAATTCCGAGGCCGCAGCCGCTCTCCCGGCCGTCAGTCCGGCAACAGCCGCGTCCTTTCGCGCGTCCAGACTTTTGGTCGCCATGTCTCGTCGCGCGCTGATGGCCCGCATGGTCTCTTCCGCGTTATCTTTAAATTCCGCTTTGGCCAGTGCCATCTGCACCTGCTGATGCTCCAGACTCTGTGTGGCGTTTAACGCGTTGCCGCCGATGCTTTCCGTCATCGAATCCGACACGCGGCGCAAAGAATCACGCATGGTTTTGACCGCCCGCAATCTTTTATCAAGCCCTTTAAGCGCCGCCAATGTCACGCCGATATCCACACCCAAAATCGTATAGAGTACCAATAATAGCCAAACCCCAATGGAAGAAGGGATCAAACCGGTTGTCAGGCGAGAGACCAAAGGATGCACCAGTTCTGTCGCAGCGAGGGAGCCAGCACCCCAGGCTAAACTGGATTGTAGGCAAATAAAACCGCCCAGATTAAAACGCTGATAGCTGTAATCCCACCATCGGGTGTGAAACAGCTTATCCAAAACCCAGCCGCCCAAAAGCTCGATGGTCGTGGTGAGAATCATACCGCCGAAAAATACCGCGACGATGCGCTCCCATCCGGTCAAACCGCCGGTAACCGTTTTTTCCATCATGATGATGAGGATCATGCCGAATCCGTAAATCGGACAAATCGGTCCGTTTAGAAATCCGCGATTCACGATGACCCCCTGTCTAACAGCATGAAAAATCACTTCGAGCACCCACCCGATAAAGCCATAAATCATAAACCAAGCAGCTATTTCATAAAGTGTTATTCCCGCGATCATGTACTCTCCTTATTATTTATCATTGTTCATATTATCAGTGAAATTTTCGATTCGGTCAAGGAATTTAAATGCTGTCTTTATGATATAATATAAAATCATAGAATAAACACCCCTTCGATCGAATGATTCGGATAACGCCGTTCGACCGTTTTAGGGTGTGTGAAAGGAGCCGCCATGACAACCATGATCGAAACACCGGTTTCTAAAAGAAAAGCAAAAAAGAAGGGCGCAAAACCGGCCAAACCGATGAACAATCCCCCCGCAAAAGCCAGCGGGAATAAACAAACCAAACTCATCATGCTGGGCACCGGCAACGCCATGGTCACCCGATGCTACAATACCTGCTTTATTTTGCGCGGGCCGAACGAGTCCCTCCTCGTGGATGCCGGCGGCGGCAACGGCATCATGACCCAACTTGACAAAGCCGGCGTCGATATCATAGGCATCCGCAATATGTTCGTCACCCACGCCCACACCGACCATCTCCTTGGGGTCATCTGGGTGATGCGCATGGTGGTCTCCGCCATGGAAAAAGGGCGATATAACGGACGCTTTCGCATTTTTTGCCACGACGGCGTCGCGGAGCTGCTCACCTATATGGGCAGACGGCTTTTGGCCAAAAATCAGCGTCGCCATATCGGCGAGCGTCTGCTCATCGTGCCGGTGAGCGACAACGCGCAAATCTACGCCGCCGACTTCAACCTGACCTTTTTCGACATTCATTCCACCAAAGCCCGGCAATTCGGTTTTCGGGCCGAGCTTCCCGACGGCAAGATTTTGGCCTGTCTCGGCGATGAGCCCTTTTACGAAGGCAATCGTCATCTCGTCTCAGGAGCCGATTGGCTCCTCAGCGAAGCCTTTTGCCTCTATGCCGACCGTGAGATCTACCATCCCTACGACATCAGCCACTCCACCGCCAAAGACGCCGGGGAAGTCGCTGCCGATCTCGGGGTCTCGGCACTATTGCTCTATCACACCGTTGACGACGATCTGGCGCACCGCCGAGAAGACTACACCGCCGAAGCCGCCGCCGCTTTTTCCGGCCGGATTGAAGTTCCCGATGACCTTGATGTCATCACCCTCTGATCCATGACATAACCAAAAGGAAAAACACGTGAGCCGCCAAAAGCTTCACGTGTTTTTTTGATGCGGATTTTGGCATATTGCAAGCGTCCAATCCTACTCGACGTTTTTCAGCGCTTCGCTCATCGGCACCCTCGTAATTTTACGATATTCCAACGCTGCGACAACACCGTAGGTCAAAAGCCCCAAAATCACAACCTTCGCGTATTCCATTGGGCTGTCATATATATTAATCCACCCCGAAAGACTTTGCACCATGACAATTCGAAACAAAATTTCCAAAATAAACCGGTCGATAATTAAAGTCGCGAACGTGCTGATAATCACCACAATCGTCGTTGCCATTAAATAGAGTCCGGCGATTTCTCGGTTCCGATAGCCCAAAATTTTAACCATGGAAATGGATTGAGCGTTTTTCTCAATAATAAGTTTGGACAACAAATAAATCATCACAACAAACAAGAGCACCGCGAAAACATCGAGTAATACCATCATGCTGCCCATCGACACGTCCAGTTGTCTGGTCACTTTTGTCAGCCCTTCAAAATCAATGATAGTTCCAAAATATTTTGGATTAACATCCGTAATTTTGCTCGATGACATGTAGCCTGAAAAATAATCCTCGGAGACATCAAAGGTTTTGGCAAAAAGTTTTTGAGGCATAAAAACGCAAACCGCCCCTTCATAAGGATAAATACCGCCGATCTCAAAGCTATATGTCTTGTCCTCAAACTCTTCTTTGAGAGTGATGCGATCTCCGGGGGAGAGCATATATTTGTCGGCGTAAGCCTTGGAAATATAAACCATATCGCCCAAGTCATCAATTTTGACATATTGACTATGGGGATAAATGCCGTAAACAGAAATATCCTCGACTTTAAAATTGTTGTCTCCCATTGATTTTAATGCGTTGATTGAAAATTTTTCGGCGTCGGGATTATCGGTTTGGATACCGGTTTGAAAAAAGATGCCGTTTAACATGGTGATGAGCGGATTATCGCCGGACAGATTTTCCACGGGCATATCGAGCGTATATTGATATTCGCACAGCATGTTCTCACCGATCACATCCTGATAATGATGAATGGTCGCCGGCAAAAACAAACCGAACATCAACAAAGCGTTGGCCAAAAGGATGCCGAAAAACATCACGAGATAACCCCCGGCGTTCTGAAAAATAATCCGTAAGCGAAAGCGCCTGACAATCGGCAGTTTATGGCTGAGAGGAATTGCTTTTTTCCGGTTATGCCGTCTTAAATCCCTTCGCAAAAATTTAAGCGGCGAAAGCCTTAATTTCCTATACAGACTGAAAAAAGTGATGATCAGCATCACGATTAGGGGAATCACCGTAGTCTCGAGAAAGGCGGCGGCGTTCCATCGTGTAATGTAAGTCGGAAGGCTGTAACTGTTGTAATAAAGATAAGCGCAGAGATCCTTAAAGACCGTATAGCCTAAAATATTGCCGACGACGGCCGAAAATAACGAAACGATCATCGGCATCGCCATGTAATGACGAATGAGTTCCCAGCGAGTATACCCCGATGCTAAAAGCGTGCCGATGACAGCCGATTCCGAAGTGATTGTATCACTGATAGTAACAGCAAATACAAATGCGATAATGACGATAATAATCACGAGAAACAGCTCGACCATCGCTTTGTCGCTTCCCATATCATCCCCGGTGAACATGATGGCTTGATTGGCGTAACGTGGGGTAAAGGCTTTGAGGGGAATCGTTTTGGCGGCAACTTTCATCAAATCATCACTTCGTTCTTTTTCCGCCTCGATTGTTTGCGGAGGATTATCGTAGGTAAAAGCATAATCATAAGTCATTCCGTCAGTATCAAAGGTATCTAAAACAGACTGGGGTACAATACCAACACCAAATTTAACAGCGTCGAACATCATATCCGTATTATCGGAAAACATCGTGCTGTAATCCGATAAGGCAACAAAACCGCTCACCCTGTAATCCATTCCGCCAACATTGAGCACATCTCCGATTTTGATGCCGTTGTTGTTGGCGTAACAGCGATCGATGGCCACTTCACCGGGGCCTGTTGCCATGGCTCCTTCCAGCAAGCAGACCCGGTTGACCTCCGTCCGCTCGGCAAACAGCCGCACCGTCGTATCCTTCGACGCCGTCATATCCGAATAAAAAAGCGGATAGACCTTCAGGCCTTCGGCCTCAAGGGTATTTTTTTGATAGGTGTTTAAGGGACGCCCGGTGACAAAATTGCCGTTTTCAATGTTGTATTTCTCAAAGCTTTCGTTATAGGCGGCAATCATGCTGTCATCAGCCACCAAAAATCCCGAGCAAAATCCAATGCTGATAACCAGCATAATAAAAATGACAGCATATTTTCCAAAGTCGCTTTTGAGTTCCCGCAAATATCGTTTGTTCAGGGGATTTTTCATCGCCCGCCTACCATTCCAACGCCTCGGCAGACACCTTTTGATGGTTGTCCGTCCGGTCGCGAATTTTTCCATCTTTGAGACGCACCGTCACATCCGCCATGCGGGCAATGGCGTCGTTGTGCGTTACCATGATCACCGTGCTTTTGTATTGCCTGTTGACCGTTTCGATGAGCTTTAAAATATCCTTGGACGTCTTGTAATCCAGCGCCCCTGTCGGCTCGTCGCAAAGCAGAATTCCAGGATTTTTGATCACGGCGCGGCCGATGGCCGTGCGCTGCTGTTGACCGCCGGAGAGCTGTCCGGGCAATTTGTCCTGATGGGCAGTGAGTCCCAACGTCTCCAATATCTCATCGATGGGCAGCGGGCTTTTCCCCAGATAACCGCCGACTTCAATGTTTTCTCTGACGGTGAGGTTGGGGATGAGATTATACATTTGAAAGATATATCCCAGATGCTCTCTGCGGTATGCCGTTAAATCCGACGCCGACATGGCCGTTAGCCGCCGCCCGTCAATTGTGATCTCCCCGGCGTCCGCCGAGTCGATCCCGCCGATAATGTTGAGCAATGTGGATTTTCCCGAACCCGAGGGACCAAGCAAAACACAAAATTGTCCTTTCTCCAGTTCGATGCTGACATTTTTCAAGACCTCCACCTTGGTCTCACCTTCACCATAGGATTTTGTAATGTTCGTAAGCTTTAAAAACATGGCTTTTCCTCTGTCGTAATCTGATGATGTCCGAAAAAACGGCCTGAAAAATCCGCCGGAATATTCCGGCAGCCTTTCTTATAGTTAGCTTATTCTAACTCATTGGAAAAGTCAAGTTTTTTATCTGCAGAGATCGCCGAAGTTAAAGCGATCTCTTTTATCAAAAAAACCCGCTTTTCGGCGGGTTTAAAACAAGTTCATTTATTTTGATTTATTTCGCGGGTTGCTCCGCGGCTTCTTCGGGAACTTCCGCTGTTTGCTGTACCGCGCTTTGCGAGACAACAGCTTCTTCCTCGGTTTTAGGCTTCACATAGCGAAGCAGCACCTTGCACACCGCCATCGAGAGAATACCGGCCAGAATGGCTTCCGGCACACCGTTGACACCGATGACGCCCATGATGACGCCGAAAAGCGCCGTCAAGTCGATTTCACGGGCAGCCGCGTAAGCCGCGCCGAAAAACACATAGATACCGCCCATGACTAAAATCGTGTTGGTCATGGAACCCGCGATGCCGGCAATGGTCAAATCCACCGCATCGTTTTTGATAACTTTTTTCAGTCCCTGATAGACATAATAGGGCACAACCCCTACCAGAATTCTCGGCACCATGCAAATCACCAGGCTTAAGAAATTGCCCGACGCGCCCCCGATGGTGATAAAGGGTGAAAACACAAAGGACGTGACCGTGGGATTAATGGTGTTGGAAATCAGACTCGTGATGCCGAAAACCGCTCCCAGAAACGCGCCGGCCAAAGGCCCGAGGACAATGCTTCCGATGATGACGGGCACGTGAATGATGGTCGCCCGGGTCACACCAAGGGGGATATACCCAATGGGCGTAAATGCCAGCAAAATGATGATGGCCATGAACATAGCCAACTGAACCAATTCCGACGTCTTTCTTTTTTGCATAATAAAACCTCCTTGCTGCCGTTCTCCAAAGCGGAGATACAGTGCTTTTTCGGTGTATGCGCACCGTGGTTTATTTTACAGGACCGACAGGCATTTGTCTATAACAATGCCCGATTATTTTCGATCTCTTCCAAGTATTTTTTATTTTCGTCTTTGGGCAAACGATGACCCGCCGTCCTGTAATATTCGAGTGAGCGCGACAAGTGAGCGGCCGAAGTCATTTCTCAAAATTATGGATAAGCCCCAAACGCTTCGAGCTTCGTGCGTTCGTCGTTTCACAGGCATTCGCGTCCCGTCAAACTCTGCCGATGGCAATATCATTTCTTCAATAATTTTTTCGACAAATGCTTTATTGTCAAAGCGCAACCTCTATCTTTGCTCACAAACTTAGCCCTTTGGCAGGTTGGGACTTATCAAGAAAAAAACGCTGAAGCTTCATCACGGCTTCAGCGTTTTGCTTACGGGGTGGGGGATGGTGAATTGTCGGTGATTGTTTGAGACGAAGCTTTTGTCTGCGATGGTGCCGGTCCGAAGATATCGGCATTATCCGCGTCTTCCTCCGGCTGTCCGACCTCTTCGTCGGAATGGTGAGCCGAGGGCTGGGCCGGTGTCTCGCCGGGATCGGTTTCACCGCCGCCGTTGGTGCCGGGGCTGGGCTGTCCCGCCGTGGGTTTAGCCGGTTCTGTGACATGACCGGGGCTTGTGCTGATTTGAGGCGCGGCCACCACAGGCGCTGAGACTGTCGGCTGTGTCGTCGGCGCAGTCTTTTGTCCGCCGGGTTCGCCACCGTTGCCGGAATCGCTTGAGCCATCGCCGTTCGCTTTAGACGGAGACGAGCTTGTCCCTGCCTGTGCGGCGTTTTGATTGTGCTCGGCAATCATTTCTTTAACGGGTTTGGAGGTGTAATTGTTAACGGTATCTCCCGTCGGGGTCGATGAAGGCGTTCCGCCTGATTGTTGAGCAATGAGCATTTCTTTGTAGCGTCCGCTACTCATTCCCAGAGCCTCCGCTTCTTTGGCTTCATCCATGGTGGATGTCGTCACCGAAAGCATCAGCGCTTCATCTTGGCCGATGGCTTTTTTGATTTCATCTTTGAGTTTATCTTGAATTGATTTGTCATCGGTGGCCACATTGGTCAAAATGCAATTGTCTTTTCCTTTGCCCAAATATCCTTTTTTGTAGAGAAGGGCTTTGGTTTTGGTGATGGCATCCGATAGGGAAATACCCATGATGTCATCTTTCAGTTCCGCGACAATGGGCTCAGCGTCTTTGTTGACAGCCTTCACCGAAATAACACAATCCTGCCGATTGACGGCATATTCAATTGAGGGGTTGACGTCCAAACTGACCGTTGCGCAGGTGAGCACGGACGACCATACATATCCGAGGGTCGCAAAGCAAAGCAGAAAGACCGCGGCTACGGCAGCTGACCATTTGACCATCCGGGAAGAGGCGCTGGGCTTCGCGCGTAGCACCAACGTGTCTCCAACTTCACATTTTCTTCGGATGGTTTTCATGTCGCCGGCTTCCGTCAAAACAACAGCTTCCTGTTCTCGGACTGCCAAAACGACTGCTTTCATGACAATCACCACAATTCCTTTTTAATCTATTTTAATTTCCTTATTCGACAGATTTCACAGCTTGAAACATAACGTGACCGGTCTGACGTTATGTTTGATCGATGTTCACAAATTTCAGATATTCTGCCAACAGCGGATATTCTCCCGAGAGAATCTCTATCCCTGCTATGATATATTTTCGATGATTCTCCAAAATTTTTCGGGGTACTTCGCATTTTTTGCAAATTTCTTTAATCGGCAGCTTTCTTTTCTCCCGGACATAGGCCAAAAACCCATCATCTTTGAGAACCGTGCGGATGACAATGGCGCAATTGTTTTTGGTTTTGCCGGCCTTCGGCGAGACCGCCGGCAAATCAAAAAATGAAATCTCATAGAGAGCCAGCGTGCCGGAAAGGGCTTCAATTTCGTCTTTAATCTGCGTGTCGCCCCGGAAGGCGAGCATCGCGTCACTGCTGATTTTGCCGCTGACTTCCAACTGTGTCGCGCTGGGATGCTCGGTCAACTCTGCCGACAGGGTGTCCGGCCCGACGGCCTGTTCATTTTGATGCTTGGCCTCTTTGTTGTAATAATCGATGAGTCGCCGGCGAATGACCATGGCCGCGAAGCCTTTAAAACTCCCTTTGCTTTTATCATAAACGCGAACGGCCTCGTTGAAGGCAATGAGCGCCACGCTCCATTCGTCATCACTTTCACTGATATAGCGGTGGGCGGTTTGATAGGCGGTTTTTAAAATAAAATTTTTGTGGGACTTGACCAACGCTTCAAAAGCTTCCTCGCTTTCTTTTGCCTTAATGGCGGCATCATCGTCACGTCGGAAAAAAGCCATATCAAACCTCCTTTCCTGTCCCTTTGCAAGTCCTGTCGGACGGGTTGACGGACAGATTGTTTTCAAAAAAGTGCACAACAAGATTGAAATTTTTTCAATTTGTTGTTTTTTTAAACTATTTTGTGCAAATATGGGAATTATCGGTTATAATATATTTTGATAATTCTTGAATTTACTTTTAAGTAAGGAGCTGTTTACGATGAAATTGTGGGTTATCGTCAAAAAAGAGTCGAATGTTCTCGCGTTACCGTTTGCTTTCCCCTCGGAAAAAGAAGCGCGTAAATATCTGCTTTACGGCTCGTCGATCCGCGCGGAAGATTTTGACAAGCATACGGTGATAGAAATCGACAACGACACCTTTGAAGAAATGGTGCACACCTATCGTCTCGAATATCCCAATTAAATCGCGTCCCCTATTTAATAAGCCGGCGCGTCCGATGCCTTGGGCATCGGCTTTTTTATTTTTTGGGGAGGAGCAAAATGCCCCTCGCCCAAAATCAGTTCTTTGACAAATACCGGGCTCTGAAATCTTCCGGGGGAATCGGCTTGCTGAAATAATATCCTTGGAACATCTTGCATCCCATGGCTTTCAGCATGGCAGCCTGCTCCCTCGTCTCCACGCCCTCGCAAAGAGATTCGATCTTCAATTGTTCGGACAGCTCAATCACCGATTTAAGAATGCTCTTCGCCTTTTCTTTTTCTTTGGTTTCATTGAGAAAAGCCATATCGATTTTAAGCACGTCAACGGGAATGTCCTTGAGCAGATTAAGCGAAGAATAACCGCTGCCGAAATCGTCCATTTCCACCAGAAAGCCGGCGGCGTGAAGCTTGTCGATGAGTTCGAGGCGATTGTCGACATTGTTCATCATCACGGTTTCGGTGATTTCGATTCGCAGCTTTTTCGTTGAAATGCCATAGGCGGAAACCATGTCGGTGAGGGTTTGATAAATATCGACGAAATAAAAATCCTTGGGCGATATATTGATGGATAAAAACAGGTCGATGCCCTCGTCCTGCCATTTTCTCAAAATGGCGCAGGCACATTGCCACATGTGTTTGTCGACTTTGGCGATCATGCCGTTTTTTTCAAAAACGGGAATAAACTCACCGGGAGATAAAAACCCGCGTTCGGGATGAATCCACCGGGCCAGCACTTCCGCGCCGACAATCTTGCCTTCGCTGTTGACCTGCGGTTGCAAATAGGGACGGATCTGCCCTTCAATGATGGCCTCGTCAAGGGAAGCCGTGAGTCTTTGTTCCTGAATGAGATTGTCTCTTAAATTATTGTCGTAATAAGCGACTTTCGACTGCCACTCGTTTTTCACGGAGGCAATGGCCATCACAGCGCGGTCAATCATCACCGAAACGGAAATATCGGGCTCCGAAATCTCATAAACGCCGGTATGAATCACCAAGGGATAGCTCACATCCCCGGAGTTGTGGGAAATATCGTTAAGGTATTCCAGAACAAAGGCTTCGTCATAATCCGCCTTGGGGGTGATCAGCGCGAATTGGTCGTTTTCCAGGCGGCAGAAAATGGTGCCCTTCCGGGCGTATTGCGCCATGGTTGCCCCGATCTGGCGCAGAATGCCGTCGCCGACATCGGTCCCGAAAATATCGTTGACCAATTTGAAATCCCGGATATCCGACACCGTCATGAGATAAATCGTGTCGGGATTGTCATCGAGTTCCTGCCGGACCAGTTCCGAAAAATAATCTCTGTTATAGAGGTGTGTCAAACTGTCATGGCGGGAGTGGAACAGCTCTTCGTTTTGTTTTTTGGTTTCCGCGGTATGGTCGGTCAGGCTGAAGAAGCCGCCGATACAACGGGATTTTTTGTCGTGCAGTCTGTGGTATTGCACACGATAATAACGCTCGCTGGCGCTGTTTCGGCTTCCGATGTGGACCTCCCGGGTAAAATCACTGTATAAATCCTCATCGCAATAATCAAACAGACTGTGCAGCAACGGGACGGTTTTATCAAGGGTCAGGCTGGTGATATGAAACATCCGCTGGGCGTTGGGATTGGCGTAGATGCACTTGCGATCGGAATTAAAGAAAAAGATTGACGTCTCCAAATCCGACACCACCCGTTGCGACATATGCCCCAACAACATGACCGGTGAATAAAACAGGGAAAAATAGTAAATGAGTAACACACAAATGCCGTAACCGATCATGGACGTATCAATGGGTCGGTAATACAGCACGACGAACATGTAATAGGATTCCCAGGCCACAGAGATCAAAAAAATCACAAAGATGACCACATATTTTTCAATATACAGTCTGGACACATGGAATATCTTATAAATGAGCATGCCAAAAACAATGGCCAGCAGCAGATAAGAGAGGACCATGTGCAGCACATAGCCTGTGCCGCCGTGCATGATGAAAAACACATTGTGTCCCGGCCCCAACACGCGATGAAGGGTAAACACAAAGCCCGTGATAAAATTGGTGCCGACGGAGATGATATCCGCGATGATGAGGGCAAGCACCGCATATTGGTGCTTTGTCCGGTTAAAATCGTAGTTGCAATAATCAGCCGTAAAGCGCATCATCGCGTAAAAGAACAGATTCGTGCCGATAAAAAACAGCGTGTAGCCCATCTGCCCCATCTCTTCACTGGTGGCGCTGGCAATGATGATATTGCCGATCATGGGCACCAAGACGGACACCATCACCCACCGGACATCAGCGGCTAAAGGATTTCTGTTTTTTATGCTGAGCAGCAGACAAATCAGAATGATTGCCATCAGCAAAATTAAAATTTCAATATATGGTAATTCCGACATGGCAGCCTCCATGGGTTCTCCCCCAAGTGTCAACATAAGCGCAAGTGACGTTTTGCCTATCTCGCTTCAAAACTCGACTGTCGATCTCACCCTTCGGTGCTTGGGTCGGTATGACATGATCGCGGGCATGACTTGATTGGTAAAATTCGGATCTCAAGGTGCTTTGTCATCCCCGCGAGAAGGACAAAATAATATATATCTTTAATTAATATAAACTATATAGCGTTATTTTACCATATTAACCATCGCTTCCGTAGGATAATTCAAATGAAAACAAATCAAGTTTAGCACTTTCTCGACTCCCGACGGCAAATGTTTTTTTCTTTAATGATGTAAAGCGGTCTTTTTTTGGTTTCCATATAGGTTTTTCCGAGATAGGCCCCGACCACGCCGATGCCGAGCATTTGTACACCGGATACCAGAAGCACGATGCAGGCCAACGACGGCCAGCCGCTGGTGGGATCGCCGAATACCACGGTCTTAACGATAATGACGGCAATCATCACAAAAGCGACCAGACAAAACAAAAGCCCCAGCGCCGCCGTCCCAAGGATGGGCGCCGTCGAAAAAGACAAGATGCTGTCCGCGGCGTAATAAAAAAGATTTTTATAGGAGAATTTGCTCTTTCCCGCCGCCCGGGGCACATTGTCATAGGCGATCCAACACTGGTTAAAGCCCACCCATGAAAAAAGGCCCTTGGAAAAGCGGTTGTATTCGCCAAGGGAAAGCACCGCCTCCACAAAGGGGCGCGTCATCACGCGAAAATCTCTGGCGCCGTCGACAATCGGCGTTTTGGAAATGCGGCGCATCAAGCCATAGTAGCACTTTGTGAGCAACGCGCGAAGCCACGGTTCGCCCTTTCGGCTCTTTCGTCTTGTGCACACCACGTCATATCCTTCTTGATTGATGCGCTCAATCATTTCCGGCAACAGGGCAGGGGGATCCTGAAGATCCACGTCCATCACCGCAATCAGATCTCCCATCGCTTCCGACAGTCCTGCCAGGATGGCCGCTTCTTTTCCGAAATTGCGGGAAAAAGATAAATAGCCGACGTTCTCGTTTTCCCTGGACATTTTGGAAATGATGGCCTTCGTCTCGTCTTCGGAGCCGTCATCCACAAAGAGAATTTCCGTCTTAATCTGTTCCGAAAGGGGAGACATCGCCCGTCTGACCTCCTCATAAAACAACGCGACGGTTTCCGCTTCATTGTAAACCGGCACCACAATCGTGAGTGTTTGTTTCATTTGCATCCTCAATCATTTTGCTAATTGTTTTTATCATTAATAATATTGCCTTATTGTCTAAAGTGCTTTGATGTTTTATTTTAACATATCAACCTATGAAAAGCTTATGCATATTGAAAGCGAAACAGTCTTTATCAACCAAGAAATTTAGTCAATATGGAAACAATGTAAAATAATCAAGAAAGTTTTGACTTTGGTTGATTCACATCTTATAATGACAATATGACTGTATCTCGTTTACAACAAGAGTGATTCATTCAAAAATTTCTTGAGGAGGAATATGATGGCCAAATATTTAATGGGAATCGACGCCGGCACCGGCAGTGTCCGCGTTGCGCTTTACGATTTAAAAGGACAAAACCGCGCGTACCACATTGAGGAGTACGCCACGACCTATCCCCACAACGGCTGGGCGGAACAGGATGACGCCGGCTGGCTGGCCGCCCTCGGCGAAGCCATTCCGGGCTGCATCAAAAAAGCCGGTGTTGATCCGGAAGATATCGTTGCCCTGACCTGCGACGCCACCACCAACACACTGGTTTATCTGGGTGAAGACGACCGCTCGGTCCGCACGCCCATCTTGTGGATGGATGTGCGTGCCGCTGAAGAAGCAGCTTTTGTCAACACCATCGCCGATCAATACGCGGCCACACGCTTTTATAAATCGGGATGCCGCGCCGATACCATGGTGCCCAAATGTATGTGGGTCAAAAAACACGAACCCGAAAACTGGGCCAAAACCAAAACCATTATGGAATTCGAAGACTGGCTCAACTGGATTTTAACCGGCAAAAAGACCGTCAGCATGTCCGTCGCCGCCTTCCGCTGGAATTATGACGACGCCAACGGCGGTTACCCCACCGATTTCTACGCGGCCTGCGGCCTCGAAGATGTGGTGGACAAATTCCCGGACACGGTGCTTAAGGTCGGTGAAGTCGTCGGCAACGTCAGCGAAAAAGCCGCCGCGGCTTTCGGTCTCAGCACCAACACCGTCGTTGTCGAAGGAACGGCCGACTGCAACGCCTGCATGTTCGGTGTCGGCGGCGTCAACCCCAACGGCATGACCTTAATCGGTGGGACCTCCTCCTGTCTGCTCGGTCTTTCCGAAGAAGATTTCCACGTGGAAGGGGTCAACGGCACCTATCCCAACTGCATGTACGACGGCACCAGCCTCCTCGAAGGCGGTCAAACGGCCTCCGGCGCCATCCTCACCTGGTTTAAAAACAACTTGGTTCCCGGCTCCTGGATTCAAGAAGCGACCAACCGCGACATGAACATTTATGACCTCATCACCGAAAAGGCCAAAACCGTTCCCATCGGCTGCGAAGGTCTCGTCATGATGGATTATTTCCAGGGTAACCGCGCCCCCTATTCCGATTCCAAAGCCCGCGGTATGTTCTGGGGTCTTTCCATCGGAACCACCACCGCGCACATCGCCCGCGCCGTCTATGAAGGCGTGGCCTACGGCGCCAATCACTGCATTATCAGCATGAACAAAGCCGGCTACAAGGTCAACGAAATCTATGCCAGCGGCGGCCTTGCCCAATCGGATTTCTGGATGCAGATGCACGCGGATGTCATCGGCGTGCCGATGTACACCACCGTTGAAAATCAAAGCGCCGGATGCCTCGGGGATTGCATTATCGCCGCCGTCGGCGTCGGCATTTACAAAGATTTCTCCGAAGCCGCGAAAAACATGGTCCGCATCGACAAAAAATACACGCCCAATCCGGAAGCGCACAAAGAATATTCCTTCTATATGGAACGCTACATGGAAACCTGGCCGCAAATGCGCGACATCGTTCACAAAACCGTCGATCACAACGCCAAATAAAACAACACAAAAAAGGCAGCCGAAAGGTTGCCTTTTTGATTTAAAAAGTCCGCCGAACAGCGGATAAAAATAGATAGTGATTGTGACGGGCGCTTTATGTCATGTTATCTATAACGCATCTTAAACGCCAACATAAATAAGACCCGGTGAAACAATCTCCTTGGTAATAAATAATAAATCGATAACGCCGATTTTACGGCATTTATTTGTCATAATCATCGAGGAAATGATGCTTGACGCCGTCCTTTTTATAGGCCACCACCGTGTTTAAATTGACGTTTTCCACCGAGCGGAAAATATTGTTTTCAATTACGGGATCCCTTGCCGCCAGTTTCGCGATAAGTTCCTTGACCTCTTGTCGTTTGGACGGATGATCGGCCTCCTCGCCGGATTGTTCAAGCTGTTCCGTAAAACGGCACGCGCAGCGAATAAAGGAAAGCTTGTTGTACTGCGCCCAATGAATGATATCTTTCTCACGAATGAGCACCATCGGCCGGATCAGCTCCATCCCCTCAAAATTTGTGCTGTGAAGCTTGGGCATCATCGTTTGAATCTGACCGCCGTAGAGCATCCCCATCACAATGGTCTCGATCACGTCGTCAAAATGATGTCCGAGGGCAATTTTGTTGCAGCCGAGCTTTTTCGCGTTGTCATACAGATAGCCCCGGCGCATCCGGGCACAAAGATAGCAGGGCGAATCGGGAATGTGATCGACAACATCGAAAATCCGGGTCTCGAAGGTTTCAAGGGGAATCTCCAGGATTTCCGAGTTTTGTCTGATTTTCTCCGCGTTGACAGCGTTATAACCGGGATCCATCGAAAGAAAAACAAGTTCAAAGGGAATTTTGCCGTGACGCTTCAACTCCTGAAAAAGCCCCGCCATCAGCATGGAATCCTTCCCGCCGGAAATGCACACAGCGATTTTATCCCCCGGGGAAATCAGATCATAATCATTGACGGCGCGGACAAAGGGCCGCCAAATCGTCGGGCGGAATTTTTTGACGATACTGCGCTGGATGGCCCGCGCGCGGGAAGGGGAGGAGGTCTTTTCGCTTTTCTCTTCTTTCTCGACTATAATGCCCGTACTCACAGGGCGGTTGTTTTCATTCATCGGTTTACCTTTCGGAATCGTTCAATATGAGATATTAGCAAATTATAACAATAAACCTTATGCGCCGTAAAGCGCAAAAGGACACCATACAAAAAAGCTCCGATACCGGAGCTTTTTGAAGAACAAAGATGTTCAATGGAATAAGCGGTTTTCAGCTCTGTCAAATGAACACAATAGGTAGCACGATTTATTGATCAGAAGTGACCATGCGCAGCGCTTCCATTCGAAGCCCTTGTCCTTGGGTTCCGGCCAGTTCTCCGCCGGGGACCATTCCCATCCAGCCGATGTTTTGCACATGGGTTTCGTAGCTTAAATCAAAATCGGACGCACTGCCATCATTTTTGGTGAGGTCAACTTGAAGGGCTTCCACACGAAGGCCTTTTCCCGTCGTGCCGAGGAAATAGACATCATAGGCCGCGTCATTTCCCTTTTCATCTTTTAATGTGACGGTGCGCAGCTTTTGAGCATCGAGATTGCCGATGTTCTGCACATGGGCATGGCCGGTGAGGCCATAACCCTGAGGCACGGCGATTTCAATGGCCTCCATGCGAAGGCTTTTGCCATCGGTACCGGCTTCGCTTGTGCCGTCGGCAGCCAGCCATTGTTTGCCGTCGTAATTTTGCCAGCCGATGTTTTGCACATGGGCGCGGTAGTATACCTTGGCGTTTTTCGTAACAGTGCCGCTGTCTTGTGCTGATGATTCGGAAGATCCGCTTTGCTCAGCGCTTTTGACAGTGACGTCAAAGGTTAAGGTGTTGGAGGCGCCGGGATAGGTGACGGTGATGGTCTGGGTGCCGGTTTTGGCCGCGTCAAAGCCCGAGCACCAAGCGGAATCAAGATCTACCGTTTGGGTTGAGGTTTGATTGGACCAGCCGCCCGGTTGTCCGGGCATCGACGGCATGGTCAGGTTGCCGCCGGTGAGGTCCGACAAAGATTGCGCAGCCTTGTCAAGGGCCGAGGAGACCGCGTCGGAAAAGCCTTGCATAAATCCGGGAAATCCGCTCCCGCCGGGGCCCTGCGCGTTTTGGCCGGATTGCGCCGAAACAGTCGTCACTTTGATTTTTCCGCCGGACACGTCAAGACTCGTATCTTTGCCGGCGGTATAGGTGGTTTTTGTCGGCGTGTTGACCCAGTCGATGGTCGTTTGGGCCTGCGTCTGACCATCTTGTCCCGGAGGTGTCTGGCCGTCCTGACCCGGTTGGGTGTTTCCGCCCGGCATCATGCCGTTTTGTCCGCCTTGACCTGCCGTCGCGGTGGCCTTTTGCGCGCCGCCGACATACAGCGTGTATTGTCCGCTCAAACCGGAAGCCGCAAACATGAGATGATTTGCGTTTTTGATTCCGGTTGATTCATAAATCGTGTTGCCGGTGCTGTCTTTAATGACAATCGTCGCGCCTTTTGTAATACCCGCGTTATTAAAGTTGAGATAAGCCGTTGACGGACTTGCCATCATGCCGCCGTTGTCCGCGCAAAGTAGGGTTCCGCCGGTGACGGTGCAATTCCCGTCAAAATCAATGGCGGAATTATCGCTTTGGGTTTTGGGGCCGTAGACTTCCGTAGTGCCGCCGGTGACAGTCACTGTTCCGTTGGAGTCGATGGCGTCGCCCTCGGCGTCAACCTTCCAAGTCCCGCCCGCGATATTGATGGCGTAGCTCCATCCGGTGATGTCGCCGTTGGCGGCGTTGATGCCGTCATCATCGGAGACGATGTTAGCAGAGCCGCTGTTCAAATTGACGGTGGCGCCTTCAATCCCTTCGGTGCAATTGGTGATGTTAATGGAAGGGCCGGCGGTGCCTAATGCGCCGATCGTTGTGGTGTATTCGCTGTGGATGCCGTCATCACCGGTATCGATGGTGAGATTGCCGCCCAGAACATTGGCTTCTTTGTATCCCCAGATGCCGTCGCTGGACTCATCATCGGTTCCGTAATCCGCGCCCTTAATGTTGATATTCCCGCCGTTGATGGTCACGATACCCTTTGATTCGGTATCCCCTTCATCAATATCGGGTTCGGATTTGATCCCGTCGTTTTTGCAAGTGATATTGATATTGCCGCCGTTGACAATCATTTCGCCATCGGCCGCAAGACCGGTATTGGCCGCTGTAATGTTGAGGGTCCCGCTGTCGACGGTCACCGTCGATGTCGCCCCTCCTTTTATGCCGTTTTTGCAAGTTGACGCATCGGCATTTAATGTGCCGTCGCCGGATATGGTCAGGGAAGAGCCGCTTTTGACCTTAATACAGGCCCCTTCAAAATCCTCATTTGTATCCTCGGTGGAGGCGTCTTCTTTATCCGTTAACGTGTTTGTTCCTGAGAGCACAAGATTGACATTACTGCCTTTTTTGATAATCACCGGAGCCGTTGTACTCGATGATAAATTCAAATCGGCCATATTCAACGTGACTGTCAGACCTTTGTCGATGACCAGACTACCTTCAGAACAGGTGCCGGTGACGGTGTACGTTCCGGACTCCTTGATTTCATAGGTCGCATTAGCGTCGCTGAAAGTGAATGTACCGTCCGTTAAAGCCTGCACATCTTGCGAGGCCATGATGTCTCCAGCGGTCGTCTCTGTATTTTGAATCGTTTGGACAATTTCTGTTGTTTCGGTGGTTGTGACCGTCTCATTCGTCGCTGCCATCGCGGGCATGACAGAAGAACTGAGTAACATGGACGTCGTGAGTAGAATGGCTAATGATTGTTTACGCATGATTTTTTTACCGGAGCCTGATCGAACCACAGACAGCGCCTTCGGTTCAAACGGCTTGGATTCTCCTTTATCTTATGTTTGAAATTTAATCTGCCTATGACGTTCTTTTTGATTTGGAAAAAGACATCGTCAGGTAAAATCATATCATCACCGTCGTGACAAATGAACATAAAGGAATCGATTCCGCGTTGATGATCTGGATAAAAATCCATCAACACTTTCGTTATATTCATTCTTTTTTCGATTTTAAAAAAACAGGGTGTTCTTTAAATTTTAGATTGATTTAAGTTTCAATTGAATTCTATTTACCCTATTGTTCATCATGTTTTTGTTCGGACCATTCCGCAAGGCCTTATTTTTTCGGAAATTACTTTATTCCGATAGGCGCCATGAAGACCCCATAGCGTATCATCAACCCAAACATGATCGGAAACATTATTATAACACAGAGAAAACCGCCGTATATCGTTGCATAAAAATACGATATGTTTAAATTGTTATGCTTTTTCACTTGGACAGACTGTCAGTAAAACCCCGACGCTTTTGTTTGAGAGCAAAAAAAATCCCGGACATTTCCTTTTCGGATTTTTGTCCGGGACGAGATTGAGATTGGGGCGTATGCCGGCAATCCTTGTTTTTTGGTTTTCGATTATGCTTTGCGGGGAACGGTCATCCTCCGCTTTTGGGGCGGTAACCGATGATTATCGGCATCTGTATTTTTTGGAAAGCTCGGCAATGGCGTGGGTGGCGTAGATATAACAGGCCACATCGTCTTCAAAGGGAAACTCCGCGTCGGAAAGCTCCGGCAGCCCCTGTTCGGCTCGCTCGGCGTCCATCGCTTCTCGCATCATTAAAAGTTCCTCGGCGGAATGAACGAAATAAATGTCGGCTTCTGCCGGCTCCTCCACGTTAATCACCTTGTTTTCCATGTCGACGATAATGGTTCCCGGCGCGTAATTCCGGTCGTTTTCCGGATAATAGCGATAACGGATAAATTTGGGATTGACGTCAATCCGTTCGTAAACAACCATCAGCCTTTCAATCCTCTGGACTGGCGGTCCATGTCTTCCACCACGATGTCATAGATTTCACCAAGACTTCGGCAATATTCCAAAATTTCCCAGGGTCGGTTGGTATGAAAATGGATTTTGATGGTCTCGTCATCGCCGACGGCTAGCAGGGAATCCCCTTCAAAATGGTCTCTAAAATATTGATTGATGACATCCTCGTCGAGGTCTTCGCCGTCAATCAAAAGCTGTGTATCATAGCGAAATTCGATCATGTGTGTTGTCTCCTTATTTTTTTATTCGTTTATCCAATATTGTACATGACTTATCTTAAAGACGTCAAGAAAAACAAAACCCGCCGGAGCGGGTTTCGCGATGATCATTAATTGTCCAGGGTGATGTAGTCCACTTTCAGTCTGAGGAATTTTTTGAGTTCATCGTCGGGCAGCGTCCACACACCCAACTTGGTTTCATAGTCCTTGCAGACCTTCATGACATCGGCGTCAACGGTTTTGTAGTTGACGTCCAATCCGCAATTGTTCGAGATGTCTTTGACGGTGGAAATCCGTTTTTCGGCTTCGCCCCCGGCCAAATACATCATTTCAACACCGGGGAATTGGGCTTCCATTTCCTTCAAGGGTTCGGCGAAGAAGCAGATGAACACCATGTTTTTCGCGTTGAATCCCGTGTCCTTCAAATCCTTGACCATGTTGTCGTAGGCCGCTCTGGGGATTTTTTCGGGCTTGATGTGAATGACGGGAATGGAATTGCTGGATTTGCAGGCTTCCAGATATTCTTTGAAGGTGGGGATGACCAAATCCTCAGCGGCGCATTTGTCTAAATTGGTTCCCTTGTCGATTTTATATTGACGGATCTGATCAAGGGTCATTTCCTGGATTTTGCCGGTCCCGTTGGTCATGCGGTCAATGGTGGGATCGTGCATGACCACCCACTGGTTGTCTTTGGTAAACCAGATATCATTTTCGGCATAGTCCCATTTGTTGTTTTTAAAGGACGCCAATGAATTTTCGGGATACTGGGCGCTGTAGCCTTTATGTCCCGCGTATTGGGTGATTTCCGAGCGTTTGATGGGGAAAGTGATGCTGTCGAGCTTTTGTTCCTTGCCGCCGGATTTGCTGACCGCTTCGATGGTCAGGCTGTCACCGTTGTAATGATCCGTTCGAATATCGAGATCCAGGGCGAAATGGGTCTCGTCGACCTGTTCGGCATTGTGATAGACGAGGTCGTCCTTTCCGTTAGCCACCGTCCAGATCGGAAAGCTCACCTCCGAGACACCGGCAGACTTGGGCACTTCGATCTCGATGTGATAGATGGTGTCGCTGCCTTCCTGAAGGGTTGCTTTCAGCGTTTTTCCTTTGGCTGAGCCGGTCTTTTGATCGGCGGCCTGTACCGACATCGTCAAGGCAAAGGCCACAAGCAGGCAGGCGATGAGGGGCACAGATAATTTCTTAATATTGATCATGAATTACTTCCTCCGTTCATTGAATTGTAGAACTTGAGATAATCCGGATGCAATTTGGTTAGCGCCGCCTTCACGCGTTTTTCCTGATCCTTGGTCAATTGGTATTCGGCGACAATGACAATCGCGGAATCCAAATCCTCTTCGTCCACAACCTTTCCGGTATCGGCGTAGGCATCGGCGTTTTCCTCGATGATCGCGATATAATCATCGATGGATTCCGCTTCCAATTCAGATTGCTCATAGGAATAATCCAAAACATCCAGATAGCTGACGTAAATTGGTGTTTGGAAAATGAATCCGCAGACAATGCTGATCCCCAAAAAAACAGCGATGGCAATCCATCCTTTTTTCGACATGACAATACTCCTTTCTAGTATAAAATTTGTCCCCGGCTCATGGTTCCCGGGGGATGGTTAAGCGTTTTTTAAGCCACCATCTCTTTGTGGGATTATTATAGTTGAAAACGCGGCAAATCTCAAGACGCCGCGATGAATCTTTTCGTCTTAAAATGCATAAAAAGCTCTCAAAGCCGGGAAAAACCCAATCCGTCATCCGGCCCGCCGCTTTTCCTCCGCCATCATTCGTCATTGATCACGCCGCGGCAGATGAAACAAATGAGGGTGAGCAATACCGTGGACACCGTCATCAAAACCGGATAAGTCTCCAGGCCGGCAGCAGGCAAGAGCAAAGGCAAAAACAGAGCCGCCCCCGCCGGCGGATTGCGCAAACCGAGCAGCGCCATATAGGCAAAATAAAGCGCCAACGCTATCCCCGCGGCGACAACAAGAGGCAAATGCGCCATTTCCACCAAAACACTTCGGGCGAGAAAACCCGTTACCGCGCAGAGCGCCATCAACCCTCCCGCTTTGACTGGCGCGGCAAGCAGCGGGCAATCCGGCTGCATCATGGCAGTGTAGGCCACAATCAAAGGCGGCGCGACAAAATACGGATTGCCGAAGGAAAGGGGATAGGCGGTGTAAACCAAAAACACAACGATGGTGATCAACCAAACGAGCGCATCTTTTCGGTCATTCTCGGGCGCGTCATCCCACGGTGTGGCCTCTTCCGGCAACAAACCGGCATGCTTGAACAGCGCCCGGCCGCCCATCAGAATGACCGACAGCGTGAAGACCACGCCCACATAGAAGAAATCCTCGGTGTCGATCATGATCGGTAAAATGCAGGCGGAAATGAACGGATAGAGATTGGTGCGCCAAAGTATTAAAATCGCCGCCACCGCCACGTATCCGACGGCGACTTTGCCCCAGAGCAAAAAATCGGCTCTCGCCAACAGCACCCCGGCCAGGGCGCAGACCGTCATCAAAGCGACCGTTTTGACAGGTCCTGCCCGCCATGGCGGCTTTTCGGCAATCCAAAAGCCGGTGACCAGCGCGACCATTTCAGGAAAGATGATTTCTTTTTTGCCCGAATATTCCGCCGCCGCGACCATCATCAGCAAAAACAAAAAAGCGAGCGCATGTCGAAGGATAAGTTTTTTTTGAAGATTCACATCGGTCCCCCTTTTGCGAGGAATAATGAATGATGAATGTGTCATCGTCTTTCTCCGGATCACGCGGATGACCGCAGATCAATAATTTAACCTGTTTCTTAATCTGCGTGAATCAGCGCTATCAGCGAAAAAAGATTTTGGGGTTGAGAATGGTATTGGGGTCATTTGTACTCAATTGTTTTTTGGCGCTGAAAGGGAGTTTGTTATATTCGCTTTCATTACATCAAATCAACAAAAGCTTTTTTAGCCTGGATGTGCTGAAGGCGTCTCGGGATATGATAGAGCCTGCCGTCCTTGAACAGCCTTGCTCCGGTCTGATGAAAATAAAAGGGCACCTCGAAATCATCGCACCGGGCTTTGAGGGCGACGACCCAATCGAAATGAAGTGTTCTGGCATTGGGCCCCGATTCACCGCCGCATCCGACACTGTCAATATCTTCTCCGTATTTTTCCAAATAGGGCGAGAGGTCAACGGGACCCAGCATCGGCTCGCAAATGATGCCCTTGTGCCGAAGGGGAAGCTCCAAAAACAATGGCAGTCGTTCATCGGCCATTTTTTGATTTTCGCAGGTGCAGGTAACCGACACATTGGGATACCCCATGCCCCAGTCCCCGGGCAGACCTTCGAAAAAGCGCTCCGGCCGTTTGGTGAGAAAGGAAAAAAAGACATCCCGGCGCTCCCGCATCATGGCCCAGGCTTCGGGTCGCCAGACGTCGGCATCGGGATGGAAAAAATCCGACGTGAAGCAGACCCCGGCGCTGCCGCCCTCGGGCAACCAGGCATACGATCCGTCTTTTTTTCGTCTTTCGGGCAGATCAAACTGCGCGGTTTTAACGACCCGTGTGCTGTCGACACCGTGGCGCGCGTCAATGCGGTACATATAGCACCTCGCGCAGCCGGGACTGATTTTGGTGCAGCCGTGCCAGGGATTCCATATCGGCATGATGACCTCCGGAGATGTTGGTTAATGATAAATGATGAATAATTTCGGCGGAAACTCGGCCGAGCCGCGTTTTTTCACCATTTAAGCCGCGAATCGGCCGCGTTTTTTCCCAAGGCCTTTGTTATTCGTTGTTCCACAGTTTCTGGGCCGCGTCGGTCAGCTCATCCAAATGATCCAAGGCCGTCACATTCATGACCAGCGGGGTGAGAACCACGTAATTGTGATTGACCGCGTAGTCATCCTCGGCCAGGGTAAAATCCCCTTCGGCGTGATGGGGAAGCATCGTCGTGTTGTAATAGTCAAACCAGCCGTCGGAGGTTTTTTCATAATCGCAGAGATAATTGTGGCGGTCACTCATCGCGGACACCACACAGCCGGCAATCTCCTCCTTCGGCACATTGGGCACATTGACGCTGAGCAGATACGCCGTCGGATCCGACTGAGCCAACAACCATTCGGCCGCCTTCACGGCAAATTCCGCCGAAAAATCATAATTGAAGCCCTTGGCCGCGGGATTGTGATTGAGCGACACAGCCATGGTGGGAACCCCGGCCCAATGGGCAGCCGACGCGGCGCCGATGGTCCCCGAATGCAAAATATCCCGGCCGACATTGCTACCCCCGTTGATGCCGGAAATGACCAAATCGGGCTTGTCGTCCATCAGCGCGGCAACGGCCAGAGAGCAGCAGTCAAAGGGCGTTCCCCAAATTTTCCATCCGTCGATGCCCCCGTCAAAATGCTTTTTTTGAACCTTGAGGGCGCCGTCGATGGACACGCTATGGGAGGCCCCGGAATAATGGGTCGCCGGGGCCGCCACATAAACCTCGCCCAAAGCCTTCGCCGCGCGGGCCATGGCGGCAATGCCCGGGGCGTCAAATCCGTCATCGTTGGTCAGTAAAATTCTCATGGTTGATCTCCTCATCTCAAAATGCTGTATTCTCTGTGGGTTAACCCCTGTTGTCTTATCATAACACAAAAGACCGCTTCTGAGAAAGCCTTTGCCCAGTCTTAAAGACCGGCCGCTTTATTGAATGATTTAAGAAAACCCGATTACAATGCATGAAACGTCGCGAAAAGCCGAATCCGCTATCCCGCCATATAGGCCCGGCCACCCCGCGACAGGAAAGGAGACAACGTGAAACACGCAAAGCATTTTTTAACTTCACAACCCCATCGATCCTTGGGACGAAGGCTCGCCCTGGTCCTCGCCTTTGTCCTCTGCTTAAACCTCGCTTCGCCGATCGCCCTTGCCCAAAGCGCGCCGCCGGACAAACCCGCAGGAGGAGGCCAAGGAGGCGCCCCCGGCGGAGGAGGCGGCGCCAACACCCAAAGCTATGATTACAGCGGCACCCTTTCGGGCACCCTGACCGTCGACGGCAAAGAAACCGCGGACGAAAACCAAACCCGGACCGCCGGCAACGCCGACACCAACGCGGCCCTGGTCAAAAGCGGCGGGTCATTAACGATAAAAAACGACACCCTGGAAAAACACGGCTCGGATACCAACGGCGATAACTGCAATTTTTATGGCATTAATTCCGTGCTCCTCGCAGTGGGTGAAAACAGCAAAGCCCGGGTGACGGGCACCAAGCTCACCGCCGGCGGCACCGGCTCCAACGGCGTCTTCGCCACCGACAAGGGCACAGTCTATATCAATGACAGCACCATCGCCACCGCCGCCGACAATTCCCGGGGCCTCGACGCCACCTATGGCGGCACCATCGTGGCGAACCGCCTCGGCATCGACACTCAGGGCAACCACTGCGCCGCGGCGGCCACCGACCGAGGCGGCGGCAACGTCTCCGTCGCCAACAGCACCTTAAACACCAAAGGCTCCGGCTCACCGATCCTCTATTCCACGGGAACCATTGAGGTCGACGGCGTCACCGGCACCGCCGAGGGCTCTCAAATTGCCGGCATGGAAGGCCTCAACACCATCCGGATCGCCCATTCCAATCTCACCAGCAAAGCCACCAAAGCCACCGCCAGCGATCCCGTCGCCAACGGCGTCATCATCTACCAATCCACCTCCGGCGACGCCGAGACCTCAGCCGGAAACACCGCCCGCTTTGAAGCGTCGGATTCCACCTTGTCCTCGGCCATTTCGGAAGGCAGCATGTTTTATGTCACCAACACCAAAGCCAACGTGATATTAAAAAACACCGTCCTCGATTTTGACGCGGACAAAGCCGGCCTGCTCACCGCCGCCGGCAACGACAGCAACAACTGGGGAACCGCCGGGCAAAACGGCGCCGTCCTCACCTTCACCGCCATCGGCGAGACCTTAAAGGGCAACATCAACGTGGACACCATCTCCACGGCGAATATCTTCCTCACCGAGGGCACCACCTACACCGGCGCGACGGCCATCACCCAGGCCAACGGCACCGCCGCGGACAAGCCCATCACCGTCAACATCGACGGCAGTTCCACATGGGTCGTCACGGACAACAGCGCGGTGACCGACCTCAATGTCGCCGCCGGCGGAAAAATCGTCGACAGCGACGGCAGCACCGTCACCGTCAAAAAAGGCGATCAAACCCTCGTCCAGGGCAACAGCAAGCTCACCGTGACTGTCGACGGCAACTATTCCACCACCGTCAGCACAAGCGACGCCAACACCCTCAGCACGTCGACCATCGACCGAAGCGATTTTGACGGGGCCTTTGGCACCAGCACCGCCTTTGGCACCAATACCGACAAAAACAATATCGCCGCGTCTGCCGAATCCACAACCAAAGACGCCGACGCCAAATCCGCCGAAGAATCCGGCGGGAAACAGAGCGGCCGGAATGCCTTTCCCGTCCTTCCCATCGCCCTTGGCGGCGGAGTGTTCATTTTGGGAATTGTCGGCGCGGTAATCCTGTTTAAACTGGAGAAAAAAGAAAAGGCAGACACCGCTCAGACATCAAAAGCCTCTGACTCGCCGGGCCGAGATGCGGCGCCACCGGACAAGCCGGGCATAAAACCAAACACCCCGTCAAAAGGCAGTGTCTTTGACGATGATGCCGACAACAAACAATAAGCCTAAATCTATCAGGACTGACCTATTATTGATGACAGACATCCTTCATTTTTCCGAAAACGAGGACATCTCTCACAGATTTTAAGCATCACGTTTCTTGATTAAAAAACAAAACCGCTGTATGAAACACTTTTTGAACTGACCCCCAAAAGTTAGACCAAGAATCTAACTGGAGGAGGTCAGTTTTTTATGGCAAAGTATAGTTTTAAGTTTAAGATTGCGGTTGTCAAAGAGTATCTCGACGGGCAAGGTGGATATAAATATCTTGAAAAGAA
>JAFRBB010000039.1 GCA_017405085.1 Eubacteriaceae bacterium
GAGTAGTCTAAAAATCATCGTCATTGTCAAAATCAAAAATTCATTTTACCTTTGCCCTGGGGACTTTCTGCCCTTTTTTCGGAGCGGTTTGCTCTTTTTTAGGGATTGTTATTCTTTTTCAAAGATTGAGCTGAGTGTTAAAATGTATTTATGATGGTTTTGATAAAATATGTCTTTTTTAGACGTAATATTTTTCAGTTTTTGTTTCCCATGAATAATTTGGGATTATTAATTATTAATCATTAATTATTCATCATCCATCCGCCGCGATCAATCCCGACGCGCCTTCATCCGCTTCTTCTGTTCGTACATCAAAGCGTCAGCCCGTTTAAAGACACTCTCGGCGTCCTTGTCCACAGCCGGGTCATACAGCGCGTATCCCGCAGCGGCGGATACCCGCTCCCAGGGTTCCTTCTTATCTCGGAATTTCTCAATTTCCCGATCAAAAGCGGCTTTCAGCTCATCCAAATTCTCGAGATCATGATTCTCAAGGACCACGACAAACTCATCACCGCCGACCCGATAAACCGGCGAATGCACAAAAATGTGACAAATCGTCTGGCAAAGGGTCTGAATCGCGATATCGCCTTTGTCATGCCCGTAAGTATCATTGATGGCCTTCAAGAAATTCAAATCGATCATCGCGATACCAAACTTCGTCTTGCCTTCGGCGATTCCTTGATCCAAACGGGTCATCTCAATGTCATAGGCCCGCTTATTTCTCACCTTGGTCAAGGCGTCGATGTTGGCGGCCCGGTCCATTTCCTCGGCATGCTGTCTGGTCTCGATGAGCTCGTTGGTCGTGTTGAGAATTTTGGTGATGTGCTCATTGATATTCTGTTCCATCTGCTTCATCGAGTTGGACAGCATCTCCAGCTCATCCCCCGTGTGAATTTCCAGCTGCGAAAACTCGTGCCGGATGGTGGACGTCTCGCCGCTCCAATATTTCTCCGACATATCCGACAGCTTATTGATGGGGCGAATCAGCATCTTATCAATCACAATAATACTGATCACAATGAAAATAATGGCGACAATCAACAGCGCCGCGAACTCCGTCATCAAAAATTGATTGCGCTGATCCATCACCTCATTCATCGAAATTTCCGCCGCCGCGAACCCGATCAACTCACCATCGCAAAAAACCGGGCTTCCCGCGGCAACCACCCAACCGTATTCCTTCGTGTTGGTCACATCCGGCGCCAGCCCGTTTTCGGGATGCTTCATGGCCTCGCGGTCCACGTCGTACATCACCGCGTCAAAACTGCCCGGCAAATTCGTGTCCTCATAAGCCGCGTCCACCAAGTAAATCGTCGAATTGGTCTCCAAATCAAAACAAACCATATACGCCGCGTTCAAATGATTGCTGTCCTGAACAATCTGCAGCTGCTTTTGAACATCCCGGTAAGCCTTGGAATCGGCAATCCCGCGATAACGATCCAGATACGCGTAAAAAGCCTCGGAGCCCCAATCATCGGTGCTGACCCGCTCCTTCTCAGGCGTTTTGCGATAAATCGCCATCACTTGATCCCGGACGGCCTTGGCCTGATGGGGATCCACAAGCTTAGCCGCCGTCTCCGAAAGCTCCTGAGAGCGGCTCATATACAACGTGCGGGTCACATCCGTCAAGCTTCTGTAACTGAAATACCCGGCGATGAGCATCACCAGCACAATAATGGGAACAATCAACAAAACCAACTTCGTCTTCAGCGAAATTTTCGTCTTAAAATCTGACATACTCTCTCCTTGCCTCCGCGGATCGCGCCTCAAATTCAGGCGCGAATCATTGACAAATCCACAAATCCCCGCGGAGTCGAAGCCTCGTCAGAAAAGCGCGTCGGGAAATCGCGATTTAAAACTCTCCGTTGCGAAACGGTGTCATTTAAATATTCTTATGATCATTATAAACCCTTTACAATGAAAAATCAATCATTTAATCAAAAAACACCGCGACCCCGATCAATACGGCGCGCGGAATGAGGAGTTCGGAGCGCGGAGTGTATCATCGTCTCTCGCGGATAACGCGGATAATCGCGGATCAATGTGATTTAATTTAATTTCTTAATCTGCGTTAATCAGCGTAATCAGCGAGAAAACCGCCCAAGAAAGACTAACGAACACACAAAAAGAAAACGACAGAGAACAGCACAAAACCAAAATAAGAAACTCAGGCACCGCCTGAGTTTCATCCGGAATTATTTGAGCGATAAGCCCTTGCCGAACGGACGTGTGAGTGAAGAACTTGTTCGTCAAAGCATACGGACATTGGGCAAGGATAACGGACATGAGCACTTAGCTCGGTTCCACCCGCTTCGCTCGATAAGTTCGCATTGGCCAAATCAAAGATTTGGATGCTCACTTAACCGCGGGTGCGAATGGACGCCGAATTGTGAGAATGCGAAGCATGAAGCAATTCGGGCTTATCGCTCAGTTCCTGAATTATTCATTATTAATTCAATGGTGAGGCGCTGACAGACGCGCAGACCCCAAAGCCGGACCCAAAAACCCCAAATAGAAATCCGGCTCGGCCGGATTTCCACCTGAATTATTAATTATCCCAAATTATTCATGGGAAACAAAAACTGAAAAATATTACGTCTAAAAAAGACATGTTTTATCAAAACCATCAAAAATACATTCTAACACTCAGCTCAATCTTTGAAAAAGAATAACAATCCCTAAAAAAGAGCAAAC
>JAFRBB010000040.1 GCA_017405085.1 Eubacteriaceae bacterium
CAGGATCGGTGTGCTTGCGCCATTTGGCAGTGTCATCGGTTTTAAACGAACGGTGGACCAGGTCTTCAAAGCCGATCTTATGGGCGAATTCTTTCACCAACAAGAGTCCGCCATCGGAGGAAAGTTGACCTCCATTAAAATTTAACTTATATTTTTTGTTGCTATTCATCGTTAAAGTGGCTATACTATTCATCAAGAGACCTCTTTCTTTTGGTGTTTTAGCACTTTTATTTTATCAAAAATTGAGGTCTTTTTCTATTCATCTTTTTGGTGATAGCAATATTGTCTGTTTTTCCCGTGTTTATGAGGAATTTCAATTCCTCATGAATAATCAGGGATAATTGTGGACGAAACTTGATAAATCGAGTTTCCAAATTGGATCGTAAGCCCGGCTTCGTGAGAAAAAGACTGACAACGACGGACTTAAAAATCCAAATAGAAATCCGGCTTTGCCGGATTTCTACCTGAATTATTAATCATTCATTATTAATTCGGAAAAGAAATCATCTTTCGTATGTCGATAACGCTACGAGTAAGCTAAATATAGCAAATCAAAAAACAAGGAGGACCTGATGACCCAGCAACCTGTCAATTCAGAAGGTAGAAAAAAATTTAAAAAGATCTTGGTGGCCAATCGCGGCGAAATCGCGATCCGCATTATTCGTGCCTGTCATGAGCTCGGCATTCGCACCGTGGCCATTTACGCAAAAGAAGACAGAATGTCTCTTTTCCGCGCGAAGGCTGATGAAGCTTACATGATTCAATCCACAGGACCCGTCGCCGCCTATCTGGACATGGACAAAATCATTGCCCTGGCCCGGGAGAAAAACGTTGACGCCATTCATCCCGGTTACGGATTCCTGTCGGAAAATCCGGTGTTCGCGCGCAAATGCGAAGAAGCCGGCATTGTCTTTATCGGACCGACTCATGAGATGATGAGCGCCATGGGCGACAAGATTCAGTCAAAAATCATGGCGCAAAAGGTTGGCGTTCCGACGATTCCCGGTGTGGAAAAACCCATCACATCTGACAAAGAAGCTCTCGATTTCGCGAAAAAAGCGGGCTATCCTATCATCTTAAAGGCGGCGGCAGGTGGCGGCGGCCGCGGGATGCGCATCGTCCGTGACGAAAAGGAACTCCTAAAAGAATATCACTCCGCTGTCAGTGAAGCGACCAAAGCTTTCGGCGATGGAACGATATTTATCGAAAAATATCTTGAAGAGCCTAAACATGTTGAAGTCCAGATCCTGGGCGACAATTACGGCAACATTGTCCATCTTTTTGAACGGGATTGCTCCATTCAACGAAGACATCAAAAGGTCATCGAGTTTACACCTTCTCTTTTCCTGTCCGATTTCCAACGAGACAGCATTTGCGTCGATGCCATCACTCTGGCCAAATCCGTCAAATACCGCAGTGCCGGCACCATCGAGTTTCTCATTGATAAAAACGGTGATCACTACTTCATCGAAATGAATCCGCGGATTCAGGTGGAACACACCGTCACCGAGCTGGTCACCGGCATCGATATCGTCCAAGCGCAAATCCTCATCGCCGAAGGCTATCCCCTCGATTCCGATGAAATCGACATTAAGCGTCAATCGGACATCACCACCCGGGGCTACGCCATCCAATGCCGTGTTACCACCGAAAATCCCAAGCTTCACTTCATGCCCGATACCGGTCAAATCGATGTCTATCGCTCGGCCAGCGGCCCCGGCATCCGTTTGGACGGCGGCAACGGCTTTACGGGCTCGGTCATCACGCCTTATTATGACAGTCTGTTAGTCAAATGCACGTCTTTCGGCCGTAGCTTTGAGGACACGAGACGAAAAGCCCTGCGGGCTCTCAAAGAAACCACCATTGATGGCATCGAAACAAACAAAGACTTTTTGATCAACGTGCTGCAGCACCCGATCTTTAAGGCCGGGGAATGCACGACCAAGTTTATCGACGAACACGAAGAACTTTTCAATATTTCAGAACAAAACAGTCAGGCCAACAACATCGTCCGCTATATTGGTAACGTCGTCGTCAATGAAAGCTTTGACGACAAACCCGATTTTAAAGATCCTGTTGTGCCGACCGTACCCGCTCACGAGCCCTTGTCCGGCACCAAACAAATTCTGGACGCCGAAGGCCCCGAAGGCGTGGTCAAATGGATCAAAGCCCAAAAGAAACTGCTGATCACCGACACCACCATGCGCGACGCCCATCAATCCCTTTTGGCGACCCGAGTGCGCACGCGGGATATGCTGCGCGTGGCAGATGCGGCATCCTATTACGGCAGAGATTTATTTTCCTTTGAAATGTGGGGCGGCGCGACTTTCGACGTGGCCTATAACTTCCTTAAAGAATCACCCTGGACCCGTCTGGACGCTTTAAGAGAGCGCATTCCCAACGTGTTGTTCCAAATGCTGCTTCGCGGCGCCAACGCCGTCGGCTATAAAAACTATCCCGATAACGTCATTCGGGAATTTGTCAAACAAAGCGCGGCGTCGGGCATTGATGTCTTCCGGATCTTTGACTCCCTCAACTGGATGGACGGCATGAAAGTCGCCATCGAGGAAGTTCTCAAAACCGGCAAAATCTGTGAAGTGGCCATGTGCTACACCGGGGATATTCTCGATACATCAAAAACAAAATATAATCTCGACTATTACATCAAGATGGCCCATGAAATCGAAAAGACCGGCGCGCACATTTTGGCCATCAAAGACATGTCCGCCTTGTGTAAACCCGTCGCGGCCAGAAATCTCATCCGCGCGCTTAAAGATGAAGTGGATATGCCGGTTCATTTCCACACCCATGATACCACAGCCAACGGCGTGGCGGCCAACATCATGGCGGCCATCGGCGACGTTGACATTGTTGACGCGGCTCTCGGCGCCATGAGTGGGCTGACCTCTCAGGCCAACATGAACGCCATCGTCGCGGCCTTGGCCCACAGCAGTCACGACACCGGAATCGACGAGAAAGAGCTTCGCCTGTTGTCGGATTATTGGGCGGACGTGCGTCCCGTCTACCGCAAATTTGAATCCGGCCTTCAAACGGGGAGCACCGAAATTTACGATCTCGAAATTCCCGGCGGTCAATATTCCAACCTCAAAGGCCAGGTGGACAGCTTTGGGCTCGGCCACAAATTTGACGAAGTCAAACAGATGTATCGCGAAGCCAACCTGCTCTTAGGTGACATCGTAAAGGTTACACCGTCTTCCAAGGTTGTCGGCGATTTGGCCATCTTCATGGTCCAAAACGGCCTGACCCCCGAAAACATCTACGACAAAGGCAAGGATTTGGCCTTCCCGGGCTCTGTGGTTGATTTCTTCAAAGGCATGATCGGCCAGCCTGCCGGCGGCTTTAACAAAAAGCTTCAAAAAATGATCCTTAAAGGGGCCAAACCCATCACGGTGCGGCCGGGATCTCTCCTGCCGCCTGAGGACTTTGACGCCATACGCGCCGATTACAAAAAAGAATTTGATATCGACCTCGATGATCGTCAGGTGATTTCCGCCGCGATGTATCCCAAGGTCTATCACGATTACAATGCCTTCAAGCGCGACTATGGCAATTTCACCCGTATGGAAAGCCACGCCTTTTTCTACGGCCTGACTCCCGGTGAAACCACCGAGGTGGAAGTGGAAGACGGCAAACGCTACATCATCCGTCTGGTGCGGGTGGACGAACCCGATGAAAACGGCATGCGGGACGTCACCTTTGAAATCGACGGCTTCCGTCGGGTCATTTCCGTGGAAGACAAGCAGTCTCTCTCATCCCAGTCCAAAAACACCATGCTCAAAGCCGATCCCAACAATCCCAAGGAAATCGGCTCACCGATTCCCGGCACCGTCATCAAAGTTCTTGTCAATGAGGGTGACAATGTGAAGGTCAATGAAGCGTTGGTCGTGGTGGAAGCCATGAAGATGGAAACAGAAATTGTCGCGACAGTCGCAGGCAAAGTTAAAACCGTTTATGTCAGTGAAGGACAAAAGGTTGAATCGGGAGAACTTATCCTGAGATTTGAAGATTAATCATCGTTTATCAAAGTGAATCCTGTGCATAGAAATCCGGCTTTGCCGGATTTCTTAAATTGAACAGCAGGGCGCAAAACTGAACGGAATGAATGCGTCAAAAAAGCTAAAAAAACAATAAAAGTAAAATCAAACTCGCGATCTGGCTTGCAGGATTTCATCCGCAAGCATTTGTCAATGCTTATTAATAATCGTTAAAAAACGTGTCCTGCATCACGATAATATGACGTGACGAAAACCGGGTGCGGTTCATCTTGGGCTTTGTCACAATTCTGTAAATAATTATAAACATTTGGCAATGTGCGGTGTCAAAGGGCTTTCTCTGCGTTATAATAGGAAACAAACGATGATGGCTTCGCGCTCCCGCATTGGGATGGGATGACGAGGCCAAATTACTGGGGACAGGTCACAATTATGGAAGGAATGATCAATTATTTACAATCGCGAATGAGTTTCGGTTCGTTCATTGAAATTGCCATCATAGCCTATTTGATTTATACGCTCTTGCATTGGATTCACGGATCCCAAGCCGAACAGGTTATCAAGGGCTTAATTGTGGTGCTCGTGCTCATTCCGGTCTGTTCATGGTTGCGCTTTACCACGCTTTCATACCTGCTCAACAGCCTGTTTACCTGGGGGATTATCATCTTTTTTGTCGTGTTCCAACCGGAAATGCGCTCGGCCCTGCAGCAACTCGGCAACAATCGCCTGTTTAAACGCTTTATCCGAGACAACGACAGCAAAGCCATGGACAAAGGCTTTGAGGCCATTGGAGATGCGGTCTCCCATTTGTCCGAGGCCAAAATCGGCGCGCTCATCGTCTGTGAGACCAATACGGGTCTCAAGGACATCGCTGCCTCCGGCGTCACTTTAAACGCCGATATTACCGCGGATTTGCTGGAAAATATTTTTACGCCCAACAGACCGCTTCATGACGGCGCGGTGATTTTAAATCCCCGATCCGGGAAAATTATTGCGGCCGGCTGTCTGCTGCCCCTGACCAACAGGCATAATCTCGACACAACGCTGGGCACGAGGCATCGCTCGGCCATCGGTATTTCCGAACAAAGCGATGCGCTGACCATCGTCGTCTCTGAAGAGACCGGATCGGTCTCCTATACCGAGGGGGGAGAAATCATCAGACATGTCCCCGTCGCACAGCTCATTGACCACCTTAAGACCCATTACAATGACGCGAGCAACACCGCCGAAAATGCGGATAAACCGCGTATGCTTAACATGAGAGGTGACGGCCGTGAATAAACGAAAATTGACACTGAATAACGGGGTGCTCATCATGATTTCCGTCGCCCTCGCTTTCTTGTTATGGATTTATGTTAACGGCAGCCAGATCGATATGCTCAGCCAGGATATCAACAACATTCCCGTTGCGCTAACGGGTCAGGATGCCCTAGCTGAAAAGGGACTCACGATTAATTCCGATGTGAAATACTACGTCAATTTAAGACTCAAAGGGCAGCAGACCAAACTGGCAAGCGTTGACGCTTCATCCATCAAAGCCGAAGTTGATATGAAAGGGGCGCGGACGGCGGGTACTTTTCAACCCGAGGTGACCATTACCGGTGTTCCCAACAATGTCATTATTGATGAAATAAAACCCGAAGCCTTGTCCATCGAAGTTTACGAAATCAGCAAAAAAGATCAAACGGTTAACGTGATTACCAGCGGTAAGCCGGCGGAGGGTCTCAAAGTAATCGCCACCAAGGCAACGGAAACCGTCCGTCTTGAAGGTGATAATAAAAATCTGGCAAAAGTCACGGATGTCACCGCGACGGTGGATGTCCAGGATATGGCTCAGGATTCGGTACGTTTCGCGAGTGTCACAGCCACCGATAAAAACGGAGATGTCGTCTCCGGCGTGACCTGTAATCCCGCCGTGGTCGAAACGGAGATTACCCTCGGCGTCACCAAAAAAGTCGAACTAAACGCGCCTAAAACAAAGGGTGAACTCAGCAGCGGATATAAAATCACCGATATTAAGTGTGAGCCGTCATCGGTGCAAATCGGCGGAAAAGCGGATGTTCTTGCTGGGATTAATCATTTGGACGTGGAGTCCGTTTCCGTTGAGGGGGCAGTGGCCAATGTAACTGAAAGCTCAAGGGTTATTTTGCCCTCCGGGGTGATGATCACCGACGGCAACAACGAAGTGAAGGTGACGGTATCGGTTTCACAGATTATTGAGAAAAGCTTTAATATCGATACCATCGAAAACAAAAACTTAAGCGGTGATCTTCAAGTTCAAAAGATTTCCGAATCCACCGTCAATGTCAAAATCGAAGGTCTGGCGGAGGAAATGAATAATCTGAGTCCATCGGATATCGAAGTCTATTTGGATTTGTCCGGTAAAAAAGAAGGTGTGCATACCGTCCCCATAACGGTCAAAACCAACAAAGGAAAAGTGACGTCTGTCTCGCCGAGCAAATTGAAAATCGAACTGACAAAGAAATAATGCGCGTTGTTCATAAAAATCGGGTTAAACGCCCGATTTTTTTCATGATTGGTTGATGTAAACACGTTTTCAAAGATTGCAAAATTTTGTTCTGACCATTATAATTAATATCTGTATTTTAATATTAAATTGGAGGAAATATTGTGGAAAGAGTATTTAATTTTTCCGCCGGTCCCTCTGCTTTGCCGGTGGAAGTCCTTGAACAAGCCGCGTCTGAAATGACGTGCTACGGCAATTCGGGGATGTCCGTCATGGAAATGAGTCATCGTTCGGCTGATTTTACCGCGATTTTGGCTCACACCAAGGACACCTTAAGGGAACTCATGAACATTCCCGATGATTATGACATCCTGTTTTTGCAAGGCGGCGCATCGACGCAATTCGCCATGGTGCCCTTAAACCTGATGGCTGATCACGGCCGTGCCGATTTTATCATCACCGGCAATTGGGCCAAAAAGGCTTATCAGGAAGCGAGACGCTTCGGAGACGCTTCGGTTGTAGCCTCTTCGGAAGACGAAACCTTCTCGTACATTCCCGCTTTCGATGCGTCGATGGTGCGCAGCGATATCGATTATCTGCACATTTGCGTCAACAATACCATTTACGGGACTCGTTTTAAACCGGACGCTCTGCCGCAGGTAGACGGCGTGCCGTTGGTTGGCGATATGTCGTCAAATATTCTTTCGGAAGTCTATCCCGTCGATCAATTCGGCCTTATTTATGCCGGCGCTCAAAAAAATATGGGGCCCGCCGGAGTCTGCGTGGTCATTATCCGCAAGGATCTCATCGGCAAAGCCGCCGAAACCGTACCGGTAATGCTCAACTACAAAACCCATGCGGACAAAGATTCATGCTACAACACCCCGCCATGCTATGCCATCTATATTTGCGGTCTGGTTTACGATTGGGTCAAAGCCCAAGGCGGTGTCGCGGCGATGGAAGCGATCAACAAAGAAAAAGCGGCCAAACTTTATGATTACCTTGACAACAGCAAGCTTTTCAAAGGCACCGTTCGTCCCGAAGACCGTTCGCTGATGAACGTACCCTTCGTCACGGGAGATGCCGATTTGGACGCGGCCTTTGTCAAGGAAGCGAAGGCCAAAGGCCTTGCCAACTTAAAAGGGCACCGCAGTGTCGGCGGCATGCGCGCGTCGATCTACAACGCCATGCCGATGGAAGGCATTGATGCCCTCATCGCTTTCATGAAAGATTTCGAATTAAAACACTAAATATAATGTCAATCCGGTTTGACCGAATTGACAAGGTCCGATCATATCGGACAAAAAATAACTGCGCATGGTCAGAGGCCGGGGTGTAACGAAGTGGGCCGGATCTGCCATGGCTTTTACGAAAGGTATATCTATGAATTTTCAAATCCAAACCTTAAACAACATCTCGAAAGACGGCTTAAAACAGCTGTCGGAAAATTATATCGTCAGTGATGACTGCGCCGCGCCCGATGCGATGCTCGTGCGTTCGGCAAAGCTTCACGATATGACATTCCCGAAATCCCTCAAATTCATCGGACGGGCCGGTGCCGGCGTCAATAACATTCCGCTGGAACGCTGCTCCGAAGAAGGCATTGTGGTATGCAACTCCCCCGGAGCCAATGCCAACGCGGTCAAAGAACTCGTTGCCCTGGGGATGCTCATGTCCTCCCGTAAAGTCATTGACGGTGTCGAATGGACCAAGACGCTTTCAGAAGGTGAAGGCGATGTGGCCGCCGCCGTGGAAAAAGGCAAAAAAGCCTTTGCCGGCCCCGAACTTTACAAAAAGAAAATGGGTGTGATCGGCCTTGGCGCCATTGGTGTTCTCGTGGCCAATATGGCCGTCGATTTCGGGATGAAGGTCTATGGTTTCGATCCCTTTATTTCCATTAAACACGCCTGGGGGTTAAGCAGAAAAGTCAAACGGTCCTCCAGTCTCGAAGCCATTTTCAAAAATTGCGATTACATTTCCATTCATGTGCCTTTCATGAAAGAAACCGAAAACTACGTCAATGCGGATTTACTCGCTGTTTGTAAACCGAATCTCCGCTTGATGAATTTTGCCAGAGGCGGTCTGGTGGACAACAAAGCCTTGGCCGAAGCCCTGGAAAACGACAAACTCGCGGCCTATGTCTGCGATTTCCCCAGCGAAGAAACCCTCGCGATGAAAAATGTCATCAATATTCCTCATCTCGGCGCGTCGACGCCGGAGAGCGAAAACAACTGTGCGGTCATGGCGGTTTCCGAGATGATGGATTATCTGGAAAACGGCAATATCGTCAATTCCGTCAACTATCCCGATTGCAGCATGGGAGAACCCACGACGGTTCACCGCATTACCGTAGCGCACAAAAACATTCCCGGCATGATCGGTCAGATCACGGCAATTCTTGCCAAAGACAACATCAACATCGCCAACATGACCAACAAAAACAAAGGGGCTTACGCCTATACCATGATTGATGTGGACAGCGAAGTGGTGGACCAGGTTGAAGCCGACTTGTCCGGCATCGAAGGCGTCACCCGCGTTCGTTTAATTAAATAAGCAGGTGCTTTATGGCAACGATCAAAGCCTTTCGCGCGATCAGACCTCAGCCGGATAAAGCGGCGGACGTGGCGGCGCTGCCCTATGATGTTTACAACCGGGCCGAAGCCGCCCTGGCGGTGAAAGGAAAACCCTTAAGCTTTCTCCGCATCGATCGTCCCGAGACCACGATGGCCGAAGACATTTCGATCTATGATCCCGCGGTATACGAACAGGCCAAAATAAATTTTGCCGCCTTGACCGACGCCGGCGTCTTCCTTCGGGAAGAAAAACCCTGTTTATATATTTATGAGCTGACGATGGACGGCAGAACGCAAACGGGTCTGGTGTCCGTCGCCGCCATCGACGATTATCTCGAAGGCGTCATTAAAAAACATGAGAACACCCGGGACGACAAAGCGGCGGACCGCATTCGTCACGTTGATGCTCTGGCCGCCAACACAGGCCCGATTTTTCTCACCTATCGTCACCGGGACGATGTGGACAGCATCATCCGAAACGTGAAAGAGACCAAGCAGCCGATTTATGATTTTACCGCCGATGACGGCGTCACGCATAGGGTCTGGATCATAGATGAGGAAGAACACATCGCGGCTCTTGAAGCTGCTTTTGCCCAAATCCCAGCCCTCTATATTGCCGACGGACATCACCGCGCGGCATCGGCCGTCACCGTCGGACAAAAATACCGCGATCAACATCCTGGATACACCGGGGAAGAGCCCTTCAATTACTTTTTAAACGTTGCTTTTCCTGACAACACCCTTCACGTGATGGATTATAACCGGGTCGTTGCGGATTTGAACGGCCTTGACGCCGAATCGTTTTTGGCACGATTAAAAGACGTGACCAATGTGCAAAGGGTAGAAGCGGCTTTTCATCCCAATGCCAAAGGCTGTTTTGCCATGTTCCTCGACGATAAATGGTACAGCTTAAAGGCGCCGGCTTCAGCCTTTGCCTCGGAAGATCCCGTGAAGCGATTGGATGTGAGTTTTTTGCAAAACCAAATTCTCGCGCCGATTTTGGGCATCGCCGATCCCAAGGCTGACAGCCGCATCGATTTTGTCGGTGGTATCCGGGGTCTGTCGGAACTCGAAAGACGATGCCACACCGATATGCGTGTGGCCTTTGCCCTCTATCCCACATCCATCGATGAATTAATGCAAATTGCCGACGCGGATAAACTCATGCCGCCCAAATCCACGTGGTTTGAGCCCAAGCTGCGCAGCGGCCTCTTTATTCATTCGTTAATCTAAACAATAAATCATAACCGCCGGCATTGCCGGCGGTTTGTGTTTTCGGAGCGATTGCCGATAATTTATGCGGCAATAATTGAAAAAACACCAATCAAAAGAGCCGCGGTTTCTTTTTAGGAATCCGCGGCTCTCGAGTTGTCTGTCGAATTTAAGATGCTCCGATCAGTTATGAATTAATGTGACCGATGACCTTTTTTCCAAAAGCCACTTACCGAAGTCGAATACCATGAAAATTTCGATGATTTGGATTAAGATAAAGGCCGAGGACGCATAAAAATAATAGATATTGGGGTTGTTGTCCACCACTTCAATCCACATTGAAAACAGGACGACGAGGGCGACGTTTCCCAAAAGCGTGAGTCCCAGACCGAGAGTTACAAGCCAAGTTTCCCAATCACTTTGTTTTCGCTTAATGATCAGGACGGTTTGTTTTATCCATTCAAAAAGAGCTAAAAGAAATAAAATCGGCGCCAAAAGCTGATAGACACGGCAGATGCGTCCGGAGGTTTTGACTGTTTGGTAATTCGACCTTAAAAGGGAAAGCTGAGTTGGCATCGGACTTAATTGATCGATGTGAATGACCATTCCCGAAGCGCGGACAGTTTTGCCGTCTGTTAAGGATAGGGCGGACATTTTTTTTATTAAACGATCACCGTCGAATACACCGATAAACACTTGATCAATGCTCATGTCTCCCGGATTTGCGGCATTAAATCGGCACTTGCCCGCCATATCATTATTCGGATATTTGGCTTGGATGTCAGGGCTCTCTTCAAAAGTGAAGGGATCTCCGATGGGTACGCCGTTGGCATCGGTCAGCCGAACGGTTTGGGACGGATTTTGTCTAAGCAGCCAGCCGCTCAGGGTAAAATGAAAATAGGCATCGTCCTTTCGCAAAAGAGGCTGCCCCAAAAGTGCCTCCCATTCTTTAACGATAGATTCGTCAACGGCGGTATAATCGACGAGCATTTCGCAATGACGAAAGAGCAAAAATTGCGGGATAACCTCAGCGAACTTTTTCGCGGACCGGATAAAATCCGAAGCTTGCAGGCCTTTCATCTGAGATGATATATAAAGCGCGGGACGCACCTTTAATCTGCCGTCGTTAAAGGCGGCCTTTAGTTCGTCATTAACTTTGGCATAAAAAGCATCGGCTTTCGATGGGCTTTGATAATAGCCTGCCCGTTCTGTTGCAATGCGAAGTGCCCATTCCACAATATCGCCCTGGATCACGTCATCGCCTCGTTTTTCGATTGTCCAGATGTTTTGAAGCTCCGGAAGAGAAGCCAAAGTCGGACTGGCATCCAATGCTAGTGCCAAGGCTTCGTTGGAGAGCCAGACATTGGGATCGGGGTTAGGATTGCCGTCATCGATGCGATAAAGCAGACTCATCATCTCACCACAGGCTTCTCCGGTACGATCATTGGCCGTATAAAGGCCGTATCGGTTGAAATTGGCGGTTTTGATGGCGGTTGTCGTGGCAAAAAGACAGATAAAGGGAATGATGAGAAGGGCGGTGTATTTAATGTATGGCCGCTTGTTCTCTTTTTTTGTAATCACCCAGGATAATCCCGTCGCTCCCAATCCGAAAACGACAAAGGGCAAAATCCAAAGGGAATCCTCGCGGATATACCAGAAAAACGGCAATGCGAAGGAAAGGGTGAAAATCCACGGCAGACAATGTTCAATGCCTTTATTGCGCCTGAAGAAGACAGCAATTACACAGGACACAATGATGAGGGCCACCCAGGGAATCAATACGTTTCGGTAAAAGCGCATGCTGATGTCTGAGGAAAAACCGACGGGTGAGAAAAGTAAAAACACGTAAATTATCACAAGAATCTTGATGTCTTTGATTTTCTCCCGCACAGCAAGACAAAACAGCAGGCAAGATGCGCACATTAAAAACCACCACAGCGCGCCGTAGGGCAAATTTAAAAATTTGGCCGTCGCCAAAAAAACGGCGTAGGAAATCCCTTTGGTGAGAGTTTCCATCATATAAGGTCCAAGCCAATTGGCGTCGAGCAGTCCGTAGGCCATACGCAGCATGAGATAATCGTCGTAACCCGCATTGAGCATCCAGATCAGCCAGGAAGCGTTGAGACACAAATATAGACGATAGAGTGACAACGCGATGACAAGAATGACAGCTAAAATATTGATGGCTTTTTTTATAATGGCCTTGTTATTTGCGAAGAAGCTTTTCGCTTTTGAAAATCCTCCTGTGGACAATCCGGTCAAAGGCCTAGGCTTCGATGCCGTATTGTTCAAGATGGGCCTCCATCGATTTTTTCATTTGATCGTCAATGATGATTTTGCCGCCGATTTCACGGTTGTAAAGATGCGCGATGATGTCGCGGACAGTGACGAGGGGATAGGTTGTGATATTAAAAGTTTCGGCAATTTCTTGCACGGCGCTTTTGTCTCCCGCGCCTTTTTCCATGCGGTCAACGGAAATGATCAGGCTGTCCACCGTGACGTCAGCCATGCTTTTTAAAAGAGGCACGCTTTCTTTAACAGAGGTTCCCGCGGTGATGACGTCTTCGATGATCATGGCGTGATCGCCGTCTTGGGGTTTATAGCCGATGAGCGAGCCGCCTTCGCCGTGATCTTTCGCTTCCTTGCGGTTAAAACAATAGGGGATGTTGATGCTGTAGTCTTTATAGAGAGCAAAAGCCGTCGCCACGACCAGCGGAATGCCTTTGTAGGCGGGACCGTAAAGAAAATCGACGCCTTCGAGATGATCTTTGACGCAGGCAGCGTAAAAACTGCCGAGCTTTGCAATATGCTCCGAAGTTTTATAATTGCCCGTGTTGACAAAGTAAGGGGTTTTACGGCCGCTTTTTGTTGTGAAATCGCCAAAGGTCAAAACGCCGGCTTCCACCATAAAATCGATAAATTCTTGTTGATACTGCATGGTTTTCTCCTTTAATCAATTTTTCGCCGGTGGCGAAAGATTTTGTTGTTCGATCAATGCGCCCGGCAATGGAATGACTTGATGTCATCGGTCATCGATTTTCCGTGCGCGAAAAAATCCTTTAGATTGCTATTATAACGCATTTATGGCGTTTTCTCAATCAACACGGCTTGAGAACTTAAAATTTTGATGCTATAATGATAAACTAAGGTGGCGCAGTATTCTAGTCGGTGCGACCGATACCGAAGGCGGGGCTAAAAATCCGTCGAAGGGCATATCGATGAAGTCCCTTGTTTTTGCTTTCGACGCCCAGTCGGGGGCTTTGACCGGGGGTTAAGGCGGAGGGGGCATGCCGCAACGGCATGTGGCGTTATGACCCTCCCGCCGGGGAGACTCGATTCCCACGTGTGGCAGTGTAGCAACGATTCGCGTTTAACGCAACAAGCTGTGCAGTGAAATCGGGGAAAACCTGAGAATGAGTGGCGGGATGTTGTCTTCCTAACCATTCTGAATCAGTGTAGCCTGCCTTGAGTGGACGAGGTGGATGGATTGACAGTCTGTTTGACGATCAGGGCCCGATCGAAACGGATATTGCATTCGAAACCTTAACTGCAAAAGAGGCTAAGTATCGATTAAACCGCCGAGGAAAACTCCTAGGCTGTTCGATTTTTCGAGGCACAATGGGGATTATAGTGCGCACTCAGTGGTAGTTCAGTTCGGCGCTCGGCGACGACGTCGGTTGCGTTTTAAAGGGAAACCGCCTTTTGCGGCGACGCTTGGGTAGTGCAACGGGAAAACCTACTGAACCTAAGTCGCAATGTTTACTTATTGTGTCGCCACTCTTTTTTTATCTTGCGGCGGCAGCTTTTAAGACATCCGCCGCATCGGAGAACACGATTTGAAAAACAAAACCAGTCAAAGCCAATCGAAAAAAACGGAAAAAACATCCGGTCCTTCGGGTAATCCCGAAGCCGAGGAAAAACATCCGGATAAAAAAACAGCGAACGTCACGGAAACACCGGCGAAGAATCGCCATATAAAAGCCGGTCAAGACGAATCCGCCAAGCAAGTCGCAAAATCACAGCAAAAAAAACAAACGGACAAATCCAAGGGTAAATCCAAAAAAAATGATAAAAAAACCAAGGCGAAGCGCGCCCAGCGACATTGGATTATCGGGGTCAGCTTGGGCTCTTTTTTATCCACGATATTTGTCAGTTTTATTTCCGACAGGCTGTTGTCCGATGCTAATTTGGCCATCTCTTTGATCCTTTTGCTTGTCATTATCTTGCTTGGTATTATCTTTGATATCATCGGTATTGCCATTACGTCGGTGGATGTCAATCCTTTTAACGCGATGGCGGCAAAAAAAGTCAAAGGTGCCAAAACCGCTGTAGGGCTGATCAAAAACGCCCCTCGGGTTTCCAATTTGTGCAATGATGTCATCGGCGATATCTGCGGTGTGGTAAGCGGAACGATATCCGTCAGCATCGCCGTTCAACTCACGGATTATTTTCCGCTGCTCGAATCTGTGATTGCGGGTTTGATATGCTCCGGCGCTGTGGCTTGCCTCACCGTCGGCGGCAAAGCTTTCGGCAAGGAAATTGCCTTAAACAATTGCGTGGCGATCATCAAGACCATCTCAACCGCCATTGCGACGGTTAAAATATTTTTTCGGGGAAGCGAGTGATTTTTCGTACGGATTGTACATGATCACGCCTTATCCCTTTTACCAATAAAAAACGGAGTACTGCGTTTATGAAAAAAGTGCGCTTGGATAGATTATTGACAAACCTCGGGTTTTTCGATTCCGGAGAAAAAGCCAAACGCGCCGTAATGGCGGGGCTTGTGACAATAGACGGAAAACCGAGAACCAAACCGGGAGAACAAATTCCCGAAGACATCGCCCCGGGCAGCATTGCCGTCAAAGGGGATCCCGTTCCTTTTGTCAGCCGGGGCGGATTAAAACTCGATAAAGCCCTCAAGGTTTTTGATTTTCCCGTTGCGGGATTATCCTTTTTTGATATTGGCGCTTCCACCGGCGGCTTCACCGATTGCCTGCTGCAAAACGGCGCTGCCCGGGTTGCGTCGATTGATGTGGGTTATGGCCAATTGGCGTATACCCTTCGCGGCGACGCGCGGGTTGTCAACATGGAGCGCACTAATTTCAGACATTTAAATCCTGAGGACGTGCCTTTCATCGCCGACGCGACAGTGATGGACGTTTCGTTTATTTCCATTTTAAAATTACTTGATCATATCAGAGACTATACCGGTCCGAAGGCCCGCGGCGCGTGGCTGATCAAGCCCCAATTTGAGGCGGGAAAAGGACTTGTCGGAAAAAACGGCGTTATCCGGGATGAAAAAATCCATACCTCCGTTGTGATTCAAACCGTCCGCGGCATCGAGGCGGCGGGCTTTTCGATTAAGGGGATGGATTATTCGCCGATTCGCGGTCCCAAAGGAAATATCGAATTTCTCGTCATGACTCAAAAAGAAGAAAAAGATCAAACACCATCGCCTTTTTCCGATGAAACGATAAAAAATACAGTAGCAAAAGCGCATCGCGCTTTTGAAAAAGGAGATAAATCATGAATGCCATCGGCATCTTTATGAATTGCGACAAACGCAACAGCGTGATGATCGGCAAGCAAATCGCGGCGCGTTTGGCAGAAAAAGGGATCAAGCCCTTGATGCTTTCCGGACAGGTTCAGGAAGCCGGGGAGATTCCCGAAGTTATCAGCGTCACCAAGGACGCTTTTTATGAACAGCCCGATTGCATTGTGGTTTTGGGAGGGGACGGCACGCTTCTTGGCGTGGCCAGGCAGGCCGCCTCGACCGGCATCCCGATTTGCGGCATCAACCTTGGCAAGTTGGGATTTTTGACTTCGGGCGAATCGTTAAGCTATGAAAAGGTACTAGATGATCTGATTGCCGGGAATTACGCCATTGAAGAACGCATGATGCTAAAATGCGTGATTGAAAAAAACGGCAATCATTTATCCGATTATGTCGCCTTAAACGACGTGGTCATCAAAAGCAACGGTGTCCGCATGATCACCATCAATATTGACATTGATTTTCAAAATTTGGATCGTCTCAGCGCCGACGGCCTCATACTATCCACGGCGACGGGCTCCACGGGATATTCCCTGGCGGCGGGCGGTCCGGTGGTAGCCCCCGATGCCGAGGTAATTTTAATCAACCCAATCTGTCCCCACAGACTTCATGACAGAGCTTATGTGGTCGCGGGAAAAAGCGTGGCCATGATGACGCTTCTCGACCGTGCCAATGATTCCATGGTGTCCATTGACGGTCAGATTGCCGTTCCCGTCGGAAGAAACGATAGAATCATCGTGACAAAGTCGCCTTTTGTCACCCACTTGATCCGTATGAATGATATGCACTTTTTTACGCGTCTAAAACGAAAATTCTCACCGGAAGAAGCAGACGGATAACAAGGAGGGATTTATATGAAGCTTTCCAGACAGGCCAAAATATTGGAAATCATCGAAAAAAACGAAATCGAGACTCAGGAAGAGCTTGCGGAGCACTTGAAGGCCGCGGGATTTCGAGCGACACAGGCCACCGTCTCACGGGATATCAAAGAGCTCAAGCTCATCAAGCTTGCCGGCAGTCACGGCAAACAAAAATACGGCTATCTCAACGACATCAGCAAGCTTTACAGCGAGCGGGTGTTCGCGGTTTTCAGAGAGTCGGTGCTCAGCGTGGACACCGCCGCTTTTTTGGTGGTTCTCCGCACGCTGCCGGCATCGGCTCAGGCCGCGGCAATGGCTGTCGACAGCCTGGAATGGCCGGAAATTGTCGGCACCATCGCCGGAGACGACACCATATTTGTGGCGGTCCGCGATGTGAACGACGTCAGCCATGTGGCTGATCAGTTTAAAAATTTGATGAAAATGTAAATCGAAGGAGTGTCAGCGTGTTAGAAGGCATTGCCATCAGGCATTATACGTTAATTAACGAATTGAATATTGAATTTGATTCGGCACTCAATGTGATAACCGGCGAAACCGGTGCCGGGAAATCAATTGTTATCGACGCATTGACCATGATTTTGGGTCAGCGCGGCAACAAAAACAATATTGAGCTCGGTTATGACCGCATGACGGTGCAGGGTGTTTTTGACATTGCCGGAAACACGGGGCTGATCAATCATCTAAACGATATGGGTATCGAGCCGGAGGAAAACCGACTGATTTTAACGAGAACCATCGACAAGAACGGCCGAAACCGCTGTAAAGCCTGCGGCATCAACGTGACGGTGTCGGAACTTAAGACCATTGGTGAAAGCCTGGTTGATATCCACAGCCAGCACGAGAACAACGCGCTTTTCGAGCCCGAAACCCAAAGAAGGCTGGTGGATGCGGCCGGAGGAAAACCGACAGCGGCGCTTCTTGCCAAAGCGTCGGAGCAAGCGGCTACTTTAAAAACCATGGCTCGGGAAATTCGTGAGGCGGAAAAAGAAAGCGCTGATCTTGACAACAAAAAAACCATTGCCAAGCATTTGCTCAGTCGAATTACCGAGGTCGATCCCAAACCCAACGAGGACATCGCGCTGGAAAAAGAGCGCGTCATTTTGGAAAACAGCGAAAAAATGTTTCTCGCGCTGGCAAAGGCAGAGCATGCCTTTCACGGAGACGAAACGGAAAGCGGCGGTGTTTTATCGGCTATCGATGAGATTGACCGGGCCGTTGACACCGTAGCCGCCTTCGACGATGATTTTGTCCAAATCAAACATGATTTGACATCAGCTTCGGAAATCCTGTATGACGTTTCGGTGAGACTGACCGATTACGCGGAAAATTTAGCCTTTAATCCCGGCCGTTTGGAGGTCGTTGAATCGCGTTTATCGATGATTGATGAGCTCAAGCGCCGATTTGGAGGTTCCATCGAAACAGTCTTAAGCGAAAAAGAACGTTTGGAAACTGAACTCGAACGCTTGAATTCCCATGAAGACACCCTTTTAAAACAGAAAAAAAACTACAAAAAAGTTTGGGATTCATATAAAAAAACCGCCAAAGCGCTGCATGACGCGCGGGTTGAAGATGCAAAAAAATTAAAAAAAGCCATCGAAGCCGAGCTTGCGGATTTGGCCATGCCAAAAGCGAAGCTTAACATTCATGTCGATTTTGATGAACGACTCATTTCCCCTCACGGCAGCGACCGCATCCAGTTTACCATCGCGACCAATCCCGGCGCGGCGGAAGGTTCTCTCAAAAAAGTGGCTTCCGGCGGCGAACTCTCCCGGATTATGTTGGCTCTCAAATGCGTGTTTGCCGAAAAAATGCCGAAAGACACGCTTATTTTTGATGAAATTGACACGGGAATCAGCGGCAGAACAGCCCAAACAGTTGCCGAAAAGATTTCCCGTTTGGGTCAAAAGCGTCAGGTGATTTGCATCACGCATCTGCCCCAAATTACGGCGATGGCCGACGAGCATTTCCGGGTGTCCAAAAAAGCGGATGACGCTCACACCACTGTTTCTTTCGACAAACTTGACGAACAGGAAAGCCTGCTTGAATTGTCGCGGATGTTAAGCGGCGCGGAAATAACCGAAACCTCGCTCAATCACGCCAAAGAAATGATTGCTCAATCAAAATCAATTAAACATTTTAAGGAGCCACAATGACACCTCCAAATCCCATCGCATTTACCGTTTTTGGTTTTTCCGTACGTTGGTACGGTGTTTTAATCGCTTTGGCGCTCTTAATCGGCCTGTATTTGGCTATCAAAAGAGCCCAAAAGCGGGACATGGACATTGATGTCATCTCGGAATTTTTCCTTTGGATGGTTCCGGCGATCATCATCGGCGCCAGATTGTATTACGTCATATTCGAATGGCCCTATTACGCGGCCAATCCGGGAGAAATCATTGCCCTTTGGCATGGAGGCCTTGCGATTCACGGCGGTATTTTAGCCGGAGTCTTAACGGGCATTATCTTTTGCAAAGTCAAAAACATCAGCTTTTTTGAATTGGCTGATGTGGTAATTGTGTCTTTGCCTTTGGGACAGGCCATCGGCCGTTGGGGGAATTTTTTCAACGGGGAAGCTTACGGCTCCGAAACGGATTTGCCCTGGGCGATCACCGTCAATGATCCGATCAAAGGCATGATATCGGTGCATCCGACGTTTTTATACGAATCCTTATGGAATTTGGCGGTGTTTTTTTTCCTGCTCTATTATGAAAAAAAGCATCAAAAAAACAGCGGTGAGCTGCTGTTTTTATACCTGATTTGTTATTCTATCGGTCGATTTTTTATCGAAGGATTAAGAACGGATTCATTAATGTTTTTCTCTTTAAAAGCCGCTCAGTTAATCAGCCTTGCGCTTATCGCCATCGGCGTTGCCGGTTTGATTTGGCTCAGACGGCAAAAGGCGAAAGACTGACAGGTCCGAAGCGCATCAGTCTAGTATTTCATCCCACACGTCCTGCATTTTGGTTGTGTTAAAATATTTCAGGCAGGTCGCGACGGTGGGAAGGTTTTTGTTTTCATCAATGCTTTTGCGAGTCGGCCGTTTGCCCTGGCGTTTCATCTCGGCCAACAGCATATTTTTGATGATGGCTTTTGAATAACGGCCGGCAGGACGATCGGCCTTTTTCTCTTCTTTTTTGGGAGCAGGCTTACTGACCTTTTCGGCTTTGGGAGCATCTGGTTTGGCCGCCAAGGTAAAATCGGGTTTGATATGATTTAAATCGGCGGCTTTGATGGCTTTTGGCCATTTTTTAAAATATGAGAGAATGGCTTTGGCGTCATTGTCTGAAAAGTCCGAGACTTTCGGGGTGCGTCCCAAAGTGAGCGCGCGTTTTCTGATCATCTCGATTAATTCACTTTTGCTGTAGTATGGTTTCATGTTTCCTCCGGAATCTCTTTGTGATATGCGCTATTATAGCAAATGCATCCATCCCTTGGCAACAACCATCAAAGTGGAAAGCGATAAATTGTTTTTTCTGTCAATTGGGCAAAAATAGGCAACTGTTTTATATCGGTTGATATTGGACCAATAAGGCTTCAAGGATTAAATATTTGTCAATATCGTATTTGATGCTTGAATATGTACCCATCGATATAATCGACAAGTGATGGATGGTTCGTATGATTTGTTTTATTCGAAAATTTTCGGTTTTGTTTTATCAACATATTTGATACATTTTCTTTAATTTCCTTAATAAATTCTTGTTTTGACGAAAATCATGTGCTATAATTTTCTGTAGTTTATTTTTGCGCCCGTAGCTCAGGTGGATAGAGCAATGGTCTCCGAAGCCATGTGCCGTATGTTCGAATCATATCGGGCGCACCATTTTGTTCATAATAATCTTTGCATCATAAAAATGCGAAAGGGGTAAAATAATATTGAAGAGAAATGTTTTTTTTGTTTTAACCGTCATGCTGATGGTGGCTTTTTCCATCGGTGTCGGAACGGTATTCGCGACGGAAAAGGCGAATAACGCTACTGAACCGACGACAACGGTCAAGCAGAACACGGAGACGACGCCTGAACCGTCAGTGTCGGATCCGCAAGCAACGCCCTTGGAAGTTGAGCCAACGCCTTCGAGCGCTCAAACGGATGAGGTTACGCTGGACACCCTCAAAAAAAGCTTTACCTACCGCGCCCATGTTGCCAATAAGGGATGGCTCGATCCGGTGAAGATGGGTGAAATCGGCGGAACAACGGGTAAGGGCTATCAACTCGAAGCTCTGCGTATTGATACCGGTGTCCAAGACAAAAGTGTTTTGGGTGTGAAATACCGCGCGCATGTGCAAAATATCGGCTGGCAGGATTACGTGGAAAATGGCGCGGATATCGGGACAACGGGAAAAGGTCTGCGTATCGAAGCACTGTCTATCGCGCTCACCGGAACCAAAGCCGATCAATTTGATATTTATTACCGTGTCCATGTGCAAAATATCGGTTGGCTTGATTGGGCTAAAAATGGCGCCGATGCCGGAACAGCTGATTTTGGACTTCAAGTTGAAGCTGTGGAAATCCAAATCGTTGGAGTCGGCGAGGCAGCTCCCGGTAATATCGAGAAACCTTATTTGGACCATACAAAAATCACAAACGGCAGCTTGACCTATAGCGCCCATAGTCAAAATAAAGGATGGGAGCAAGGGTATGTTGCCGCGGGAGAAACCGCGGGCTATACTGGAAAAGGGCTCCAAATGGAAGCCTTAAAAATTAAAGTTTCGGCGGATAATCTTTGCAATATCAATCCGATACAATATCGCGCCCATGTGCAAAACATTGGCTGGCAGGCTTGGCGCGGCAACGATAAAGAAGCCGGCACCGTCGGCCGCGGATTGAAAATTGAAGCGCTTGAAATCAAACCTTCTGGTCTTTTAGCCCCGGCTTACGATATTTATTATCGCGTACACGTGGCTCATGTCGGCTGGCTTGACTGGGCCAAAAACGGCCAGAGCGCCGGCAGCACCGGCTTCGGCCTCGCGGTGGAAGCCGTTGAAATTCAACTCGTTCCCAAAGGCGCTGAAGCGCCGGGGGAAACGACGAGACCTTTTATCACCCAGGCTTATATCGCGTCCCTTTGCGAAGTGAATTATCAAGGTCACGCGCAAAACATCGGCTGGCAAAGCTGGGTCAAAAACGGCGCGGCAGCCGGAAGCACCGGGCGTGGTTGGCGCCTTGAAGCATTTTTGATGAATTTATCCGGAGAAATGGCCCAAGGTTCCAATATCGCCTATCAAGCCCATGTGCAGGACACCGGTTGGCAAGGGTGGAAAAACGCAAACCAAACGGCGGGTGTTCCCGGAGCCAGCCGCCGCATCGAATGTCTTCAGATTCAACTAAGCGGCAGAGCGGCCATCTTCTTTGATATTTATTATCACGTATATGTCAAAGATATCGGTTGGATGGGTTGGGCCAAAAATGGTGAATGGGCCGGAACCATCAACGGTTCGCTTCCTGTGGAAGCTATGTCGGCGGTTTTGGTGCCGAAGGGAAGTCCCGCGCCGGGACCGACCGGAGATCGCTATCGCTATATTCCCGACAAACCGAAATTTGATTACGGTTGGATGCCGATCACCGATACCTGCATTTGCATTGACATTGGCGCCCAGCATTTGAACGCTTATATCGGAAGGAATAAAGTGGTTGATACGGATGTTATCACCGGTGCGCCCGGTATGGATACACCGAGAGGTAATTTCGTCATCAATGTTAAGGAAAGTCCGTCTATTTTAGTTGGACCTGATTATAGAACATGGGTGGCGTTTTGGATGGCTTTTGTCGGCAATGACATCGGTATTCACGATTCCTCCTGGCAGGATCCATATGGTTACGGCGGTAACGCCTATCAAACCGGCAGGGGTTCTCACGGATGTGTCAATACGCCTTACGGCGCGGTTCAGGCACTCTACACACTCTTCCCGGTAGGAACCCCGGTTTTTGTCAGATAATTTGACTATCAAAAATAAACTTTGATCACATCTAAGCGCAACGGTTGACTAGGCTGTTGCGCTTTTTTAAAGGAGCATTCATGGAAAAGGACGCGAAAACAATAAAGCATCATCCGAAGGGAAGCAAAAACAAAAAGAATCATAAGCAAGTTCATACCGCGGATGATAAACGGATTGAAAAATTATATTCATCCGCTGTTTATCCAAAACAAAGTCAGGTGGATAAACAAGTGCGTGGTTTCTATGAAAATCGCTTTCGACGTGAACACATCCGTAAAAATACCGGAAGACGTCCCGAAATTGATGTCAGGTTTGAAGATGAGTTTAAAGCCTGGGTTCAGTCCGGGAAAAAACCGCTGCACTATTTTTATTTGGGCCGCTCCGGCGGGCGTTCCATTGGTTCTCGCGTGTTAAAGGACGCTTTTTATCAAAACAATACCGAACTTAAAGAGGTAGATTTTTTTGTTTCCCGGCATGGACGAAAAGTTAACATCCGGGAAAAGATCAACGCCAAGTTAAATCATATGTGGAATTCGTCGGTGGAAAACGTGCTGGTTCGTGAAATGCGCGCTGAAGACATTCTGGATTGCCTTAGAGAAAATGCCATCTATCCTTTCATTAAAGATCGAAAGCAGGCCACGGCGGCCATTTTAAAACAGATTCCCGATAACATCGCGGATCTTTATCCCGGCGCCAGATCGCTGACGCGGCAATTTATTCTGCATGTCGGACCCACCAATTCGGGCAAAACCCACGAAGCGCTGCTGGCTTGTCAAAATGCCGATAGCGGGGTCTATTTGGCGCCGCTCAGGCTTTTGGCCATGGAAGCGGCGGAGCGAATTAACCGCGCCGGCGTGCCCTGCGATATGATCACCGGAGAAGAAGAGCGCACGATTGTCGGCGCCAGACATGTGGCCAGCACCATTGAAATGCTCGCCATCGATCGATATTTTGATGTTGCCGTCATTGACGAGGCGCAAATGATTGCCGATGACGACCGTGGTTGGGCATGGACCCAGGCCATTCTCGGTGTGTCAGCGCCGATTGTCCATGTTTGCATGGCCGAGGAGGCACTCTCCGTTGTCTCAAAACTCATTCTGTCCTGTGGCGACAGCTTTGAGATTGAATACCACGAACGCCAGACACCCCTGTCTCTTGAAAAAGTTCCCTTTCATTTTCCCGAGGACGTTCGGGATGGAGACGCGTTGGTCGTCTTTTCAAGAAAATCCGTTTTGGAAGCGGCTTCGCTTTTAGAAGATTATGATATCAAAGCCTCGGTGATTTACGGTGCCCTGCCCTATGAAGCGAGACTGGCCGAAACCGAAAAATTTTTATACGGTAAAACCCGGGTCGTCGTGGCGACGGATGCCATCGGTATGGGAATGAATCTGCCCATCAAGCGCATCGTATTTTTGGAAACCGTCAAATTTGACGGAAAAGAAAAACGCCCGCTTTTGCCGTCGGAAATCAAGCAGATCGCGGGAAGGGCCGGCAGGCGCGGCTATGCCGAGGAAGGGCTTGTCAACACCGGATATGATAAATGGCTAATTAAAAACGGGCTTGACAAAAAAGAAGAGCCGATCGCCACGGCCAAAACAGCGATGCCGCCTTTTTTGATTCATATGGATCAGGATTTGTCTTTGACGATGCGGGATTGGCTTGCGGTGCCCGATGAAGGGATCTTCCATAAAACCGACATGAAAAGGGAAATTGAATTATGCCTGTGGTTGGAACGCCATTGCTTTTTTGATAAAGCGACGGAACTTCGCGCCGTGTCGGTGCCCTTCAACGAAGAAGACCGCGATCTGATGGATATTTGGTATCAGACGATGCACAACATGAACGCCGATCGACGGGTTTTGGAAGGAATTCCCATCATCCATAGCGAAGAAGGAGACGATCTTGACAATCTGGAGAAAAAATACAGAACGCTGGATCTTCTCTATTCATTGCAGCGTTCCTTTGGCGCGTGGCAGTTCAATCACAATGAAGTCAAAGCGGAAATTCTGGATTGTAAGCGGGACGTGGCCCAGGCCATCATTGAGCAGCTGACTGTTTCAAAAAACTATTACAAATGCTGCAAGGTTTGCGGAAAAAGACTGCCTTGGCATTTTCCGTATCGTCTTTGCGACGAATGCTTTGACGCGCAGTATTTAAGCAAACGCCGTTAAAAGGTCAATGGTTGCCCTAAATTGGAATTTAAAATATGTTTTATCCTCTGAGCGGTTGATGTTAAGACCCGGAAGATAAAACGATGGATTCAATCTATCAGAATAGGGATGATACGTTTTTTACCAAAATAGTTGATATCAAAATTTTGGGTTTTAGTCGAATTTAGTTTTGATTTAAAAAATTTCTTCATCTCTGTGATAAATAAACAAAACAACAGCCAATCTCGGGTTAATCCCGGATTGGCTGTTGTTGCGTTTCCTAAGAATACTGATCATAGAATGGTGTAAAAGATGTTGACTCGATTTGTGCTTACGTATGAATGTGACCGTAAGTGATTGACGCTCGAAACTCAGCCGTTACCCAAATCGTCCTTCAGGGAAACTTCCACTTGCGTGTCGTATTCGGCGAAAGCATCTTCAACGAGTTTGTCATCGGGCTTTTTGGTGAACAAGCTGATGATCGGCACGAGAATGAGTGTTGCGATCATGGCAAAGGCCCCGGCGTTAATCGGTGATTGCAAAATCGGCGGGAATGACGTTCTGAAAAACATATTGGCCATCATCAGCACGACACTGAAGATAAAGGAAAACCAGCAGGCGGCTTTGGTGACTTTTTTCGAGTAGAGCGAATAGAGGAAGGGAGCCAAGAAAGCGCCGGCCATCGCGCCCCAGGAGATCCCCATCAGCTGTGCGATGAAGGTGACTTTGCTGGTGTATTGGACAATGGCGATGATGACGGAGATGACGATAAAAACGACGATTAACAAACGAATGGATAACAATTGTTTTTTTTCGTCCATGTTTTTGATGACGCGGTCTTTCAAAAAGTCGAGGGTCAGGGTGGAGCTTGAGGCCATGACGAGGGATGAAAGTGTCGACATGGAGGCCGAAAGCACCAAAATCACGGTGATGGCGATCAAAATATCGGGAAGGCCGGAGAGCATCGTCGGAATGATGGCGTCAAATCCCACTTCTGCCACATTGATTTTATCGCTGTAGAGACGGCCGAATCCGCCCAGAAAATAGGAACCGCCGGCGACGATGAAAGCGAAAACCGTGGAGATGATCATACCTTTGTTGATCGCTTTTTCATCGGTGATGGCGTAAAATTTGCCGACCATTTGCGGCAGGCCCCAGGTTCCCAGCGAGGTCAATATGATTACGCCCAGTAGATTTAAGGGATCCGGGCCGAAAAATGAATTAAACACACCGGGAGCAGAAGACACCGACGGATCATTGACTTGGGACAAGGCGTTTAATGCGCCCATGAAGCCGCCGTTGATGGAGAGCACCGCGCCGATAATGGCGACAATCCCGAAAATCATGATGATGCCCTGGATGAAGTCGTTCATGGCCGTTGCCATATACCCGCCGGCAATGACATAGATTGCCGTGAGCAGCGCCATGACGATGATACAGACCGTGTAGTCAATGTTAAAAGCCATTCCGAATAAGCGGGAAAGTCCGTTATACAAAGAGGCCGTATAGGGAATCATAAAGATGAAGGTGATGACAGAAGCGGCCAGCTGCAAATTTTTGCTGTCGAAGCGTTTGCCGAAAAATTCCGGCATGGTGGCCGAGTCAAAATGCTGGGTCATGATGCGGGTGCGGCGTCCGAGAATCATCCAGGCGAGCATTGAGCCGATTAACGCGTTACCAAGGCCGATCCAAGTGGACGCGATGCCGTATTTCCAGCCGAACTGACCGGCGTAGCCGACAAAGATGACCGCCGAAAAATAGGATGTGCCGTAGGAGAAGGCCGAAAGCCAGGGACCGACATTTCGTCCGCCGAGGACAAAACCGTTGACGTCGGTGGCTGTTTTTCTGCAATAAAAGCCGATGCCGATCATCACGCCGAAAAAGAGACAAAGGAGCAGGTATTTGATAAACATGCTAAACCTCCAGAAAAGTATTTTTTCCTTTGGGCAATAAAAAATCGCCCTCCGGTTGACAGAGGGCGATATAACTCGCGGTACCACCTCAATTCCGCCTTCCTTCACAAGAAGACGCTCATCGCGTACGCAAGGATTTGATCGCCTATTTTATGCGGCGGCTTGGGTGAATGACAATCGACCTTTTAATACGCTGTGCGCGATAACGGGCGCGCCCGTTGCAGCCTACTGCTTTTGACAAAGGTTCGGTGCACGGCTAACGAAATGTATTCGGCTTACTTGTTTATGCCACCTTTCACCGGCCGGAGACTCTCTGAATAAACGCGGTAAGCTTACTCCTTTTCGCTCATCACTTTGAACAAATTCTATCATGCTCCCAAATAGGGCGCAAGTTTTTTTTAAAGAACATTTTTGAATCCTTCCAGTAAATTTTAATTTAAATTTTTTCTTTTTAAGATGTTGAACGGACCCAAGCAGCGATTTTTTTGAGCGATAAAGATAATCGATTTGGGCATAAAAATGACTAAGGATGACGAATGCTCTTGAAATTGGGTTTTGTCATCGGTTTTTCGCGGGTTTGGATCGTGATGTAAAATTCTTGGGCACGGTAAGTTGATGTGTGGAATTGCTTGAGTTTTATCCACAAAAGTGATAAACTAACCTGTATGAGATTAAGAACATTCATTGCGCTTGTCACCTGCCGCATGATCAGACGGATTTTGCATCTGTTCGGCAGAGGGGGAACCAATCTTCCGGGCACCGTGGCGCTTCGTATCGATAAAAATTTATTAAAAACCCTTGCCGAAGGGGTCACCGCGATTGCCGTGACGGGCACCAACGGTAAAACCACCACCTCGCATATGATCGAACAGATTTTGATCGACGCGGGATATGATGTTTTTACCAATCGGGCCGGTGCTAATCTGATCAGCGGCATCACGGCGACTTACGTCGAAAACGCGACCCTTGGCGGCCGCCCAATTAAATCCGCCGCTGTCATCGAGTGTGATGAGGCGGCTTTCGGCGCGGTATCCGAGGCCATTTCTCCCAAGGTGATTGTCGCGACCAATGTGTTTCGCGATCAGCTGGATCGCTACGGAGAGGTGACGCACACCCTCGGCAAAATCCGAGCGGGAATTGCCAATAGCCCGAAGGCGACCCTTTGCATCAATGCCGATGATTCGCTCATCACCACCCTTGCGGATAACGCCGAGGCTGAGGTCGTATATTACGGCGTCAATGTGCCCATTTATAAAAAGCGGGTGCATGAGATTTCCGACGCGCCTTATTGCGTGCGGTGTCACGGCATTTACCGCTACGATTATGTCACCTTCGGACACTTGGGCGGCTTTTATTGTCCGAATTGCGGCTATAAGCGTCATGAACCCGATGTGTTTGTCACCGAAACCGTGGCGATGGGCTCGGAAAACACGGATGTCCGCATGGTCATTGCCGGCAGGGAATATCCCGTGCGCATCAATCTGCCCGGCGGCTATAACATCTATAATGCCTGTGCCGCAGCGGCGGCGGGAACGGCTTTCGGTGTGGAAGCTGAGACCATTGTTCATGCCCTCGGACATTTCACCGGCGGATTCGGCCGGATGGAAAAATTTACGGTGGATGGCACCGAAATGCGCATGATTCTCATAAAAAATCCGACGGCTTGCAATCAGGTACTCAATTTTTTGAGCAATATCGAGGAGCCTGTGGCCTTTTCAATTGTCTTAAACGACCGCGATGCCGACAGTACGGACATCAGCTGGATATGGGATGTGGATTTTGAGCAGATTGCCAAAATGGGCGATCATTTGAAAGCCCTTTATCTTTCGGGAACTCGGGCCGAGGAAATGGCGATGCGCTTGAAATACGCAGATGTCCCCGTGGGTAAAATGAAAATCATCAAAGATGATGTCAAGTTGATTGAAGCCTGCGCCGAATCTTCCTATCCTGTCTATTTAATGCCGACCTATACGGCCATGATTGACTTGCGCAGAATGCTCACCAAGCGTTACGGGCTGAAGGCTTTTTGGCATTAGGAGATTTTCCATGAAGCTTAATATTTGTCATCTTTACCCCGATCTGCTCAATCTTTACGGCGATCAGGGCAATATCATTTGCATGAAAAAACGGCTTGAATGGCGGCATATTGACGTCACCGTGACGCTGTGCGGCGCCGGCGATCCCCTTAACGCCGGGGATTATGATTTGTTTTTTATCGGCGGCGGTCAGGATTTTGAGCAGGAAGTGTTGCTAGACGATTTGAAAGGCGCCAAAGCCCAGGCCGTCAAATCGGCCATCGAGGACGGCAAGACAATGCTGGCCATCTGCGGCGGCTATCAGATGCTCGGGCATTATTATAAAACCTGGGACGGCAAACAAATGGATTACCTCGGCGCTTTGGATTTGTACACCGAAGGGCATCCGGAGCGAATGATCGGCAATTATGTCTACACTTTTGCCGATGATCCTTCGGTGAAGGTTGTCGGTTTTGAAAATCATTCGGGAAAGACCTATCTCGGCAGCGGTGTCTCACCGATGGGCACCATGTTAAAAGGCTACGGCAACAACGGCGAAGACGGCACCGAAGGCGCCCGGTATAAAAATGTATTTGCAACCTATAGCCACGGGGCGCTTTTGCCCAAAAATCCGAAGGTTTGCGATTTGATTTTAAAAACGGCTCTCGAATACAAATACGGGCATGCCGAGCTGTCTCCCCTAGACGATGCCGCGGAAACGGCGGCTCACGACGCCATGCTGGGGCGATTGTTATAAGATATGATTTGGAAAGGACGTTATCAATGTACGATGATTTCGCGCGGGTTTATGACGCGCTGATGCAGGATATTCAATATAAAGATTGGGCGGATTATGTGTTTCGCATTTTTTTGAACGCGCCGATTCCCGTTAAACGCGTGTTGGAATTCGGCTGCGGCACCGGCAACATCACACTGGAGCTTGCCAAAAAAGGGTATGACATGACCGCGGTGGATATTTCCGAGAGCATGCTGACCGTCGCCGATGAAAAGGCCGAATCTCAGGGAATCGACAACGTGCGGTTTTACAAAGGGGATATGAGCAATTTTGCCATCGGCGAGACCTTTGACGCCGTGATTTGCTGTTGCGATTCCGTCAATTATCTGCCGGACCGACAGGCTTTTGAGAATTTCATTCTCTGTGCGTCGGAATGCTTGGCTCCCGGCGGCCTTTTGATGTTCGATATGAACACGCCCCTAAAATATAAAGACGTCATTTCCGACAATACTTTTGTGTACAATTTGGACGACGTGTTTTGCGTTTGGGAAAACATTCCCGGAGACGGCGTCATGCAATACGATTTGTCATTTTTTACCAAACGCGACGACGGCCTTTATGAACGCTTTGAAGAAACCCAGACGCAAACGATCTTTAAAGTGGAAGACGTTTTTCGCATGCTTAAAATTCCTGCATTTAAAAATCAAAAGATTTACGCCTTCGGAACATTTTTGGGCGGCAGCTCCGATTGCGACCGCGTTCAATTTGTCTGCGAGAAGCGATAAAGGCTCAAAAAAGAAAATTCAAAAAAATTCAAAAAAACATTTGACATCGGCATAAACCTAACGTATAATAACCCTTGTCGTGAAGAGCACGGTCGCTTAGCTCAGCTGGGAGAGCACCTGCCTTACAAGCAGGGGGTCACAGGTTCGAGCCCTGTAGCGACCACCATGCTTACGCGGCTTGGTAGTTCAGTTGGTTAGAATGCCAGCCTGTCACGCTGGAGGTCGTGAGTTCGAGTCTCATCCAAGTCGCCAGTTTGCCCAGATAGCTCAGTCGGTAGAGCAGGGGACTGAAAATCCCCGTGTCGGTGGTTCGATTCCGCCTCTGGGCACCACTTGCGGAAGTGGCTCAGTGGTAGAGCATCGCCTTGCCAAGGCGAGGGTCGCGAGTTCAAATCTCGTCTTCCGCTCCATTTTTAAAGAACGGCCGGCTGTCAAACAGTCGGCTCTTTTCTTTTGACAAACAAAGCGCTTATCCGTCATGCGTTTAATTCCAAAGGACAAGAGAAAAACGCAAAAGAAAATATCAAATAATCCTTGATTTTCCTTCGCGTTTCCCTTATACTAAGATGCGTTGAAGGCAATGCGTTTTCAACCACACGATTTACGGTGCCATAGCCAAGCGGTAAGGCAAAGGTCTGCAACACCTCTATCACCAGTTCGATTCTGGTTGGCACCTCCAATTGTCGATAAACGTCAAGTCACATGACTTGGCGTTTCTTTCGTTATGGATAGATTGTCGAAGGAATGGCTATGCCAAAATCAATGATTTCGATTAAAAAAGCGCTAATGGTCTCTTCCGCGCCAAAATTGTTGTTCTCGGCGGTGAGTGCGGCGGTGATGCTCGTCAGTTTAATGTCTGTTTTGCCTCAGGATATTTTTGCGGGACCGGCCGAGACTTATCTGCGCGCGCCCCGCATTTATGATTTTGTGATTGCCGCGCTGACTTTTATTGTGTGCTACGCGCTGCTGTCGGCGCTTCAAAGTCTGTACGGCCGCATCGGATCCGGAGAGGTAAAACCTCTTTCTGCCAAACAAGGGTTCGTCATTTTCATCATCCTTTGTCTATGTTGGTTGCCCTATTGGCTTAACTATTTTCCTGGAGGGCTCTACAGCGATACGATTATATGTTTTCGCATGGCCATGGGGGAGCATGCCCTGACCAATCATCACCCGATATTGTATACGGGGATCATCAAGCTGTGCCTGATGATTGCCAAAGGGGATCCGCAGGGGGCGACCTTTTGGCTGACTTTTGGACAGTATCTTTTTTGTGCCGGCACCCTTGCCTACATTGTCCGATGGCTGTCCCAAAAGGGAATCGGCCGACTTGGGACACGGCTCGTCGTGATCTTTTTTGCGCTTTTTCCTTTTTTTCCGCTCTACGCGGTGTATAATTGGAAGGACACGCCTTTTGCGATGAGCCTTGTGCTGTTTACCTTGACGGTTTTTGATATCGCGCTGTCAAAAGGCGATGCTATGACGTCTCCCCGATGTACCCTTGCCTATTGTCTGTGGGGACTGCTCGTCTGTTTTCTCCGCAATAACGGCATGTACATCGTTTTGTTGACAACAATCATGCTCATGATTGTTTATCGGAAAAACGTGTTCAATCACATGAAGGGTTTTACGCTGACGGCTGTGTTGATGTCTTTTCTTGTGCTGGTCGTTCAGGGGCCGATTTTCTCCGCAATGGGATTAAAAACCGACAGCGCTGTGGAAAGTTTCGGCATTCCGATTCAGCAGGTCGGCGCCGTCATCGTCAAAGACAAGCTATCAAAAGATGAAGAAGCCTATTTTAAGCGGATTCTTCCCATCGACCAATGGCAGGCGTATTACGCGCCGCTGGTGGTCGATCACTTGAAATGGGACGCGCCGGATTTTCGTTACGGGCCGATTGAAGCGGAGCCGGGGACCTTTGTACTCCGGTGGGCAAAGCTATTGCCGGGTCATTTTCCCGCGATGGTTGAAGCTTATCTCCTCGCGACCAATTCGTATTGGCATCTTTTCCGAACGATGGGCATTTGCAACATTGAGATGGGAATCTGGTTTGACAACATCGGGGTAAAAAATATCAACCTTTTAAAAAACGTGACGACTATTGATCTCACTCGCGCGGTTGAGTCAATTCCGCCTTTTCCCGAGGGCATTTGCCTGTTTTTCCTGTTTACCGGTGTGATGCTGCTCATTCTGACAGGAAAGGCTTCAACGGCGCTCGGCTACATTCCGATTCTCCTCGCGGTGCTCACTGTTTTTTTGGCCACACCCATCGCGTCGAGTCTGCGCTATGTGTTTTATCTGGTCCCGATGATACCGGTGTATTGCCTGGCACCGCTTTTTACCGAAAAAACGGCAATCCGATTTTGAGGACAGATCAATCAATACCGATGTGAAATGCGGCTTTTGATTGATACGCCGCAAAATCTCACATCAAAGGAGAGATGGATTTTGTACGAATACATTAAAGGACAATATGAAGGAACACGGGATAACGCCGTGATTGTCGAGATGACCGGTATGGGATATGTTATCAATGTTTCACTGACGACCTTGGCCGATATGCCGAAGCTGCACGAAAGCGTCAAGCTTTGGCTGCATCCCGTTTTTGCCGAAAACAATGTCGCCCTTTATGGGTTTTCCGACGAGAAAGAGCGGGAATTGTTCCGCACGCTCATCGGCGTAAGCGGCGTCGGCCCCAAGGCAGCCATGGGCATTTTGTCTGCCTTTTCGCCGGGAGAACTCATCGGCCATATCGTGCGGAAAGACGCCAAGGCCATTGCCAAGGCCAAAGGAATCGGCCCGAAAACCGCTGAGCGCATTGTATTGGAACTGAAAAATCATTATAAAAACGTCGATGAGTCCGATTTGGAAGATATCGGTCTTCATGTCTCCGCCACAGAAAAGATGCGGGACGCCGACAATATCTATAACGAAGCGGTGACCGGCCTTTTGGGACTCGGCTATTCTTATCAGGAAGCGTCGCGTTTGGTGGATGCGGTGATCCAGCCCGGAATGAACCTTTCCGATGTGCTGCAGCGCGCCCTGGGCGCCGCGTCCAAGCTTTGATCGATTCCTCTGATTGATAGTAAAAGGAAACCATTTTGAAAGACAGAATCATCACCACCGAAATAACCGAACAGGATATCGCCACGGAGCCGACCCTTCGGCCGAAATCTCTGGACGCTTATATCGGTCAGGAAAAAGTAAAAAAACAGATGCGCATTTTTATTGAAGCCGCCAAAAACCGCGGTGAGGCGCTCGATCACGTTCTGCTTTACGGTCCTCCGGGACTTGGAAAAACCACTCTCGCGGGCATTATCGCCGAAGAGATGGGGACCGGTTTTCGCGTAACCTCCGGTCCTGCCATCGAAAAGCCCGGCGATTTGGCCGCCATTCTCACCACCCTTAAAGCCGGGGATGTGCTTTTTATCGATGAAATTCACCGCATGCAGCGCACGGTGGAAGAAGTGCTTTATCCCGCGATGGAGGATTTTGCCCTCGATATCATCATCGGAAAAGGGCCGGGAGCCAAAAGCGTCCGACTCGATCTGCCCAAATTCACCTTGGTCGGCGCCACAACCCGGGCGGGATCATTGTCGGCGCCTTTAAGAGATCGCTTCGGCGTAACCCAGCGCCTTGAGCTTTACGATGCGAGGGAACTGGCGGCCATCATTTCGCGTTCCGCGGGCCTTTTGGGCATTGCCATCGACCCGGAAGGAGCCATGGCTTTGGCGGCGCGCTCCCGGGGCACTCCGCGTATTGCCAACAGGCTGTTAAAGCGGGTTCGGGACTTCGCGCAAATCGAAGGCGCGGGGATCATTGACGCCCAGACGACAGCGACGGCCTTGGATCTCTTTGAAGTGGATGAAAAAGGGCTCGACGAAACCGATCGCCGCATGCTTCGGGCCATTGTGGAAAAATTCGACGGCGGCCCTGTTGGATTAGACACCCTGGCCACATCCATCGGGGAAGAGAGCACAACCATCGAAGAGGTTTATGAGCCCTATTTGATTCAATTGGGATATATTGCCCGCACGCCCAGAGGCCGAGTAATTACCGCCGGCGGAAAAGCCCATCTGGGACTGGAAAACGCCGCTTCCGATGACGACGGTCAAATCACCATGCATTTTTTTGACGAGGAAGAATAATTGAACGGGAAAACAAATTTAACAACTGAGGATTTTGATTACGAACTGCCCGAAGCGCTCATCGCCCAAAGCCCGGCGGAAAAGCGCGATCATTCAAGGCTGATGGCGATTGACCGACAAACCGGAGATATCACAGACACCTTTTTTCACCGTATTACCGATTATCTAAAACCCGGCGATCTTTTGGTGATGAACAACACGAAGGTGTTGCCGGCCAGAATTTTCGGCCGAAAAAAAGAAACCGGCGGAAAGGTGGAACTGTTGCTTTTGAAACGACTTGACGAAAACCGTTGGGAGACGATGGTCAAGCCCGGGAAAAAAGCCAAGCCGGGGGCGGTCATCACCTTTGATCACGGCCTGGAGGGGACGATCGAAGCGACCATCGACGGCGGCCTTCGCGTGATACGCTTTGCCTATGAGGGCGTGTTTGAAGAAATTCTGGACGCCATCGGCACAATGCCGCTGCCGCCTTATATTCACGAAATCCTCAAAGATCAAAGTCGTTATCAGACGGTCTATGCCGAAATTGAAGGCAGCGCGGCGGCGCCGACGGCGGGGCTTCATTTTACGTCTGAGCTTCTCAAAAAAATTGAGGATATGGGCGTTGCCACAGAGAAAGTGACGTTGGACGTCGGGATCGGAACTTTCCGTCCGGTAAAGGCCGATCAAATTGCGGATCATCAGATGCATTCCGAACACTATCGTTTGCCTTCCGAGACAGCCGCTGCTATTGTGAAAACAAAGGCTGAAGGCGGCCGTGTCATTGCCGTCGGCACCACAACGGTCAGAACGTTGGAGAGTGTGGCTCAAAAACATAACGGAGAAATTGTCGCTGATTCGGGAAACACGGATATTTTTATTTATCCGGGATATGATTGGCAAGTAGTCGACGCGCTCATTACCAATTTTCACCTTCCGAAATCCACGCTTCTGATGTTGGTCTCTTCTTTTTACGACAGGGAAAAGGTGCTGGCCGCTTATCAGCACGCTGTCGAAGAACATTATCGATTCTTCAGTTTCGGAGACGCGATGTTTTTGTATTAAAATATTCATATCCTGATGAAAAGGTGTTATGGTAGCAATGCTGGACATCTTCAATCGTTGATGTTGATTAAAAAACGGCATTGACAAATACTGGATGCTGACATAAACAGAGGAGAATGCTTTTGTTTCGTTACGAACTTATAAAAGAAGAAAAACATACTGGTGCCCGTTTGGGGCGCATCATCACCGACCATGGTGAAATCGAAACGCCGATTTTTATGCCCGTCGGCACGCAGGCGACGGTCAAATCCATGGATTTTCGCGACCTGCGCGATTTAAACGCCCAGATTATTTTGGGCAATACATATCATTTGTATTTAAGACCCGGCGAAGAGGTCATTCAAGCCGCCGGCGGTCTTCACAACTTTATGCATTGGGACCGTCCGATTCTCACGGATTCCGGCGGATTCCAGGTGTTCTCATTAGGTGATCTCAGAAAAATTTCCGAGGAAGGGGTGCAGTTCGCCTCTCATTTGGATGGCTCGCGTCATATGATGACTCCGGAAAAGGCCACGCACCTGCAAAATGTCATCGGCAGCGATATCATGATGTGCTTTGATGAATGCGCGCCGGCCTCCGCCGATTATGACTACACCAAAAAATCCATGGAGCTCACGACCCGCTGGGCTGCCCGGTGCAAAGCCGCTCACGAAAATCCCGAACATCAGGCTTTGTTCGGCATTGTGCAAGGCGGCATGTTTGAGGATTTGCGGGCCAAAAGCGCCCATGATCTCGTCGCGATGGACTTTCCGGGATACAGCATCGGAGGGTTAAGCGTCGGGGAAACCAAAGAAACCATGTATCACATGCTTGATGTGACCACGCCGCTTTTGCCCAAGGAAAAGCCCCGGTATCTGATGGGGGTCGGCAGTGTTGACGCGCTGATTGAAGGCGTGATCCGCGGCATTGATATGTTTGATTGCGTGCTGCAAACGCGCATCGCCCGAAACGGCACGGCGATGACCTCCCGGGGCCGTGTGGTTGTGCGCAACGCCACTTACGCGAAAGATTTTTCTCCCCTTGATCCCGAATGCGATTGTTACGTCTGCAAGCATCATACGAGGGCTTATTTGCGTCATTTGATCAAATGCAATGAAATATTGGGTGCCAGATTATTGACATATCACAATTTATATTTTACACTTAACCTAATGGAAAAAATTCGTGAAGCCATCCGGAGAGACACGCTAACGGAGCTTCGTCACGATGTTTTCCGAAAATACGGCATATAAAGACAAGGAGATGGATTCATATGCAAAATTTATTTTCTCAACAAGGGTTGATGAGTTTCTTACCGCTGATTGTCATCGTGGCCGCGATGTATTTTCTGCTGATCCGCCCCCAAAGCAAACAGCGAAAAAAAATCGAGGAACAACGCAACAATATGAAAATCGGCGATGAAGTGATCACTGCCGGCGGTTTTTACGGTATTATTTCCGCCATCGATGACGAAAATGTTGTGTTGGAAATGCTTCCCGATTTTCAAAAACTCATGATTCGCAAGGCATCCATTGTTCAGGTGGTGACCCCGGCGGAAGACGCAAAAGATGACGTCGATGACGACGATGACGCGCCGGAAGTCGAAACCGTTGAAGCGCAGCCCGTCGATTCCTCCGAAGCAGAAGATGCTAAAGGTGAAGACAAAAAAGAAAAAGACGCGGAAGTCGAAGCAAAAGAAGTATAAAAGATATCACGCATTATCAGTAAAACATAAAGGAGAATCGCTATGAAACACATTCAAATCATCAAAAAAGGAAATCTTTCCAACACCAAAAACAAAGGCTGCGGCGAATGCCAGACCTCTTGTCAATCGGCGTGCAAAACCTCTTGCACCGTCGGCAATCAGAAGTGCCAACAAAAATAATCGAACCATCGTCAAGATTCGGACAGGACGCGCTCCTGTCCGCTTTTTTAGTATGACGAGCATGCCGTCAGTCTGTGGTGAAAGTCCACAAGGGGCGTAGTTGCCGACGAACCCCAAAGCGACTCCCAAGGTTTACATCGTGAGGTGTGGGCGAGAAGAAGGGATAGCGAAATCGTAGCCTGACGAACAGAAACCTGATA
>JAFRBB010000041.1 GCA_017405085.1 Eubacteriaceae bacterium
CATGGTCGGTTGTGAAGCCGTTTTGTCTTTATCCAACACCGCGCACAACACCGGATCACCTGATAGATCGTCCGCGCGATCGTCGCGGAAATATCCGCTCATATTCTGATAAAACATTTGAAGCAGATTGTCAGGATCGGTGTGCTTGCGCCGTTTGGCAGTGTCATCGGTTTTAAACGAACGGTGGATCAGGTCTTCAAATCCGATCTTATGGGCGAATTCTTTCACCAACAAGAGTCCGCCATCGGAAGAAAGATTACCACCACCAAAATTTATCTTATTATTCTTATTGCTATTCATCGTTAAAGCAGCTATACTATTCATCAAGAGACCTCTTTCTTTTGGTGTTTTAGCACTTTTATTTTATCAAAAGTTGAGGTCTTTTTCTATTCATCTTTTTGGTGATAGCAATATTGTCTGTTTTTCCCGTGTTTATGAGGAATTTCAATTCCGCATGAATAATCAGGGATTATTATTTATTCATTATTAATTTGAAAGATGGTGCGGATGAAGGGATTCGAACCCCCACGGGATAGCCCACCGGATCCTAAATCCGGCGCGTCTGCCAGTTCCGCCACATCCGCACAGTGTTAAGTATTATATCCCTTATTCGCGCTCCGCGCAAGATGAAGCCACGACAAAAAATAAAAAAAGCAGCGTCACTCAGACGTACAAAGCATCTGTATGTAACGTGCGAATATAATTTAGCAGACCGCTGTTTAGATTGTCAACAGCTTTTTTTAAGAAAACGCTTGCTGTTTTTTTTGTAATCATTTTAATTCTTTAAAACTCAATTATAAGCATACTCAATCGAAAAAAACCCCGGCAATTCCGGAGTTTTTCAAGTCGATTTAATCCTCGTGAATGATCACCGTTGACCGTTTCCATTTGAAAAACAGCACGATTCCCGCGATGACAACGCCAACCTCGATGATAACGGCAAGCCATTCAAATCCTTCGGGAATCATATGGTGTTCCACCAATTCTTCCAAAAACGTCGGAATCGCATGAAGCACGCTGGGAATGACCAAGCCCGCGACGAGCATCTGCTTGCTCTTGGCGTCGTCTCCGGAGACTTGATAATAATGACACATGCCGATAAAAAAGCCCATCATTGCCCCAAACGCGATATTGGACAAAACGAGACCCACTTCCTGAAGGAAATAGATGAAGCCGGGATTGGGATCGATCACCATGTTGATAATGTGTTCGACCACCCCGAATCCGATCCCGACCAAAGCGCCGAACACGATGGCGTCAAAGACGGTTTTGATGGGGATTTTCCCCTTTTCCACGCCGTAGTGCACCCCTTTGTCTTTGAAAAGTTCAATGAGAAATGCCTCGGCAATAAAGACATCCAATACGATAAAAAGCAGCGGAAAATCGTGTTCAAGCCGGGCGACAAAGGGCAGAGCGAAAATAATCATATAGACAATCGCCCATATGATCGCCCCGATGAACCCATAGCCCATAAACAAGACGGCCTGCTTGACGGAAATATTTCCGATTTGACGCATGCCGGCCAACACGGCCGCCGCCAAAACAATGATGATGATTGTGAAAATGTGATAAATTGACATGTTTTTTTCCTTTCGCCATATCCCCGAAAAAAACGCTTCGCGCGGTAGTGTGAAGGTTTCTTTGCAAACAAGATGTCGATGATCGTTTTTTGTCCCAGATCGCATCAACGGTTGGTCAGGTTTTGCTTATTATCTAACAGAAAGTGTGAAAATGTCAAGGCCATTCGGAGCGTTCGGATGTCCAGTTTTCTCGAGTGCCGCTTTTCTGATTCGGGTCATTGACGCGAAAAAGCGGAGGGAGGCGTTTTCGGCTCGGCCCTCCCACTCGGATTTATATTCTATACCCGATTTTGGATGCCGGTGAATACCGGCAGTCCGGTTTTCTCATGGACGATGGCATATAAAAACGGACGATTCAGTTCAACATGCTTTATCCTATCAAAGTTTGGTACACATCCGAGTTCAACACCCATTTCAGATACCGCGGAGGCTTTTGTTCCCTGACGGTTTACTTCGATTTTGGCTTGATGGATGATGGCATCGGCCTTCAGCCATATTGAAGACATTGGCGCGAAATCGGCTTTTTCCGTAAAGATTTGTCCAATGCCAACGTCTCCGCAAAACGCTGTAAGGTCATCATTCAATGCGGATTCAAATTCAGGCATGGATACGCTCAAATTATATTGATCCGTCCTGCTTTGATACAGGTCTGTGAGATCAGTACCCTTCACCGCGCTCACCAGGAAACGCCAGCTTTTCTTTTTCTTCGGCAAGCATGCCATAAAATCGAATCCCGCATCTTTATACGGCCGGGTGAAACCGGTAAAGCTATCGTCCTCAATATAATATTGTTCTTTGCTGTGCAAAAAAGGAACTTCCTTAACATTCCCGTCCGCATCTGTAAATTCATCATCATAGACGTCATCATCTTCGTATTCTTCACGCCATTTAGCCTCAAAGGACACCGCATTCAGCAGGCACGCGAGCATGTTTTTCATTGATTCGTCGGCTATTTGATCGATCATTCCATCGGTCTTTTTCTTGACCCACGTATTGACATCGGCAACCATATCCTCTGAAGCAAATAATTCTCCGGCATAGTCATTTCGTACTTTTTCTATAAACTCTGGTCGGATCGATTCAGAAATTCTTTTCTGAACACAAACAGCATTCGCGATGGAAATCGCGTGACTCGATGCCATACGCTTTTGAATACCAAGGAGCCAAGCCGCGAAATCCGGAGCGGCTGCACCATCGTCTAAAAAATTCTTGATCTCAGCGCTTGTTTCACCGGCTGTCGCGTCAGACGCCATGGAAAAGAGCGTTAAGATCGACAACGGTGAAAAAATCACATTCTCTCCTTTTTTATTTTTGATATAGCGCCGCAACAGATGTGATGTGAAAGCGTTGTATCGTTTAATATTCGATATATATGGGTTCATCAATCTCTCCCTCATGCTTTGCCTTTCTTGCCCCGCCGATGATAGTCCTCGTCAATGCGCTTTTTCCAGCCCCCGCCGATGGGGGCCGACGACACGCGCATCTCGCAGAGGGCCTCTCCCAGCACCTCGTAATTCAGCACCGTGCCTTGATGATCGCTGTGATAGTTCGCGGCACGATCAGCCGAGATGCCGAAGCGTCCGGCCGTCTCGATGGCGTCGATATTGGCTCCCAAGAACAAGAACTCCCAGCCATACTTTTCTTTCTGTCTCTCGACCATCTTTTTCACACCTTCGTAGGTATATTCCCGGCTGGCGTTCTCCAGTCCATCCGTTGTGATGACAACAATCGTCTTTTCCGGGCGGTCTTCCTCCCGCGCGTACTTATGGACGTTGCCGATGTGACGGATCGCGCCGCCGACAGCGTCCAACAGAGCCGTGCAGCCCCGAACATAATATTCTTTCTTTGTCATCTTCGGCATCTTCGAAAGCGGTGTTACTAACGGCTCCTTTTTCCCATAAATAAACGGAGTGTTTTGCCTGGTTTAGACGAAATCTTTGCCGGCGGATATTGACGCCGGCAAAATTAACTTTTATTAAAACTCACACTCCAAAACCGTTGAAACCGCATGGTC
>JAFRBB010000005.1 GCA_017405085.1 Eubacteriaceae bacterium
CCTCCTTCTTTTGGTGTTTTAGCACTTTTATTTTATCAAAAGTTGAGGTCTTTTTCTATTCATCTTTTTGGTGATAGCAATATTGTCTGTTTTTCCCGTGTTTATAAGGAATTTCAATTCCGCATGAATAATCAGGGATTAATAATGAATAATTAATAATTAATAATTTTGGAAGAAACTCGGTGGGACCGAGTTTCAAATTGGATTTTTAGACGGGATTTGTGGTCGGTATGCTTAGCAAGGATTATAGTTTTCTTTTGAAAATAGACTTGTAGAAAGCAAACAAAAAGTCGGTTCGTGCCTAGGGAAACGACTGTTTTTCCGGTAAAAATCAACAGACTGAGTTTCAAATTGAAATTTTTAAGACAGGTTTGCGCTCGGTTTGCTCACCAAGGATTATCATTTTCCTTTGAAAATGAACTTAGACAAAGGGAAAAAATCCGGCGGGGCCGAGTTTCAAATTGGATTTTTTAGACGGGCTTTGCGGTCGGTATGTTCACCAAGGATTATATTTCTTTTGAAAATGAACTTGGACAAAGCGAAACAAACGGCCTGGACCATGGGAAACGACTATTTTTCAGGTAAAAAAACCGGTGAGCCGAGTTTCAAATTGGATTTTTAGTACGGGCTTTGTGGTCGGTATGTTCACCAAGGATTATATTTTTCTTTTGAAAATGAACTTGGACAAAGCGAAAAAAAGGTCTGGGCTATTGGAAACAACTGTTTTTACGGTAAAAAAACCGATGGGCCGAGTACAAATTAGATTCTTTTGGGACGGGCTTTGCGGTCGGTATGCTTGACACAATCACCTCTGATTCTGTCCCTTGGGCCGTTTATTTTATACATTGACGCTCGCCGGGATATCCCGGTCGGGCAAAAAACGGATGATCATGTCAAAATTTTAAATTTTCTATCAACATGTTGAGGAGTTAACATCATGAAAGCAGCAATTTTAAACGGATACGATAAAAACGGGTGTGATCTGGTGATCCGGGATATTCCGGTTCCGGAGATCGGCAATGACGAGGTTTTGGTGAAAATTCATACGGCGGGGGTTAATCCCCTGGACAATATGATCATCCGCGGTGAAGTGAAGATGATTGTGCCGTACCGGTTTCCATTGGTGATGGGCAATGAATTTGTTGGGACGATTGACAAGCTCGGAGCGGGGGTCAGTGATTTTTCCGTCGGGGATCGGGTGTATGGCCGAATGCCCCTTGGGAAAATCGGCGCCTTCGCCGAGTACGCGGCGATTGATCGGCGGGCCATCGCCAAAGTGCCCGACTATCTGTCCGATGAGGAAGCGGCCTGCGTGCCGTTGACGGCGCTGACGGCGCTTCAGGCCCTTGAGCTGATGACCCCCAAGGCCGGTGAGACGATTTTTATCTCCGGCGGGACGGGAAGTCTGGGCGCGATGGCCATTCCCGTGGCGAAAAGTTATGGCCTCACGGTCATCACCAACGGCAGCGCGGCCAATCGGGAGCGGGTGCTTTCCCTCGGGGCGGATCGTTTCATTGACTATAAAACCGAGGATTACGCCAAGGTTTTGACGGATGTGGACGCTGTGCTTGACACCCTTGGGGAGCGGGAGCTCGCGAAGGAGTTCGCGATTTTAAAACACGGCGGCAAGCTGGTGTCTCTGCGTGGGATGCCCAACGGTGAATTTGCCGAGAGAAGCGGCATGTCCGCCGTCAAACGCATGCTCTTTAAGGTGGCCGGCGGAAAAATGGACCGGATGGCCGCGAAGAAAAATCAAAGCTATTATTTTGTGTTTGTCCATGAAGACGGCGCCGGATTGAAAAAAATCTCGGAGATTTTCGCGAAGCGTCGGATTGAGGCGTCGGTTGACGAGGTGTTTTCCCTTGACGAGGTCAACGCGGCGCTTCACAAAGTCGCCGCCGGACGGTCCAAAGGCAAGACCGTCTTGCGCGTCAATTCGTGAGGAAAAGCTCCCCGGTTATCGATGAGTTGTCGATAATCGGGGATTTTTTTATTGTCAAACCAACATTGCGTCAATTAATGACGATTACGCGATGTTCATCATGTATATGCGATAATATCAAATAAAAAGCTAGAATTATTCATAATATGCGATATAAACAAATTTGTTTATTGACATTAAGAATTTATCCGTCTATAATAGACACGGTTGATGGGTTAATTGTCATAGATAATCATCATATTAACGGTTTTGATTAATCAGTGATTTTGTTTTAACAAAGCTGTGACACCTTCAAATGACCATCGACATGGACCGGGAGACGATTTTTGTCGTGTCCTTTATCGAAAAAAGAGAAGTTACACGCTTCAATATCAATTTAGCGAAGGGAGTTTTATTTATGGATCGGAGAAGATTTATTTCTAAAGATGTGATGGACCATCCGGATTTCGATAAGCTGTCATCTAACGCGGTTAAGCTCTATGTTTACCTTGTGATCAACGCGGATGATGATGGTTTCATTGTAAACGAATCTATTATTCGGCGGGGTAAAAAATGCACGGTTAAGGCCTTGAGGGAATTGATTGATGCCCGGTTTATCATCAAATTTGACAGTGGTGTGACGGTGATCAGGCATTGGGGGATGATGAATCATGTGCCCAAAGACAAATATCATCCGACGCATTTTCAAGATGAAAAAAATATGCTTTTTGTGGATGATCTTCAGGTTTATGAGTTCAAATCGGCGTTGCCGCCGGATACGACGGGGGAAGACGATGCCCAAGACGAGAAGGCGGATGATTTCACCGCGGAGGATTTATTCTCTGCCGTAAGCGAGGCGCAAGCGCCCAGTGATCGACCCGCGAACAATCAAAATCCAGAGCAAGATGCGATCGAGTACAGCTCGGAGTTTGAAGCGCTTTGGAAACAATATCCCAAGAAAAAGGACAAACAAAAAGCGTATATCGCTTATCAAAAACGCCGCGGCCAAGGTGTTGATTTTCATACGATGGAAGACAAAATTCGATTTTACCGCTTTAAAGTCAATCAACATGATATCGATGAAAAGGACGTGATGTACGCCTCGACTTTCTTCAATAAAGACGTCATCTGGAGAAATTGATCCTCATTTTTTTTGCGCTTTTGACTTTCAACCTTGTGCTTTTTGGCTGTGTGATTGGAGCCGGACGCGCTCTCGCGGTTGAAAAACCGTTGGGTTTTATCAGAGTTTTGCTCGGATTTTTTAAAAAAATAAGGCCGGATTGAGCTTCGAACCGTTGTGAGAATTGTGTGGTTTCGCTTCGCAAATTCGTCGTTTGATCGATGCGACGTTGTCGCATTTCATCAATCTCTTTGAAAAACCGATGACCGAAAGTTGTTTTGTGACCGGTTTCAAATTGAAGATTTTAATCCTTGTCGGGAAGGAGAAAATCCCTTGATGACGCCGAAAAATCGATGTCACCGGCGGCGATTTCAGCGGGATTTGACCTCGGGTTAAAAGCTTCGGCACTTCATCTCGCGAAATCGCAAAAAGGAACCCCAGGTCAGGGTAGATCAGTTTAGGGTAGGGTAAGCCAGGATAAACAATATATCTCAATCTCAAATTTATTTCAAAAAAATATTTTTTTCTCTACTCTCTATCTGTTCTCATTCTCTTGGTATTATCTCTATTCTCTATCTGTTCTCAATCTCTTGATATTATCTCTATTCTCTATCTGTTCTCAATTGATGGGACTGTGTAAAGTAATCTGTTGAGTTGTGAGAAAAAAATCGATCAAGCGATGATAGCTGTTTAGATCATCATGATATTGACTAGCGAAGGGAATGTGAGGAAAAAGTAAAAAAATTTAAAATAAGATTTTTGATATTTTTGGGATGTTTTTCGTCGTGTATTGAAAAAGTCTCGATTGGGTTTTGGGTGACATCGATGAATCGGTTGTCGTGATGATCCATTCCTGTTGTTGGGCAGACCCTTTGTGATGAAAAGAAATCAAGGCAAGATAAGCGATTGTTTCAGAGGTTCGGCGTTTTTGAGATTGGTATTGGGGGTCGCTGCATTGGCGCGATAAGCCCGAATGACCGCTTGACAAGAGTTTATCGCACAAAAAAAGCCCCTTGATGAGAGGGCGCGAAGATTTATCTAAAAAAAGTCCAAATGAAAATTGTAGGTAACATTAGCAGGCAAATCAAACCGAGTATCATATTCATCTACCTCCTTCTTATGGCTTCATTATAGCACGGTTTCAAAAAAATATCTTAAGAAATAAGCGAAAACATTAATAGTTTTCAAGCGGTGAGGCGGTGAGAACATGGGAAGCACTGTATCAAAAAGACTGACGCTGCAGGATGGCATGAGCGGCGCGCTTCAGAAAATCAGCAAAATATCGGTGCTAGGGTTGACTGCTTTCAACGCGTGCGGATATTAATATAAAACCCATCCATCGTCGCCTTAAAACAAGCAATGAAGCTTGAAAAGACATCTTTACAAAGGTGTTAAATAATGCTATAATGTTAGCAATAATAGACAATTAATCAAACGATGATAATAATAGATTTATTTGGTCACGAAAAGAGGTGAATAAAATGCTGCACACGGATGAAACAGCCAAAATCAGAGCGCAAGAAATCATTGATGAGATGGGACTTGACGGGGTGGTCGAAGATTGGTACTGGCTTCGAGATGAAGATAAGGGTGAAGCTGAAGATATATTTTTTTATTCAATAAGATATAAAGATGGAAAACTATCTTACCCAAGTTGGGACGCGCCGTCATTCAAACGAAACGGTGAAATGTCGGATTTTAAATTACCAGTATATGCCTGACCGCTTATGATATAGGCAAACGAATATAAAGGAGAAGCGCGAAATGAGTAGAGCTGACAAATTTAATATGATGAAACCCGATTGGTTTGATTATCTGATTGAGCCTAATGCTGATGACGCGGAATTTAAAGGATGGGGTGAAGGCGATGGATGGGAAATGCGTGAGGATACGCCGGAAGAAATGAGAAAAGCTTATCAGGCGTATCTCAAAGAGAAGAAAGAGCGTTGGGAAGAAGCCAATAGAAAAGGCGAACTTATGGATAGGATATAAGCAGAAAGGTGTGAACGGAAGTGCTAAGCGATTTTTATAAGAATAATCCAACAGATCAAATTTGGTGGATTGATAATTTGGATAGAGTCGGAGACTATTATTTCAGTTTTGACAAAAAGGTTATATACGATTTATTAACTGATTATCCATACAAACTGACGCCGGAACAAAAAGAAATTTTCGATATAGAGAATCCATACTGGGCTGATTTTTACAAATACAGAACAAAAGAGAGCGCTTCTTATAAAGGAATATGTGAAAAGCTTGGCTATGATCCGTTTGTTTATCCTTATAAGTTGGCAATAAAAGGGTTTCATGATGACAGCTTAACAAATCCTTATAGCGTACTTGATGATGATGAAATCTATTTGTTAGAACAAATCGCCATGGCTACGGAAAATATCAGACACGAACTCCAAAATTACATTAGAACAAAATGATTGCTTACAAGCACCCTCAGAGGTGCTTTTCATATGTCCGCGCCGCAACGCGATAATAGATCTTGTCCTTTTTTCGCCGCCGGGAATCGGGCGAAAAAATAGTGCCGGCGGCTGTCGGGAATTCGGTTGGCTTTTGTATCCCGCGACTTTCGATTTTGATATAGAAATCGCGAAATTGATATAGATATTGCGTTTTTTATCGTGCATATGACAAGATATTGTGATATAATACTATTAGCGGAATGAGGGATGAGGCGTGAGAGATGAGGAATGATTGGGAAAAATCGGTCGAGCCGGATTTTAATTTGGAAAAGAACTTGCTGAGCGCATAGGGCTCTTTTTGATAAGGGGAGCTGCCGCCAAAGGCGACTGAGGGGTTCTCGTGAGTATAGCTTACATCACCAAAAAGCCAAAGACAGCAAACAGCAAAAATCCAATCAGAACCGCCCGGAATCGTGGTGAGACAAGTCAAGGAAGCGCCGCTTATTTTGTTCTAAAAAAAATGCGAGGCGCCCCTTGAAATCAAGCTTTCTTTCAGATATTCACGCGGGTTCTGTGGTATAATATTTTGATAAACAACGAGAACTCGGCAATCGGGGGATCTGCCGAAAAGACAGGAAAAGAGGTTTGACAATGGAAAAGAAAAAAGGGATGGATCGTCTCAAACATATGTTCAACAGTTTTGTCCTCGGCACCATGGCGCGGGACAACAAATATCTCAACAGAATTTTTTGGATGCTCATTGCCGCGGGGCCGTTGATCGCCATCGGCATTTTGAGCGGAACCTTCACGATCATTTCTTATACCGACTGCGCCATCATCTCCGGCGTGGCCTTCGCGGTGGCGCTGTTTCACTATGTGATGGTCAAACGCCATCCCGACAGTCCGGTGGCCGGCGTGGTGTCCCTGGTGGTCATCGACTGCATGATCGCCTATTTGGCCTATGGCAATGTGCCCCTCACCCTGACCTGGTATCTGGTTCCCCTGCTGAGCATTCTCCTTTGCAATCGGGGGATCTATCTCGGCATGACGCTGTTTAATTTCGCGCTGATGGCGGCCACCACGTGGTTCGCGGCGGAGCGGGATCTGTTCCTCGCGCGCAATTTCCATTCGGTGATGACCTATTTTGTCGACAAACTCAGCGGTTATTCCATCGAAGTGATTTTCATGTTTGTGTCGGGGCTGATTCTCATCAATCTGGTGGAGGCCCATTATAACGCGCTGATTCGCGAGCAGAAAACCGTGAAGGATCAGGAGGCCGAAAACGAGGAAAAGGTCGCCGTCCTCGACTCCATGGCCGAGATTTACGACAATGTCAATTTGATCGATTTTACCGAAAAAACGGAAATGTCTTTGCGAGACAGAAATCACGTCAAACACGTCATTGATTTGCCCCGGCAGACCCATACGCTGATGAATCAGCGCATCCGGGACAATGTCATGCCCGATCAATTTGACCGATTTTGGGAGTTCACCGACATCACCACGGTTCCCGAACGGCTGACCGGCAAAAAAATCATCAGTGCCGATTTCATCGATGTGGTGTCGGGCTGGTTCCGGGCGCAGTACATCACCGTGGAAGCGACGGCGGAAGGGGTGCCGACGGTGGTCATCTACACCATCCGAAACGTCGATGAGGAAAAACAGCGGGAGGAACGCTTGATCCGCGTGGCTATGACCGACGAATTGACCCGACTCTATAACCGGCGCAGCTTTGAAGAGGATTTGACCGAATTGCGAAAACAGCCGCTGCCCGAGAATTTTGTCATGTTCTCCTTTGACGTCAACGGCCTCAAAACCGTCAATGACACGCTGGGACACGCCGCCGGGGATGAATTGATCAAAGGGGCGGCGGATTGTCTGGTGCTGTCCGTCGGCAGCCTGGGCAAGGTGTACCGCACCGGCGGGGACGAGTTCATGGCGATCCTCTACACCGACGACCCGGATCGTGTGTGCGCGGAAATCAGCATGAAAACCGGGGAATGGCGCGGCGTGCATTGCGAGGCATTGTCGTTGTCCGTCGGCTACGCGGCCTTGGCCAACTATCCGGATCACACCGTTGATGACCTTGAGCGCATATCCGACGCGGCGATGTACGCCGACAAAGAGCGCCATTATCTGGAAAACGGCATTGACCGGAGAAGAAGATAGATGAATGATGAATGATTCAGGAAGAAAATCAGACGGGGTCTGAGTTTCAGATTGAGAATGGGGAACTGAGCACATAAGGCTCCCCTTGATAAGGGGTAAGCCCCGAGCGTGAGAAGGTGAATGCCGGATCGCCACCCTTTAGGCGAGCCGGCAGAGAGGCTGCCCTGGGGCACGAGGGGCGCATGTCCACCCGCTTCGCTCGATAAGTTCGCATGAGCCAAATTAAATTTGGATGCTCACTTAACCGAAGGACCGCTGTCCTGAGCGGATGTTTTCGAGCAAAGCGAGAAAACTGCCAAAAAAAGACAGCCGAAAAGCTTCCGCAACGTGATATTCTTCGATAGCAGTTCTCGAAAGAACCCTTCACACTCCGCTACGCTACGGATAGCTTCCGTCAGCCAACGGCCCAGGCCGGCCTCTCTTTCGGCTTTGCCGAAATTCACCTTCTTACACGCGCTTTCGCTCGTGTTCTTGGGACGTCAGTTACGTCATCTCGCCAAGGGCGAGAGGCCACCTCCCCTAATATAGGGGAGGCAATGTGCTCAGCACCCACTTCTAAAATCAAAAAATTGGCAACGTGTTAAATCCGCGTCATCAGCGAGAAGCAACTCGCATCATTGAATGGCAATCAAAGGGTTGCACGATAGATAGGCCCAAAAACGGTTGAGCACATCGGTCATCAAGCGAAAGGAGCGCGTTAACATGACAATCACCAACGAATTGGATTCCACTTGCGGCATTTCAGATGAAGAATTGACGCATCGGTTCAAAGAAGCCATCAGGATTGATGACGAAGTGCGGCGAATCAAAGGTTTGCCGGTCGCGAGATATGACAGTGCCAACAAGAAGGCATATCTTGAATATCCTGACGGAAGACGAGAATATGTCGAAGCTTGAAATCATCAGATAGCCGGAGGTTATCGTTTTTGCCGGTCCCAACGGAAGTGGAAAAACGACAATAACAAACATGGCAAAAACCATTGGAGAATACATCAATTTCTGAATGGTGAATGATTAATGATTTTGGAAGAAATCCGACGAGACGGATTTCAAATTGAGAATGGGGAACCGAGCACAAAAGGCTCCCCTTGACAAGGGGTAAGCCCCGAGCGTGAGAAGGTGAATGCCGGATCGCCACCCTTTAGGCGAGCCGGCAGAGAGGCTGCCCTGGGGCACGAGGGGCGCATGTCCACCCGCTTCGCTCGATAAGTTCGCATGAGCCAAATTAAAATTTGGATGCTCACTTAACCGAAGGACCGCTGTCCTGAGCGGATGTTTTCGAGCAAA
>JAFRBB010000042.1 GCA_017405085.1 Eubacteriaceae bacterium
GCGCCGCTCGTCATGCTCCGTTAGGTTTTGACCTGCCTTTCTTGGGCAGTTTTCTCGCTTTGCTCGAAAACATCCGTTCGGGACAGCAGTCCCTCACTCAAGCGCCGCTCGTCATGCTCGCGGCTTACCTTTCGGGAGATAACAGAAGGAAAAAATGCGTAAAATCACAATCGTTTTGGTTAGCTTGATGGCCATGTTGGCTTTGGCCGGATGCGCCGGGGCAAACGGCCCTGGTTTTAAATATGAACGGGCAGATGTCTTTCCCGTTAACGGCAGACAGGGGATCTGCGTGGAAAACGACACCTATTGGGTCAGCGGTTCCAAAACGCTCACCAAATATGACAAAAACTGGAACGTCATTGCCGAAAACAAAAACCCCTTTGAAGGCTATACTCTGGAAGTCAATCATATTGCCGATATCGATGTCTATCACAACGAGCTTTATTTGGGCGTGGAATATTTTATGGACGGGCAAGGCAAAAATATTCAGGTTGCCATCTATGACGCCGATACCTTAAAGCCTAAAATGATTTTTCCCTTTCAAAATGACACGGGGCAAAAAGAATGCAGCGGTATTGCCGTCGACCCCGATTCCCGTACGGTGTATATGTGCTCGTGGATTGATGATGAATCCAGCGGCTATTTATATATGTATGATCTGGACAAAGGCGATGATAAAGGCAAAATGAAAATGGATCCGGCACCCAAATGGATTCAGGGTGTCGCGTATCATGATGGCAAACTCTACGTCACCGCCGATGACGGAGACGCTGACAAAAACGAACCGGATCATATGTATAGAATCGATCCGTCGGCGGACAAAACAACCGGTCAAGTCGTTCTCGAAAAAACCTTTGACGACGTCATTCGTCAGGGAGAAATCGAAGGCCTGTCCTTTGACGGAAAACACAATCGGTTCCTTTTGCTCTACAACAGGGGCGCCAAAATCATCGCCGGGATGCCCAAAGGCTTTTATGACGGCTATCATGACGAAATCCATGAAATCTTCATGTACAACATGACAAAGGCAAATTAAACGAAGCGATGCGTTTGCGCTGTGTCACGTGACGGCGCGAGCGCATTTTTTTACAAGGCCCTCGCCCCGTTGACCATCGGGGCAGTCGGAAGGATACAGAAAACCGAAGGAGATGGGATGCAAGCCAAAATAAGAACGCTAAAAGACGATGAAACAGACCTGCTTCAGACCTTTCTTTACGAAGCCATTTTCGTTCCCGAAGGCGCGGCGCCGCCGCCAAGAGAAATCATCGAAAAACCCGAGCTTCGGGTGTATACGGACGATTTTGGTCAGCGAAAAGGGGATAATGGTCTGGTTGCGGTCATGGATCATCAGGTGGTCGGCGCGGTCTGGACAAGGATCATGGACGATGATGGTCATGTGGATGATGAGACGCCTTCTTTTGCGATCGCTTTGTATCCGGCATATCGCGGACAGGGCATCGGCACCGCCCTGATGAAAGCAATGCTCGCGCTGTTTAAAAACCAAGGCTATCGGCAAGGTTCCCTAGCCGTACAGAAAGCAAATGACGCCGTGAAACTGTACCGAGATGTGGGGTTTGAGATTGTCGATGAAAACGCCGAGGAATACATCATGGTCTGTACGCTATAAGGAGGATTGATCATGGCTTTCGATGATAAAAAGGAATACAAGGCATTTTACATGCCGAAGACAAAGCCTTCTATTGTCACAATACCGGGCATGAACGATATCGCGGTTCGCGGTCAGGGTGATCCAAACATGGAAGATGGCGAATACAAGCAGTCGATCGGTCTGCTTTACGGCATTGCCTACACCATCAAGATGAGCAAAAAAGGCGATCACCGGATTGAAGGGTATTTTGATTTTGTCGTTCCGCCGCTGGAAGGATTTTGGTGGCAGGATGGTGTGGACGGCATTGACTCTGCAAACAAGGAGAACGTCAAATGGATATCCGTTATCCGACTCCCTGAGTTTGTCACAAAGGAAGATTTTGAATGGGCGGTCGAGGAAGCCACAAAGAAAAAGAAAACCGACTTCTCCAAGGCTGAGTTTTTAACCTATGACGAGGGAGAATGCGTTCAGTGTATGCATATCGGTCCTGATGATGATGAACCGGCCACCGTAGAACGGATGCACGCCTATATGGAGAACCTGGGGTATGTTCTTGATATCACGGATCGGCGCCATCATCATGAAATCTACCTTAGCGACCCCAGGAGGGTCGCGCCGGAGAAGCGCAAAACCGTCCTTCGGCACCCGATCAGAAAGGGGTGAAACGATGGGATCAAGCAAAGCGTATTTCGCCTTCATTTTAGAACAATTATCGGAAGTGGATGAGATTTCCGCCCGCGCGATGATGGGCGAGTCCATCATCTATTACCGGGGCAAGATCATCGGCGGCATTTACGACGATCGTTTTCTCGTGAAGCCGACCAAATCCGCGGCGGCCATGATGCCGAATGCGCCCATGGCGCAACCCTATGAAGGCGCGAAGGCCATGCTCCTCGTGGATGATGTGGAAAACAGGGCTTTTCTTCGGGAACTGGTTGACGCGGTGGCCTCGGAGCTGCCGACGCCGAAAAAGAGAAATCAAAAGGTGACATTCGGAAAAGGCAAATCACTGACCGGCCCGAGCCGTCGAATTGAGAATGGTGGGGATATCGTGAAAAAAATAATCGTCAACGCGCAGTGGCAGGGCGGAGGGGATCTTGTCACCGATGCCGGAGCAAATGAATGAATCAACCTGTATTTGAAGGGATTGTTATTTGAAAGACTCCCTGTGACAACGGATCAATACGATATGTCCGTGAAGAAAAACGGTATAAAAGGCTTCGACGCGCTTGACAAACAGATGCGCTCGGCCGATGATCATCTGATCAAAGGCGCCCCGGAACCCCTGTTGACGCTGGGAGGAGGATGCGATGCGGACGTGCCGGAAATTGTCTATCTCAGTGAAAATACCGGGAGATCTCACCATCCTATGGCTGGATGCTTATGGCGATCTCAACACCCCCGGGGAGTCCGCCGCTTCACTGTTCTACGGAATGCCCCTGCGGGCGCTGATGGACGAGCTTTGTTTTGGCCTTTTGGAAAACCGATATCCATTGACGCCGCCTCAGGTGATTCATGTGGGAGGCAGGGATTTCGATGAGGCGGAGTCGGCTTTTATCTAAGCATCCCCAATTGCCGCCTATGCCGTTTCGGACATTCGCTCAAACGGTGATCCGATCCGAAAAATAGCCCAATCCATCAAGACAGCGCATGTCTCTATCCATCTTGACCTGGATGTCATGGATCCCGGGGTATTTCCGAACACACCGCTTCCGGTTGACGGCGGCCTCTGCCCTTAGGAAGTCTGGGACATTTTTCAGTTGGCGGCCGGTCAAACGGTCGGACTAGGCATTTATGAATATGCCCCTTCCGGGACAAAAGATGACTTTGTCGAAAAACTGATTTCCTTTGGATTGAATCGATCCATTCCGGCATGCCGGGATTGTTCCGGATCCCGATTGACCGCCTGCGATTGACCGCGGCAGCCTATCATTTTCCATTGAAAGGACAGCATCGATGCAAACAAAAGCCTTCATCTTATGGATAATCCAAATCGTCGTATCGGGCGCGATATTGTTCGCGATTCAGATACCGCTAAGACAAAGGGAAACCCGCATCGCCCGGGTACTCAGAATCATCGTTTTTTGGCTGAAGCCGGTGATGATTCTGCTTGCGGCGCTGTTATTTGTGGCCGTTGACACCGGCTTTGCCTATCAGAACGGCGATGAGCTGGCGACCTTGTATCTCATTTTGTTCGGCGATTTGATCGCGAGCATCATCGATTATGTCATTCGGCTCATCTTGAACCGCTCGAAGCCGCGGACGGAAAAAACGACGGGAAACCTCATAAGACAGGCCGTGCTTTTCACGGGCTGCTGCACCCTCATTTTTCTCTATGGGTTTGGCAACGCGAGCCGCATCACCGTCAATCGGCACACCTGGACGGCGAAGGGCATCACCCGGCCCCACACTTTCGTGTTTATGGCGGATTTGCACATCGGCTCGGCGCGTTCACCGGAAAATCTGAAAGAGCTGTGCCGGCAGATCAATGAGCAAAATCCCGAGTTTGTCATCCTCGGCGGAGATGTCACCGACGAACTGACAACCTATGAAGAAATGGTTTCCGTGTACAACGTACTCTCGACCATCCGCTCTCCCGTCTATTTCATCTACGGCAACCATGACAGACAGCCCGAAGCCGGATTGGTCGGCGGGCGGACCTATGATGACGGGCAGCTGGCCGCCGCGATTCAACATGCCGGCATCCATATCCTAAAGGATGACTATGTGAAGGCCGCAGGTGGGCTTGTCCTGCTGGGCCGAGAAGACATCAGCGCCGGAAAGGAGCGCAAACCCTACGCGTCATTGAATAATCCCTATGAAGGTCAGGGCGCCCTCATTGTGGCGGATCACCAACCCTATGACAGCGGTCAACTCGAGATCGAAAAATCCGCGCTGCAATTGTCCGGGCACACCCACGCCGGCCAGCTGTGGCCGCTTCAATGGGTCTACCGCTACGGCCTAAATCTGCCGGCCTATGGCGAATTTGAAAAGCCGGCCACCCGGCTGTACGTGTCGGCGGGGTTGAGTGATTGGCGGCTGCCCTTCCGCACGGAAGAACATTGCGAATGGGAATTGATCACATTGGCGGGTCAATAATCCCGCGGCGGGCTTTCCCTTTAATACGAATAAAACAGACGAGGCTTTCCCATCGGCGGCGGGGAGCCTTTGACGTTTCGATGCCAAAGACGATCCGTTTAGACATGGGCGAAAGAGCCCGAACATGACGAAGCCCAAGGCAAAAATTTACGTTTGATTTCGCCCATAAAGGGTTTTATCATATTGAAAAAGAAGGAGGACAATCAGATGAACAAGAAAATGATCGCGGTCAATGCCGGACCGAGACTGAAATGGAACACCGATACCCTCATCAAAGAGGCGTCCCGGGGTGCCGAGGACGCGGGGGCGACGGTCACGCGTTACGATTTGTACCGCTTGAAACAATATACCGGCTGTGTGTCGTGCTTCGGCTGCAAAAAAGAAAAATTTAAGGGACATTGCATCCGGAAAGACGCCCTGACCCCGGTGCTCGACGATATCAGAGAGGCCGACGGCCTGATCATCGGCTCGCCCAATTATCTTGGGGAGCTTTCCGCCGCTTTTCGCGCGTTGTATGAAAGGCTCATTTTCCAATATTTGACCTACAGCATGGACCCGATGAGTTGCAATGAGCGGGAAATTCCGGTGTTGCTCATCATGACGAGCAACGCGCCGGCGGGCGCCTATCAAGGCCTTTTGGATAATTACAAGCAAACCCTCAGCCGTTTTGTCGGGCCGACGGAGGTCTTCGTCAGCGGCGACACCCTCCAGATCAAAGACTACACCAAGACGGACTGGCCGTGGTATTTTGACGGTGAAGCCAAGCGCGCGCGTCATGAAACCGTGTTTCCCGAGGAATGCAAAGCCGTGTATGAATTGGGAAGTGCGATTGTTAAGTGACGGATCAACCATCGTCATTTCCTTATCCTTTTTCCGCTTAATCCATTATTCTAAAAATTTTGGCCGAGTATGACATAAAACTTCATTGTTATAGTTGACGTTTTCAGATAAAATTATTTTAATTGTATAATTGAAACGTTTTATACTGAAAGGATTTTATAAAAAGAAAAATGAAAGAGCAAAAAGACGGCATCTCGCTTCGGGCCATTTATATCGCTTTGGTCATCGGCGCGGCTTTGATGGCGGGTGTGATGATTTTTTTAACCTATCATTTATCAATAAGCTCCGTTCATTTGGCGGAAATATCGGAACAGCAAATTGAACTTAGAAAAGCCGCGCGGGAATTGATGGATGCGTCGGACTATCTGACCGAAAAAGTACAGCGCTTCACCATTCACGGAGACCGAAAGTTTATGGATGATTACTTCACCGAGGCCTTTAAGAACAATCGTCGGGAAGAAGCGATCGCCACCATGTCAAAGGGCGAAGGCGCCAACGAGGCTCTCAAAGATCTAAAGCAAGCGATGGACGCGTCGGTGAAGCTCATGGATCGGGAATATTACGCGATGCGCCTGGTGGTTGACGCCAAGGGCTACACCGACTATCCGGAGCAAATCAAGGCCGTCACCCTTTCCGCAGCGGATCAGGCCCTTTCCGCAGATGATAAAATGAGCCGCGCCGTGGAAATGGTTCACGACGATGCCTACTATCAACAAAAAGACACGATCCGCGCCAATATGCGCGCCAGCCTCGATGAGCTTGAAAAATTGAATGGTCAGAAAGACGCGACGGCCCTTGCCGCCCTGCAAGACGAAATGAATGTCGTGCGGATCATCATCTTGATTCAAACCCTGGTCATTTTCTTTATGGTGTGGCTGACCTCCAGACTTGGGATTCATCCGATTCTCAACGCGGTGGAGAAAATCAAAACAGACAAGCCCATCCCCGAAATCGGAGCCAACGAATTTCGCTATCTGGCCCGCACCTACAACAAAATGTACGAGGTCTACAAAAATTCTCTGGAGCATCTCAATTTCAAAGCATCCCACGATGAGCTCACCGGCGCTTACAACCGGGCGGGCTATGACTTGTTGGTGTCGAGTTTGGATTTGAGCTCGAGCTATCTGATTTTGATCGATATCGACGATTTCAAAACCATCAACGATACCTACGGTCACGACGTAGGAGACAAGGTGCTGATCAAACTGGTGCAAACCCTCAAAAACAATTTCAGATCCGATGATTATGTGTGCCGGATGGGCGGTGACGAATTTGTTATTCTTGCCGTTCACGCCACAGCCATGCAGCAGCACCTACTGGAAACGAAAATCGATCAGATCAATCGGGAACTGGCCGACACCTCGGACGGCCTGCCGGCCACGTCCATCAGCGCGGGCATTGTCCACGGCGACGCGGCAAGCACCGTAGATTCGGTTATGCACGACGCGGACGAAGCCTTGTATGAGACCAAACGCCACGGCAAACACGGCTACACTTTCCACAACGCGTAAGCCGCGAGCATGACGAGCGGCGCTTGAGTGAGGGACTGCTGTCCCGAACGGATGTTTTCGAGCAAAGCGAGAAAACTGCCCAAAAAAGGCAAGCAAAAAGCTAACGAATAGCCAATGAGCGGCGCCCCAGCGCAGCGAGGGACAGCCGTTCTGGGTGTAGATGTTTTCGAGCAAAGCGAGAAAACTGCTCCAAAAGACAAGTCAAAACATCCCCCCTTTTTTCTCGCTGATCACGCTGATTCACGCAGATTAAGAAATAAAAATTAAATCATTTACCCGCGATTATCTTCGTCATCTGCGAGCGACGATGAATGGTGGATGATTCTGTAAGAAACTCGGTTATGCCGGGTTTCTATTTGAATTCAGGGATAGACGCCGGGATTATTGTTTTGCCGCATCCTATTGTTATCAGAAAGAAGATTAAATCATGAAAAAAGAACCAATTCAAATAGAAAACGACAGACTGATCATCCGAGGTCTTGATGACCGGGATTTAATAGCCATAAAGGCCATGCGGGAAGACCCGCGGATTTATCGTTATGAACCCACCTATCTTCCGGAGCTTCAGGGAACCGCGGAGGATGCCCTTGACAGACTAAAAAACATGGATCTTCATCGGGACCGTCAATGCGTCTTGGGTGTTTATGACAAAAGCCATGACTGTGATTTTGTCGGACTGGCGGAATTTTATGATTATAAGTTTTCTGGCAAAATCGTCTCATTGGGTTGTCGGTTTTTGCCGGAATATTGGGGACAGGGGATTGCCACGACCTGTGTCGCCGCGATGATCACCTATCTGATGGATCACACTAAGGTCAATTTGATCACGGCTCATGTAATGCCGGACAACGTGGCGTCAGCCCGCTGCGTGATCAAAAACGGATTTCATCATCTTTTGACCAAACCGGAGGATTGGGGACATGAGGGGGCCACCATCGCCGAGGTGTACACCTTGACCGCCCATTTGCCCGAATTGAAAGATCTGCCGAGATTTCCGCGTCTCCGAGACGGAAAAATTTCCATCGCGGAATACAACAAGCTACGAAAAGAAAAGCGATCATAACGGACATGACATGGCAAAGAACCGGCACTTTTCAATATGATGCTCATTGACTGCAGATTTTCTTGGTCACCTTTTTAACCAGCAAACAGATGATCAACGGAAGGTGTTAAACATCAATCAGAATATCAAAAACAAAGGGCATTTCGAGCAGGCGCATGCATCGCGCTTGCTCTTTTTTTATGCCCTGTTTTTTAGATAAAAGCCGGTTTTTCCAAAAGCGATCATGGTATTTCACAGGCGAAAGCTTTTTTGGCGGAGAAAAAAACAGAAAACATGTTGACACGGCGTCAAAATGTATGTATAATCATGATGCTGACACGATGTCATCAAACAAATCGTGAGGATTTAACAATGAAAAAAACCACACCGGAACAAATCGCCAAAAGACGGGAAGAGATCGTCAGCGCTTGTGAGACACTCTACCGAAGCAAAAGCTTTCGGGATATCACCCTCAAAGATATCGGGGAGATGACCTCCTTTTCCCGGCCGACCATTTACAACTATTTTCAAACCAAAGAAGAAATTTTTCTGGCTCTCTTTCAAAGGGAGTATGATCGCTGGAACGAGGACTTAACCGCCATTTTGGATGGGAACGGCACCTTGTCAAAGGCTGCCCTTTCGGAAAAAATCGCGGCGTCTTTAGCCGGACGCGAGCAGCTTTTAAAACTGCTGTCCATGAACAACTTTGACATGGAGGAAAACAGCCGCCCGGAAATGCTGACCGCCTTCAAAAAATCCTATGGCCGTTCGATGCAGCTGATGTGTATGCTGATGACCAAATTTGTGCCCGACATGAGCGTGACGGATGTTCAAACTTTCATTTATACCTTCTATCCCTTCATGTTCGGCATTTATCCCTACACCGCCGTGACCGATAAGCAAAAAAAAGCCATGGCGGAAGCGGAAATCGGCTATGTCTATCAATCCGTTTTTGAACTCACCTACGCTTGTTTGATCAAGCTGCTCGGCGGGGACGAATCGGACGCGATAAAAAAATAATTCAATCAAGGAGCAGACAACCATGAAAAATCTACCCAAAATCGCCCTTGGCGCCTGGGCCTGGGGCAACGATGGAACCTTCGGCAACGCCTTAACGGCGGAGCGTTTAAGACCCATCTTTGAAACAGCGATGGCAAACGGCTTAAACCTCTGGGACACGGCTTACGCTTACGGCATGGGCACATCGGAAAAAGTGCTCGCGCGATTGATAAAAGACCTTCCGAGAGCGTCTTATCTCATCTCCGATAAATTTACGCCCCAATGCGCCGACGCGGCGTCCCCCACAGCCATGGCCGACATGATTGAGATGCAGCTTTCCCTGATGAATCTCGATCGCTTTGATATCTACTGGATTCACAACGTCGCGGATGCCCCCAAATGGACGGAGGAATTGGCCAAATATTTTGAAGGGAAGGATGATGTTCCGATGATCGGCGTGTCCAACCATAACCTTCAGGAAATCAAAGAAGCCGACGCCATCCTCAAAGCCTGCGGTCTGAAACTGTCGGCGGTGCAAAATCACGACAGCCTCATCAACCGTTCCTCCGAGGATTCGGGCATTTTGGACTATTGCAAGGAGAACGACATCACCTTCTTTGCTTATATGGTTCTCGAACAGGGCGCCCTCTCGGGCAAATATGATCCGGATCATCCGATGCCGGAAGGCTCCGCCAGAGCCGAAACCTACAATCCCGTCCTCGACAAGCTGTCGGTTTTAAACGGGGAACTTCAAAAACTCGCGGACAAATACAACGTCGGTCCGGCGCAGATTCCCGTCGCCTGGGCCGTCGCCAAAGGCACATTGCCGATCATCGGCGTCACCAGAGAAGATCAGGTGTTGGACGCGGCTAAAGCCGCCGGTGTTCATTTGACAGAGGCGGAAATCGCCGAACTGGAAAAAGTGGCTGATTCTCTGGAACTGAATGTGATTCGATTCTGGGAAAAGGAGATGAAATAATGAGCAAACAAAATATCGGCGCGACCCTCGCGCTCTATCCCTGTCCGGTTATGGTTGTCGGCGCCATGGTGGGTGACAAACCCACCTGGACCCTTGTGGCCCACGCCGGGACCGTCGCCCACACGCATCTGATGGTCTCCCTGATGCAGGCCCACTACATCAATCAAGGCATTCGGGAAAACAAAAAGCTTTCGGTCAACATCGTTGATGAATCCTGGCTTAAAGCAGCCGACAAAATGGGAACCGTCAGCGGCAATAAAGCCGACAAATCAGACGCCTTTGCCTGGACGATGGGTGAGCATGGCGCGCCGCTGATCGACGCGGCCAAAGTCTCTATCGAGTGTGAAGTGGACGGCAATGTTGAGCTTGAAAAATTCGATCACTTCATCTGCAAAATCCTCGCGACTTATGCCGATGATTCCGTTCTTAACGAAAAAGGGAAAATCGATTATCACACCTTCAAGCCCGTTCTCTTTGAATTCCCGACCTATGAATATTTTGTCACCGGTGACAAAGTCGGTGATTGCGGCAAAATGAACAAAGCTTGAGCAAAGCATTTGAAAGGAGCAAGCAACATGGCAAGCAAATCTTTGGTGGCGGTTTTTTCCGCCGGCGGCGTGACTAAAAAAGTGGGTCAGGCTATCGCCAAAGTCAGCGGGGCGGATTTCTATGAGATTACTCCCAAAACCCCTTATTCTTCCGCGGATCTTGACTGGACAAACAAGAAAAGCCGCAGCACCCTTGAGATGAACGATCCCGCGTCCCGGCCGGAACTCGCCGATCATGCCCTTAACATCGAAGCGTATGATACCGTCATTTTGGGCTATCCCATTTGGTGGGGCGTGGCGCCGAGAATCATCGACACCTTTCTGGAAAGCTATGATTTCTCCGGCAAGACCATCATCCCCTTTTGTACCTCCGGCGGCAGCGGCCTCGGCAGAAGCGACATTGCCCTGCACGACAACGCAGGAGCCGGTGTCACCTGGGTTAAAGGCAGACAGATTAACCGTCCGGGTGAGGCGGAGATTCAGAAGTTGCTGGACGAGGTGAAATAAACAGAGAAAACGGAGGTGCGCTGTTATGGCTGTCAAAGAGAAAAAAGTGGAGCTGATCGAGCTTTTTTATGATCTGATCTATGTCTACGCCATTTCAAGGCTCACCATGCTCATTGAGGAACCGGTAAACGGGATTATCCCGCTTTCCGGGTTCTTCTTGTATCTTGTGATAGGCTTTGTCATTTTGCAGGCATGGCTTTATTTGACCAATTACGTCAACCGCTACGGTAAATGGCGATGGTATGAATATGTCCTGACCGCCGTCAACATGACGGCAACGGTCTATATGGCCAATACCATTTCCCCGCGCTGGAACGAAATGGCGCTGACCTTCAACCTGGCGATGCTGGTGATGCTGCTCTGCGTCGCGGCGATGTACCTCATTCAGACCTTTGTGAAGGAGCAAGATCCCGCCGCTGCGAAAAATTCCTTAACCATTCTTTCGGTGGATTGCCTGCTTTATTTCGCGGCTTTTCTCGCCTCGGTGTTTCAGGCGGGGGATGTCGTGATCTGGTTGGATGTGGCAGCGGTGTTGTGCGGCGCCTTTTTGCCGTTTTTCATCCGCGGCCGATTCGACGCGGACATTATCAGTTTTCCCCATCTGGCTGAGCGCTTTGAACTCATCACCATCATCACCTTCGGGGAAGGCATTGTGGGCATGACCGGATTTTTTGATGTCAGGCATTTTACCCTCAGGCCTGTGATGGTTTTCGCCGTCATTCTTTTGCTATTCGGCTGTTATGTCATACAGATTCATGAACTTTGCGATCATCACCGGGTGGATCGGGCACTTCGGTTGATGTTCAGCCACTACTTTATCGTCATCTCCCTCAACCTCATCACCGTCGCTTTTAAATTTCTCGAAAATCCCGAAGCCAACCGTTTGCTGACGGCGGGGTTGATGTCGTCGGCAATGCTTTTGTTTTTTACGGCTGTCTATTCCGACAGCGTCTATTACCACCGTCGATACCGATTGACGGGGCGGGATGTCATGATCGCAGCGGCAGCTTTGGCTGTCGGGAGTGCCTTCATGTTTTTCCTGCGAAACAACGTCTACGGTTTTCTTTCCGGTGCGTTGATCGCCGCGGGCGGAAATTTCACGATGCTCTTTATCAAATTAAACGAAAAGCGTGAGGAGCATCATCACGCTGAACAAGTAACAAATTGACATTCGTCTGTCCGTTTGCAGAGGGTGAAAATTCGATTGCCCATTTTAAAGGCGATTAGCGGCGACTCTTCGCTTTGCTCCCGCGAGCAGGCAGACCATGCCGGTATTTTAGAGAAGACCGATTGCGCGACAACCGGTCGAACAATCATTCAGGAGGACATATGCAATACACACAACTCGGAAATTCGGATTTGACCGTCTCCCGGATCTGCATGGGCTGCATGGGCTTCGGCGATGCCGGGCGGGGTCAGCACAGTTGGACCCTTGATAAAGCCCGGAGTCGGGATATCATTAAACGGGGCCTTGAGCTCGGCGTCAATTTTTACGATACGGCCATCGCCTATCAAAGCGGCACCAGCGAGCAATATCTCGGCAGAGCGTTAAAGGATTTTGCCAAACGGGAGGATGTGGTCGTCGCCACCAAATTTCTGCCCAGAACCGCGGAAGAAATCGAAGGCGGCATCACGGGACAAAAGCACATCGAGCGGATGATTGACACCAGTCTCAAAAATCTCGGCATGGATTATGTCGATCTCTACATCTATCACATGTGGGACTGGCAGACCGACCTCTATGACATCATGGACGGTCTGAGCCGCGTCGTCAAAGCCGGCAAAGCCAGATATATCGGTATTTCCAACTGTTTTGCTTGGCAGATTGCCAAGGCCAACGCCCTGGCGGAAAAAGAAGGCTTTGCCAAATTCGTGTCGGTTCAAGGACACTACAATTTGATCTTTCGCGAAGAAGAGCGGGAAATGGCGCCTTATTGTGATGAGGAAAACATCGCGCTGACACCCTACAGCGCCTTGGCTTCCGGCAGACTGTCAAGGCTCCCCGGAAAAGGGGGAACGAAACGCGCCGAGGAAGACGCCTACGCCAAATTTAAATACGACGCGACGGCGGAGCAGGACAATGTGATCATCTCACGGGTTGCCGAACTTGCCGAAAAAAGAGGCGTCACCATGACAGAGGTGTCTTTGGCATGGCTGCTCACCAAAGTGACGTCGCCGGTGGTCGGCGCGACCAAGCTTTCGCACATCGAAGGGGCGGCGAAGGCGGCGTCCTTCACCCTGACACCGGAAGAGATCAATGATCTGGAAGAGCCCTATGTGCCCCATCCTTTGGCTGGGGTTATGGCGCAAAATAAACGTGAATCAGCCAAGGAAAAACATGTCTGGTCCACTGGAGATCAGAAGATTAAGTAAAAATTGATTGAATGACGAGGAGAAATCAACATGACTAAAAAAATCGTACAAACCGCAGGAAGAGATCAGCTGGGCGAGTTCTCGCCGATGTTCGCGCATCTCAATGATGATGTGCTTTTTGGAGAGGTTTGGAATGAACAAGCTATTGACGTTAAAACCAAATGCATCATCACCGTGGTCTCGCTGATGGCTTCGGGCATCACCGATTCATCCCTGACCTATCACCTGCAAAACGCCAAAGCCCACGGTGTCACCAAGGCGGAAATCGCCGCCATCATCACCCACGCCACCATGTATGTGGGTTGGCCCAAGGGCTGGGCGGTGTTCAGACAGGCCACAGAAGTCTGGAATGAAAAAGCGCCGGCGGCCACCGAAAAGGACGCCTATCAAAACACGATTTTCTTCCCCATCGGCGAAGAAAATCCCTATGGGCAGTTTTTTGTCGGCCGAAGTTATCTGGCGCCGGTTTCCACTGAACAGGTTCCGGTGTTTAACGTCACCTTTGAACCGGGCTGCCGGAACAATTGGCATATCCATCACGCCAAAAACGGCGGCGGTCAAATGCTCATCTGCGTCGGCGGCCGCGGCTATTATCAGGAATGGGGAAAAGACGCCGTGGAAATGACGCCGGGAACCGTCATCAACATTCCCCCGGAAGTCAAGCATTGGCACGGTGCCGCGCCGGGGTCGTGGTTTTCTCACTTGGCCATCGAAGTCGAGGGAGAAGAGACGAGCAACGAATGGCTCGAAGCCGTTTCGGATGAAGATTACAACGCGTTGGCCTAAACAATTTTGATAAACAGTATGATAAGGAGATCTTTTTATGAAAAACTTGGGTTTTGGACTGATGCGGCTGCCGGTTATCTCCGGTCCCACTGATTTTGATTATGCGCAACTGAATGAAATGGTCGATGCTTTTCTGAAAGCGGGTTATACCTATTTTGATACAAGCTTTGTCTATCATGAGGGTAAAAGCGAGGAAGCGACCCGCAAAGCGCTGGTGGAACGCCATCCCAGAGAAAGCTATACCATCGCGACGAAGTTTCCGACCTTTATGCTGATCCCCGAGGAAAAGATTGAGGAGACATTCCAAAGTCAGTTGGATCATCTCGGCGTGGACACTATTGATTATTATCTTTTGCATAATGTTCAGAATGTGTACTATGACGGTTACGACGGCAAAGGCGGCATCATCAAAACAACGCATTTGTTTGATCACGCGAAAAAATGGAAAGCGGACGGAAAGATCCGCCATTTGGGCATTTCCTTCCATTCATCCGCCAAACTTCTGGATCGGGTGCTGGAAGAGCATCCTGAAATTGAGTTTGTCCAGATTGCTTTAAATCCCATTGATTGGGACAGTGAGCTGGTGCAGGCTCGGCTGTGTTACGATGTGATCCGCCGCCACGGGCGCAAAGTCGTCATCATGGAAGCGGTCAAAGGCGGAGGACTCGCCAAACTCCCGGAAGAAGCGGAAAACCTGCTCAAGGCCGCGCATCCCGATTGGTCCATCGCGTCTTGGTCTGTCAGATTTTGTCTGAGCCTGGATGATGTGATCGCGGTTCTTTCCGGGATGAGCACGTTAGAACAGGTGAAAGACAATACCGCGACCGCGAGTGCCTCCCAGGGGCTGACGGAAGACGATCAAAAAGTATTGGCCGAAGCCATGCGGATTTATCGTGAAAGCGCGCCGATTAAACAGAGTGAAATCGAACAGTATAAAAATCTCATGTACCATGGTGTTCCCGTCAGCGCGATCCTTCAGGCCTACAGCATTTGTCAGATTCAACCGGATCCCGGCTTTTCAGACGATAACAATTATCTGAAAAACGCCATCGCGGAGGCCGAACATATCGATTTTAAAGACGGTCTGACCAAACAGAAGGTTGTGACCGAGGACGGAAAAGATATCACCGAACTGGTTGAAAAAGCGGTGACCTGGCTGACGGCGCATAGTTTTTGACGCGCCAAAGAACATCGACAGATAAAACCGAAACTAAGGGAGGATGACGATCATGTTATTTATTTTTTTATTTCATCCTCTCTTGCGGATACCGCAGATGCACGCGGGAAAATGAAGTGAAACATGATTCTTTCATCTGTGCCTATCCGCGTCATCTGTGAGAAAAAGAAAGAGTTAACATGAATAAAAATAATATCATCTATCAAATTCGCGGCGTGATGACCGTGATCATGGCAACGTTGCTGCTTGGTCTGCTGACCGGTTGCGGCGCTTCGTCATCCCAGGGAAGTCCATCGCCGAGTCCAAGCGCCGCATCGTCAAATCAAGGCGCTGACGCTTCAGGAAAGGTCCTCGTCGCCTATTTCTCCGCCACCGGCACCACCAAAGGCGTGGCGGAAAAAATCGCTTCGGTCACCGGCGGCACGCTCTATGAAATTGTGCCGGCCGAGCCCTATTCCGAAAGTGATCTCAACTATAACGACAACAACAGCCGCTCCACCAAAGAACAAAACGACAAAAGCGCCCGCCCGGCCATCGGCGGCGACTCCCTGGATCTCAAGGGCTATACCACCGTCTATCTCGGCTTTCCGATCTGGTGGGGAGAAGAACCCCGGATCATGGACACCTTTGTGGAAAAATACGATTTTAACGGCATCACGGTCATTCCCTTCTGCACCTCCGGCGGCAGCGGCATCGGAAACAGCGGTGAAAATCTCAAAAATCTTGCCGGCGGCGGAACCTGGCTCGGCGGACAGCGTTTTAGCGGAGACGTATCGGAAGCGGATCTCAAATCCTGGATTGGCGGGTTAAAATAATTCGGGAAAAATATAAAACACATTGTGGGAAGGAAGACAGGTATGACAGGACTTAAAACAAAACACATCAAAAAAATCATCGATGTCATTATGACCGTCCTGCTCCTTTGTCTGATGGCCTATCAGGTGACGGGAGAAACGATTCACGAATGGAGCGGCATCGTGATGACCATTCTGGTAATCATTCATATGATACTCAACCGGAGATGGTACGGCGCTTTGTTGAAAGGAAAATACAATCTTTATCGCGGAGTCACAACAGCGTTAAATGTCTTGCTGTTACTATCCTTCGCGATGACGGCGTTTTGCGGCATGGCCATGAGCAGTCATGCCGTGCCTTTTTTGTACGGCATGGCACCGCTAGATTTTGTCCGCAGAGCGCATTTGTCCATGTCCCATTGGACTTTCGTGCTCATGGGGGCGCATCTCGGCATGCATATCCCGGCCATGACCGCCGGTCTCCAATCCAACGGCAGAAAAAAGATGATGGTGAGCGCCGTGTTGACTTGTCTTGCCGGTATTGGGTTTTGGCTGTTTTTGCGTAGCGGCATGGTGAATTATTTGTTTTTTCGTGTGCCTTTCGCTTTTTTGGATTACGGCAAAGCCGGCTGGCTGGTGTTTTTCGACAATCTGCTCATGCTGTGGTTTTGGGCTTTTACCGGTATGCAGACGGCGCTTATTCTTCGGGGAATGACTAGCAAAAAAGAAGATGATCAGCAGCGTTTTCTCCCGGCGGCGGCCATTTGCGCGGCGATAATCATCGGCGTTTTGCTGACCTTTGCTTTCCCGGCCGAGCAGGGCGCGATGACTTTCGGAAGCACCACGAGAACCAAAATCGAACATCATGAAATTCGAGGAATAACCCGGGAAGCCGAGCGGCAATCTGACCATTTTAGTGCGATTTGAATTTTAAAGCATCGAAAAAAGAGAGGACCATATGCGAATCATTGTATTGATGGGAAGCCCGAACCGACAAGGGTCAACGGGCATTCTGGTGAAACATTTTAAAAAAGGCGCTGAGGAAGCGGGACATTCGGTAGAGGTGATCGATGTTTGCCATGGGGATATTCATCCCTGCACCGGCTGTGTTAAATGCGGTTATGAAGGCCCCTGTGTGTGGAAGGATGACGTGGAAATCATTCGCCAAAAGCTTTTGAGCTCGGACATGGTTGTCTTTGCCACGCCGCTGTACTATTACGGCATGAGCGCCCAACTCAAAACCGTGATTGACCGCTTTTGCGCCTACAACAGCAGCTTAAACAGCCGCCGTTTGAAATCAGCGCTGTTAACCGTCGCATGGAACGCCGATGACTGGACTTTTGACGCCCTCGAAGCGCATTACAAAACCCTTGTGCGCTATATTCGTTTTGAGGATTGCGGCATGGTTTTGGGCTATGGCTGCGGCACGCCGGGCATGACTGAAAGGAGCGGATATCCGGAAGAAGCTTATCAGGCCGGACTGCACATTTAGAACTGAAAGATCTCTCGCACTAGCGCAAGCGTCATTGTGCGCAGGATAAGATAAACCGAAATAGATGAGATTTAACAGGCCGATCCTGTGGCTTTCCGCAGCGTCGGCCTTTTTCATTTGAAATTAAAATGGAATCATGATAATATCAATGTGAGTATCATAGCCGTCCCTAGAAAACGGAAAATCAAACAGACAAAAGAAAGGACAAAACAATGAAAAAAGATTTAGGTGTCATTCCGGCGGTGTATCCGATGCCGGTGTTGATGGTCGCGGCTTACGACGAAAACGAAAAAGTCAACGTGATGAACGCGGCGTGGGGACAGATTTGCGCCGGAGATAAAATCATCCTCTTCATCGGGGAAGGCAAAAAAACCTGGCTGAACATCAAAGAAAGCAAAGCTTTTACCGTTGCGCTGGCAGACGAAGCCCACATGGACGCGGCGGATTTCTTCGGTATTGCCTCGGGCAACAAAATCGACGACAAATTTGAACGCACCGGTTATCATGCCGTCAAGAGCGACAAGGTCCACGCTCCGATCATTGAGGAATTCCCGGTGGTGATGGAATGCGAACTGTTGGAATTTTTGAAAACCGACCACGTGCAGGGCATTGTCGGGAAAATCGTCAATACCAAAGCCGACGAAGCGGTGCTCTCAGGCGATGGTAAAGTCGATCCCCAAAAATTGCGCGCCCTCACCTTTGATCAGTTCGCCCACGGCTATTACGTCACCGGCGAAAAAGTCGGGCAGGCTTGGAACGCCGGCATGGATTTGATGAAGAAATAATCAAGCAAGCACACAGTCCCCTTTGAAACAAATCATGGTCAACATGTTTCAGCTGCATCCCTTTGACGGACGGGTGTCGCATACAGCGTAACTGAACAAAGTGATCTTTAAAATGATATCGAGGAATGCCGATGGAAGAGATCATCAAAATCAAAAACCAAGGCTACGCCGAATATGAAGAACTTCTGCTTGAGCGTGATCAAATCAGGAAAGAGGCCGGGCTTTTAAAAATCGCTTATACCAAAATTTTCGGTGAATTGATTGCTCATCTTTTTGAGATGAAGATAACCTGTATCAAAAAGAAAAAAATTCTGCATTTCTGTCAGGCTGAAGCCAACAAAGGAAAAACCGTCGATCTTGATGCGATGATGGTGCAGATTAATCGGGAAATGCGGGAATACGATCGAAAGCTTGCGCAAATGATCGCGGAAAACAACGCGGCAAACGCCAGTGATCATATCGGCGTCGAGACTTTGGCGAAGATTAAAAAGCTCTATCATCGTTTGGCTAAAATGCTGCATCCGGATATCAACCCCAAAACCGATGTCAATCCGCAACTCAAACAACTTTGGCATATGATTGTCGTGTCATATAACGCCAATAATTTGGAAGAATTGGAAGCCGCGGAGGTGCTGGTTAAAAAAGCTCTTGAAAACGCGGGATGGGAGACAATTGAGATTGAAATTGACGATCTCCCCGGGAAAATCCAAAAAGTTCGAGATGAAATGATGACAATCAAGGGGAAAAATCCTTATCAGTATAAATTTCTGTTGGAAAATGAAAAAGCTGTTGAAGAGAAAAAAGAATCTCTGCAAAGGGAAATTCAGGAATATGCCGAATATGAAAAGGAACTGGACGCGCTGATGGATCAATTTCTTACCGGTGAGGTAGACTTTAAATGGACCATGAAATAGAGTTAAAAAAAGAAGGAATCGTTTCTCTCGTAGAAAACCACGAGTTGGACAATATCATTAAACCTCTGGTTAGAGACATTCATCTCTTCGATTCTTATATCGCGGGGACAACTCATCTTCCGGACCGATCGGTTTTGGAAGACATCAAGATCGGAGACGAGCTGACCTTACAACGCGAGGACAATCGTTTCGACAGCAATGCGATTTTGATTCTCGATGCCCAAAAAAGAAAGCTCGGATATGTTCCCGAGAAAGACAATATTATCTTTGCCAGATTGATGGACGCGGGGAAATTACTGAAAGCGCAAATCACTAAAATTGAAAAAAAGGGAAATTATACGCGGATCAGCGTGGGAATTTACCTTGTTGATTTTTAAAAAAACGGCTTCGGCCGTTTTTTTCATGCCGTCAGCCGCGAAATTGCTTCGACAAATTCATGATAATCGAAGCTCTGCAGAAAAAGCGCTTTGCCCTGATATTGAAAAGATAGGTCGGCAGGCTGTGAACCCGCAAAAGTTTGGCATAAGCCAGATCGGCGATGAGGGCGTCCTCGGCGCTGCCGCCTTCGTAATGCTTTGATAAGGCCGTCTCATCGATGCCCGAATGCCTGACAACGTCCAAAATCACGTCAAAATGGGTGGTGGGAAGACCATTTTTTACCGTCGCGTGACGCAGGGCTTTCAGAAAAGCGTCCGCCTTTTGATGATCGGTAAGCTTCGCGGCTTCATAAGCCAGATTGAGCGGTTTGGAGCTTCGATGGTTTTCGTCAAACAGGCAACAATTCTCCATATTGATGGGGAGCCCGCCGATGGATTCCTCGTTTTTGTAGATTCGCGCGAGGCGCTGACAATAGCGCGCGATACCGGCCGCCGGTGCCAATTTCCGCTCTTCGGGCGTCATAAAATCCGAGACGTCTCTAACCAGCAGTCCCATCACATAACGCCACTCAATCTGTTCGCCGTAGGCCGCGCTTAGCCGTTCCATGATCGGCTCGCTCTCATAACTCAGCCCCATCATCGGATCGGTAAAGGTGGTCAATATGATTTTCTCCATGGCTCACCTCCAGGCATGGCGGTCGATGAACGTGCCGGAAACGCTCCAGGCCGGGATGTCTTCAAATCTGATATAAATATTTTCCGGCGAAATGCCGAGCACTTCCGAAAAGAGCGCCGTCACCGCCATGCTGAAAGCGTCATAACCGGCGTGGGATTCATTTCCGAAGATGGCGGCTTCGATATACGCCGCCGGCTTTACTCACGGCCACGGCGAGTTTCGCATCGGTCAGCCACACCATCGGCCCCTGAATGACGGGTCTTGAAATACCTAAAATCTCACAAATTCGATTGCTCATGTTGTTCCTCCTGTAAATGATTGTTTTTTTTGATTAATCCCTTTCGGGTGTTAACCATTTTTGAAGCTGGTCTAAAATGGCGTCGGCCACTTCCTGATTTTTCATTTGATAGGCGTGACCGGTTTTCTCGATAAAAATCAAATCGTTGTCCGCGGCTGTCGGCATGTGGTCATTTAAGTTTTTCAAAAATTCCGAAGGGTCACCGTCGGTAAAGTTATCATAGGTGCCCACCAACAGCGCGCCGGTGTGGGTGATGGTTTCCGCCTGGGAAAAGTCGCCGTCTTTTGCCGTATGGACATTGTTTAATATTCCGGAGAACTGCCAGTCGTAGGCAGTATTCGCGATGCATTCCACCCATCCCATAAAAGGGAAGGGAAGCATGCTTCCGCCTTCACCCCGGGCGACCTGGTCACGGATGATTCGCTTTTCGCCGTCGGTCACGCCGGACATCATATAGGTCAGGTTGGCCGGCGAGAGAAAAAAGAAATGGTCAATGTCCGGGTCGTGATGCGCGGACAAATAATGAATGACTTTGTTGGCGCCCAGGGAATGTCCGGCAAGAATAATATGGGCGTAGCCCTCGGCTCTCGCAAAACGGAGATACGCCTCGATGTCCTCATCGGCGTCGGCAAAGCGCTCGTTCCACGAGCCGATGATCTCTTGCTTGCCGGTGCGCACGTTAACGGTCTTGATCCGGCCGAAGGCATCATTGGTCTGAGCGTAGATAAAATCAATGTTGGCTTTGTTGAGAGTTTCTCCGATGTTATAATAGAAGGGATTGGAATAAAAATTGCCGTGAATGCCGGTGATGGCAATCATCACGGTATCGGCGGTTCGTTTTTCATCCTGTCGAAACAACACGCCGTTTAACACCGTTCCCCGATCTGTCGGCACATTCAGTTTTAGCATCATGACCGGTCACGCTTTCGAAAAATACAAAGGTGTCCCGGGGACGAATAGCAGGCGTTGCAGGAGACGCATTTTGATATGACGGAAGGATCCGCTTTCATCTTATTGGGCAGATCGGGTTCCCGAAGCAACGGTCTCGACAAGGAAATGCATGCAATGTTTGTTTGATTTAAAACCTCTTCCATGACATCAAAGCTTCGAAAACCGCCGACGACGATGACGGGGCAGCGCACAGCATCTGCGATCTTTGCCGCGGCGGGGACAAAATAGCCTTCGTTCACATGGGCTCTGATGCCGCCCACCGAGGTGCCGTTGCCGCTGACTTCAATGGAATCAATGCCGGCCTTGTCGAGGATTTGACAGATGGCAAGACACGCGTTTTCATCCATTCCGCCGGTGGTAAAGTCGTTGCAGTTGATCTTGATGGTGACGTGGAGATCGGGGGCAGCCTCACGGATACCGCTTAGAATGTCCAAAAGGATGCGGATGCGGTTTTTAAGTGAGCATCCAAATCTTTGATTTGGCTCATGCGAACTTATCGAGCGAAGCGGGTGGACCGTCGAGCCGCCATAGGCATCGGTCCGGTGATTGACCGCCGGGCTGATGAAACGGCTTAAGAAAAAGAAATGGGCGGCGTGAATCTGCACGCCGTCAAAGCCTGCCTTTTGCGCGCGGCGGGCGGCCTCTGTAAACTGCCGGATGACCCGGGCGATTTCCTCGGCGGTCATGTCATCGGGTTCGACCTGTACACCATGTCCCCGGGTCTCTCTGTAAAAGGCACCGAGGGCAAGCTGACTGATGACGGGAATGCCTTCGGCGTGGATGAGATCCGTCAGTTTTTGGTATTGGGGGATGAGCGCGTCATCACACAGGCGCATCATACCGCCGAAATATTGATCATTTCGGGCAACGCTGGTAAAGCCGGTGATGATGGCGCCGACGCCGCCCTTAGCCAGTTCTTCATAAATATGATAGGCATCGTCCGAGATGCCGCCGTCGGGGCCCGCGATGCCTTCCCAAGTGGCAGAGCGGATCAAACGGTTTTTCATCTTGAGATTGTTGATTGCCATCGAGTCAAACAGTTTTTTCACAGAGACAACCTCCTTTACAAATCATCTTTGATTTATTATAATGATGAACAAAGAAAAAACAAGAAGGCAGAATTTTCTTTGCTGCTATAAAAAATATAGTAAAGGAGATAACGATGGCTAAGCTTGATCTACCGCAAAGGGAAAATATTTATGAAACGGATTGTCCGATTCTCTACGCGATGAATCTCATCGGACAAAAATGGAAGCTTCCCATCCTTTGGTATATGGCCGACGCGGAAAATCAAACCCTTCGCTATAAAGAATTGGAGCGAAAGGTTGTGGGCATCACGGCGACGATGTTGACCAAATGCCTGCGGGAGTTGGAAAAAGACGGATTTATTAATCGCAAGCAATACGCGACCATACCGCCAACGGTGGAATATTCCCTGGCGAAACGGGGGAGGACACTCATCCCGGCCCTTGAATCGATTTATCAATGGGCGGAGAAGCAGATGAAAGACGAGTCCGACGCCGGAGACGGATTAACAATGAATGATGAATGATGAATAATTCAGTTATGAGTTAAGAGAGCGGAGAGCGGAGTTTTTTTCGTAGGGCTTCGGGGGTCGTTTGCAACCTTGCTGAGCACATTATTCCGCACTCCTCACTCCGAACTCTGAACAGCTGCGGATGTTCGCGGATAAATGATTGAATTATATTTCTTAATCTGTGTGAATCAGCGTGATCAACGAGAAAATATGAACATCTAAAGGAGGAAAATGATGATTTCACTACTACTGTCTTTTGGTCTATTGATTGTCGGCTTTTTGGTTTACGGCCGCGTCACGGAAAAGATTTTCGCGCCGGATGACCGGGAAACGCCGGCCATCGCCATCAATGACGGCGTGGACTGCGTGCCGATGAAAACCTGGAAAGTATTCCTTATTCAACTGCTCAACATTGCGGGCACCGGACCGATTTTCGGGGCGCTGATGGGCGCGGTGTTCGGGCCTGTGGTGTTTTTGTGGATTGTGTTCGGCTCGATTTTGGGCGGCGCGGTTCACGACTATATGAGCGGCATGATCAGTTCAAGACATCAGGGGGCGTCCATCGCCGAGCTCTCCGGCACCTATATCGGCAATTGGGCCAAATGGGTGATGCGTGTGTTTACCGTCGTGCTCTTGGTGCTGTGCGGCGCGGTGTTTGTCGTCAGTCCCGCCGGGCTCCTCGCCAGACTCACGCCCGAGTTTTTAAACGGCAACGTTTGGACGATCATCATTTTGGCCTACTATTTTCTCGCGACGATCCTGCCCATTGACAAACTCATCGGCAAGCTCTATCCGGTTTTCGGGGTGCTGCTCATCGTCATGGCGCTTTCTGTCGTCGGCGGCGTTGTCTTTTCCGGCGGAGCCTATACGATTCCGGAAATCTCTCTTCAAAACCTGCACCCCGACGGCACACCCATTTGGCCTTATATGTTTGTCACCGTTGCCTGCGGGGCGATTTCCGGCTTTCACGCCACACAATCGCCGATGATGGCCAAGTGCATCACCAGCGAAAAAGAAGGGCGAAAAGTTTTTTACGGCGCGATGATTGCCGAAGCGGTGATTGCTTTGGTTTGGGCGACGGTTGGCGTCGCGTTTTACGGCTCGACGGAACTTTTAAATCAGGCTTTGGCCGGCGGCGCGTCAAACGTGGTCTATGACATTTCCAAAGGCGTGCTCGGCGTTTTCGGCGGCGCGCTTGCCGTGGCCGGCGTGGTGGTCTGCCCGATTACCTCGGGGGACACCGCGTTTCGCAGCGCGAGACTGATCATCGCGGAGAGCCTTCGTCTTGATCAAAAGCCGATCAAAAATCGCTTGATGATTGCGCTGCCGCTTTTGGTGGCGGGCGGTGTGATCACGTGGTATTCCTTGGTGGACAACAACGGCTTTCAAACCATTTGGCGTTATTTCTCCTGGAGCAATCAGACCATCGCAATGATCTCGCTGTGGGTGGCATCGGCCTATCTCATTCAAAAGGGGAAATACCGTTTCGGCTCACTTCTCACCGCGCTGCCGGCAACCTTTATGACGGCGGTCAGCGTGACGTATATTTTGATGGCCAAAGAAGGTTTCCGGTTAAGCCAAAACATTTCTTATACGACCGGTATTCTCGCGGCCGCCGCGCTGTTCGCGATTTATCTGTTCGCGCTTATCCGCGATCTGCGGAAGCGGAGAGATCAGGGCGGTCAGACGGAAAAAGTCGGAGCTTGATCATTTATCGTCTCTCGCAGATGACGCAGATGATCGCGGATAAATGATTTAATACTTATTTCTTAATCTGCGTGAATCAGCGTGATCAGCGAGGGATTATTCCTCATTCCTCTTCATGACGCATGACAGCATCTTTTTATTTCCCGGGAAATGACGGTAACACTTCAAAAAAACATAAAACGACATAAGGCGGTAACCCAATGAACATTCAAGAAAAAATCGTTAAAAACGTGATGACCAAATCCAATTTGCCGGTTTCGGATTTTTCGGTCAACCCCTATGTGGGTTGCGAGCATGCTTGCGCCTATTGTTACGCTTCGTTTATGAAGCGCTTTACCGATCATCCGGAGCCCTGGGGCGAATTTGTCGACGTGAAGACCTGGCCGCCCATCAAGCGCCCGGAAAAATACGCCGGGAAAGAAATTTTTTTAAGCTCGGTCACCGATCCTTATCAGCCCTGCGAGGCCGAGTACCTTCGTACCCGCGCCGTCCTCGAACAGCTTGAAGGCAGCGGCGCGCGGTTAAGCATCGCCACCAAATCGGACCTGGTGCTTCGGGATTTGGATTTAATCAAAACTTTTCCCGAGGCTCGAGTGTCCTTTTCAATCAATACGCTGGACGAGGAGTTTCGCGGTGAAATGGATAAGGCGGTGAGCATCGAACGGCGTTTAAACGCCATGAAGCAGTTTTACGACGCGGGGATTGAGACCACTTGCTTTATCTCGCCGATTTTCCCCGGCATCACCGATCCCGTCGCGATTATCGAGGCGGCCCGGGATCGCTGCAATCTGGTGTGGCTGGAAAATTTGAATCTCCGAGGCGACTACCGCGCGCGGATTATGGGATGGATTCACGATCATTATCCGGAACTGGACGATTTGTATCACGCCATTTACAGCGCCAAGGACAGAAGTTATTGGATGGACCTGGATGAGAAAATTCAGGCCTATACCGACAAGCGGGGCATGGCTTATTATCGGGATGACGACAGTCACCGCGCGCCCTTCGGGCAGCCGCCGGTGGTGGTCAATTATTTCTTTCATGAAGAAGTGAAAAAATCGGCGAAGCAGAAAAAATAATATGGCTTATGGCTCGGAAGATCTTTGCTTCCAGTGTTGCCGAAATTCACCTTTAATCTGTATCATGCCTATCAACGAATCAAACACTCGACCTGGGATGCCCGTCGGGTGTTTTTTTATTTCATCGACCGAGCCATGATCAAAAGTCGATGGATATTTAGACGGCGATATTCAAAAGCTTTTGCAATGCGCGCTCATATCGTGTATAATCATGATAGCTATAAAAGACAAGTTGTGACGTTCGTGAGAATGCAGTGATTTGACAAAACAGAAACGGCACAACACGTTAAGATCCGTAATCCGAAAAATCATAAGGAGTCCTATCATGAAGCATCGAATCAAAGTGCAAGTCCCGGTGGAAAAACGCGGTCTGTTCGGCGGTAAAAAGACCGTCATGGAGACGCGGGTCATTGAAGTGGACGGCCCGACGTACCGCAAAATTAAAAAAGAGCAGAAAAAGCTCCGAGACGCGGAGATGGATGCTTTTTTGGATGAAATGGATGATCTCTTTGGGGATTGGTAAAGTTAATGCCTGCCGGCATGATTTTGGCGTGCCGGCAGGCGTTTTTTTAATGCAACTATTTTGGAAAAGCGTTTCCTTTGAAACCCTTCGGCGCCACTTGACCGTTGCGCCAAAGCGCCGTATCATTATAATGAAATCAGACGTAAGAACCTGTCGCCACCGAAGGTAGCGGCTTAAAAAGGAGCGAACAATCGATATGGGAAAACGCTTGGCGCTCATCGGTCTGTGTGCCGCGGTACTGTTGCTTTGCGCCTGCGGCCATTTAGGCACAACCCATTCCGTCAAAGCACTGGAAACAAAGCATGAAAACACGTAGGATGACAAAGGGATGAACGTTTATGATTTTTCAAAATATAAAAATGTGACAATCACCGGCGTGGATCCGGCGGGGTTGAATGAGGCGCAGCTTGCTGTCCTTGATGCCCAGGCAAGGTATTGCCAGGCGATGACCGATGCCGACATCGACGCAATGCGCGAGATGGTGTCGGAGGACATGGTGTTCACCCACATGAGCGGCAAACAGCAAACGAGAGAGGAATACTTTGCCGATGTGGCGAATGGAAATCTGACCTATTTTTCCATCGGAATGGAAAATCCCGAAATTGACGTCAGCAACAACCGCGCGGCAATCACCTATACAGCGGTTTTAAACGCTGATGCCTACGGAGCTCGCGGGACATTTCGCATGAACGGAACCCATGCCTACGAAAAGCGAAACGGCCGGTGGATTGCCGTGGGCCGCTAAAACCAGGGGCTTGCCATGAAGCGAAAACTCGGATGGGTGTTAATAATTTGCATGGTGTTGATGTCGGCTGCCCGTGTGCGGCCGCCGGACGGGGCTTTGCCAACCGGCCATGATTCCTCACAGGAAACCAAGACCGGCAATGGGCAAGCGCATACGCCCGGACAAGAAAATCAAAGCACCGCGAAGCTTCTCTATATGGGACAAGCCAGCATCCGCATCACCACTGCAGCGGGAAAAGTGATTTATATCGATCCTTATGCCGGAGATGGGTATGAGCCTGCCGCGGATCTCATCTTGGTGACGCATCATCATTACGATCACAACAGTGTGGACAAGGTTGCTCAACGCCATCCCGATTGCCGGATCATCACATGGAAAGAAGCCCTCGCGAACGGACAGCATCAGAAATTTGATTTGGGCTATTGCAAGGTTCAGGCTGTCGAGGCGGGAAATAATCGTTGGCATGATGTGAAACAATGTGTCGGTTATATTGTGACGCTGGACAACGGCGTATCCGTCTATGTGACCGGGGACACGTCAAAGACCGACCAGATGGCAGCGTTGTCTCGGGAAAAGATTGATTATGCTTTTTATTGCTGCGATGGTGTCTATAATATGGATTTGGACGAAGCTGCCGAATGCGCGAATCTTGTGGGCGCGAGGCACAATATTCCCTACCACGTTTTGGCACAGGACGGCGTGTATTTTGACCGAGCGCGGGCGGAACGCTTTGAGGCGGAAAACCGCTTAATCGTTGATGAAGGTGAGGAAATCATCCTTGAATCCGCGCGAGGGGAAAAATAACGCTTCGTGAAAAATGATTGATTCATTATATTTTAAAAACAGGAGGAAAGTGATGAAAACAAAGGGAATGTTGGCTATCGTCTTAAGCTTGTGTTTGCTCCTCGCGGGGTGCGCGCAAAATCAAAACAGCGCGCCGCAGAGCTCACCGGAGCCGAAAAACACCGCGGCGCCTTCCGCCGATCTAAAGGGTTATCCGGCATTTGATTTTGAACAAAAAACCGTCACCTTAAACAGCGGTCACGCTATGCCGATGCTTGGCCTTGGCACCTACGCCCTTTCCGACAGTGAGGCGGAAAATTCGGTTTATTGGGCATTGAAGGCGGGGTTCAGACTCATTGATACCGCGAAAATTTACGGCAATGAAGCCGCGGTCGGGAGAGGCTTGAAGCGTGCCGTCAACGAAGGCATTGTGACTCGGGAAGAGGTGTTCATCACAACCAAAATGTGGACATCGGATTATCATGACGGCGACGCGGCAATCGATGCTTCCCTTGAGCGGCTGGGCGTGGATTATATCGATCTGATGATTCTTCATCACAGTCAGCCGGCGGATGATGTCAACGCTTATCAGGCATTGGAGCGAGGCGTGAAGGCAGGAAAGCTGCGTTCCATCGGCCTTTCCAATTATTACGAGCCAGACGATTTTGACCGGGTGGTGAAAGCCACGAGCATCAAACCGGCATTGCTCCAGAATGAAACACATCCCTATCATCAAAGCGGCGAGATGAAAAAACACATCGCGCAGTACGGAACGGTTTTGGAAAGCTGGTTTCCCCTTGGCGGAAGAGGCAATACCCAGACGCTGTTTAACGATTCGACCATCAGCCAAATCGCGAAAGCCCACGGCGTTTCATCCGCTCAGGTGATTATTCGATGGCATCTTCAAGCGGGAAATATTTGCATCCCCGGCTCCTCCAGCGAGCGCCACATTCAAGAAAACTATAATGTGTGGCAGTTCGCGTTAACGGAGGAGGAAATGGCGCAGATGTCAAATTTGGAACGCGATGAACGCTTCGCCAATTTTTAATCAACGCTAACCATTTTAATCATCAATTCATAAAGGAGAGGTAAAAATGATTTTTGACAGAAACGACAAAAAAGACGTCATCGCGCTGCTCGGCGCGGGCAGTATGGGAACGGCGATTGTCCGACGGATTGCCGCCGGCAAAAAGATTCTCTTGGGGGATATCAGCGAGGAAAATCTTGAGAAAGCCTCTCACGATTTGACCTACAGTGGTTATGATGCGGAGACGATGATCGTCAATGCGCTGGAAAAGGATTCCATTGAGGCTTTCGCCGAAAAAGCGGCGTCCCTCGGTGATGTGAAGTTTTTCATCGATACGGCCGGTGCTTCGCCGCATCAGACTAATCCCGAGCACATTTTAAATCTTGATATGGTCGGAACCGGTTACGCCGTGGACGCATTCGGCAAAGTGATGGCGAAAGGCGGCGCGGGCCTCATTGTTTCCAGTCAGACCGGCTATATGTATCCCATTCCTTATGAGGAAGAACAGACAATCCTCGCGACTCCCACGGAAGAACTGATGGATTTGCCTTTTATCAAAGAAGTCGCGATGCAAAATTCCGGTTTCGCCTATATGATTGCCAAACGGATCAATCAGCTGCAGGCTATGAAAGCGGCGGCGACCACATGGAAAGAACGCAGAGCGAGAATTAATACCATCAGCCCCGGTGTGATCGTAACGCCTCTGGCTTACGATGAGTTTGCCGCGGCCGGTGACGGTTATCAACAGATGATTGACGCCTCCGCCGCGGAAAGAACGGGCAGCTCGGACGAGATTGCCGAAGCGGGCGCTTTCCTTTTGGGTGAACACGCCGGATTTATCACGGGAACCGATTTGCTCATTGACGGCGGTGTCATCGCGGCGATTCGCACGGGAAAATACAGCTTACAGGCGGAATAAGCCAACAGGAGGATCATCATGAAAAAATTGGATAATCAAGTCGCGGTCATCACAGGCGGCGGAAAAGGAATCGGTCTTGGCATCGCCAAAATTTTCGCGGAAAATGGCGCGAAGGTTGTGATTGCCGGCAGACATGAGGATACGTTAAAAAAGGCGTGTGACGAAAATGACGGATTGGCTTATGTGGTCGCGGATATTACCAAATCCGAAGATATCGCCAAGATTGTTGATTTTGTCAAAACAAAATATCAGCGAATGGATATTTTAGTGAACAACGCCGGCTGGTGTCCCGTTAAGGCGATTACGGAAATGACAATACAGGATTATGACAATGCCTTTGATCTCGATGTCAGAGCCCTGGTGGATATGACCCTTCAAAGTCTTGATTTGCTCAAGGCTTCCAAGGGCAATATTGTCAACATGTCATCTGTCGGCGGACAGCATCCTGGCCCGAATCTGTCCATGTATGTCGGCGCGAAAGCCGCCGTAGAGAATTTTACAAAGGCATGGGCAGTTGAACTCGCGCCTTTTGGCGTACGTGTCAACGCCATCGCGCCGGGGGCTATCGAAACGGATATCTGGAAGGTGCCGGGATTGACAGAAGAGGAGGCGAAAGCCCACCGCGAACAGAGTGAAGCTAATATTCCGATGAAGCGAATGGGAAAACCCGAAGAAATCGGAAGAGCCGCCTTATTCTTAGTTGATGAGGAAAACGCGTATGTCACCGGCACGGTCCTGACGGTGGATGGCGGCATCAGCATCGGCGCGTAAATCAATGCGTGTTTAAGGTTTCGTAGACTGAAACACTAAAATACTGCACGTTTTCAAATCCTTTTGGGCACAGTCAATGATTTAACCCCTTAAAGAGAAGTACGATATGATGAAGAAACCGCGGGAAGCTCACAATGAATTTCCCACGGTTTTTCTTTTATTCAACGCTTTTTCAAAAAAGGTTACTTAAGTCACCGGATGATAAAAACTGCCCATTGTTTAACGGACAGAAGCGATTATAATACAATCATGAAGATAAGAAACGCGGGTTTCATAAAAACAAAAGGAGATATCAAAATGGCAAAAACATTAATCGCGTATTTTTCCCACGCGGGACAAAATTATTCTCACGGCGCTATCGTGGATTTGCCCGTCGGCAACACAGAAGTCGTGGCGAAAAAGATTCACGACATGATCGACAGTGATCTGTTCTATATTGATACTGTTCGGAAATACCCCGACGACCACATGGCGAAAATCGATGTGGCCAAAAAGGAATTTAATGAAGACGCCAGACCGGAGCTCACCGCGCAGGTTGAGAATATGGACGATTACAACACAGTGATTCTCGCTTTCCCCAATTGGTGGACGACAATGCCCATGGCGGTGTTTACCTTTTTGGAAAGCTATGATTTTTCGGGCAAGACCATCTGCCCGCTGATCACGCACGGCGGAAGCGGTTTTTCTAACTCACTTTCTGATATCAAACGGCTTTGCCCGGACGCTGACATCACCGAAGGTCTCGCGATTAACGGCGATGACGCGGCGACCTGCGATAAAGCCTTGGAACAATGGCTCACGGCCATCGGATTAAAATAAAATCATTTAACAGGAGGACAATCATCATGGAAACCATCAAACTCAACAACAATCTTCAGTGCCCGGTGGTAGGCATCGGCACTTTTATGCTCTCTCCGGAAGAAGCGGAAAACAGCGTCAGAGAAGCGCTGAAGATGGGCTATGCGCTCATCGATACGGCCAACGCCTATGTCAACGAAAGAGCCTGCGGCAGAGGAATGCGCGACAGCGGCGTCAAACGGGAGGATATTTTCCTTTCCACCAAACTCTGGCCCAGCGAATATGAAAATGAAAATGCCGTTGATGAAACGCTGGAACGTCTGGGCGTGGATGATGTGGATTTGCTTTATATTCATCAGCCCGCGGGCAATTGGCTTGCCGGATACAGACAGCTTGAAAAGGCTTATCAAGAAGGGAAAGCGAAAGCCATCGGTATTTCCAATTTTGAAGGTAAATATCTTGATGAATTGATGACCAAATGGGAAATTGTTCCCCAGTTTATTCAGGTGGAAGCCCATCCCTATTTTACACAGAAAGAATTGAGAAAAACGCTGGACAAATATGATATCAAGTTGATGAGCTGGTATCCGCTGGGTCATGGCGATACATCGCTGATGAATGAACCTGTGTTCGAGGAACTTGGCAAGAAATATGGGAAAACGCCCGCGCAGGTCATTCTCCGCTGGCACACACAGATGGGTTTCGCGGTGATTCCCGGCAGCAAAAATGTGGATCATATCAAAGACAATCTGGATATTCTGGACTTTAAACTGACGGATGAGGAAATGGAAAGCATCGCGGCACTGGATAAAGGCGAACGCTATTATCACCGAACTGATGAACAGCTTGCCGGCTTCGCGGCATGGCGTCCGGATTTTGAACAGGCGTAAGAAGAGCATCACAATTATAAATTGGTAGATTAGGCCGCGGCGGCGTTATCGTCACGCGGTTTGTTTGATGATTTTGAGAAAAGAGGGATATCAGAATGGATCAGACAACAGAAAACATCATGGGAACCATGCCGGAAGGAAAGCTGCTATTTAAGCTCGCGATGCCGATGATCTTCTCCGTTTTGGTGTCCTCGCTTTATAACATTGTTGACAGCATTTTTGTCGGCAGAATCGGGCAAAGCGCCTTGACGGCCATCTCGCTGGGGGCGCCGGCCTCATCGTTGATGGTGGAGCTTTCCTTCGGCATCGCCGTTGGTGTCAACGCCATGCTTTCCCGAAAGCTCGGCGAGAAAGACAGCGATGGCGTCAGCAAAGCCGCGGGACAGGGTTTTTTGCTCATCGGCGCCGTTTATCTGATTTGCCTGGCTTTCGGGCTTTTCGGTGTGCGGGCGTTTTACGCCATTCAGACGAATGACGCCGAGATCATTGCCCTTGGGATGCAGTACACCGGCATCGTGACGGTTTGTTCCTTCGGCTTGATGATTCAGACCATTGTGGAAAGGCTGCTTTCTTCCACGGGACGGACCAACGGGGCGATGGCTGTGCTGCTTACCGGCGCGATCACCAATATGATTCTTGACCCGATTCTCATTTTCGGATATTTGGGCTTGCCGGCGATGGGCATGGCCGGAGCGGCCATTGCCACCGTCATCGGGCAATGCGCGGCGGCCGCCGTCGGTCTGGTGCTCAACATCACGCGCAATCCGGAGATTGTTTTCAAGGCCCGGGCTTTTCTGCCGGATCTAACCATGATCAAAGACATCATGGTCATCGCGGTTCCGACCACCCTGACCTATTCCATCAATTCCATTTTGACTTTCGGGATGAATCAGGTGCTTGTCGGTCTTTCGCTGGCGGCCCCGGCGGTCTATGTGATTTATAACCGGGTGCGCAGCTTTGTGGCGCTGCCGGTATGGGGCATCCGCAACACGATCATTTCGGTGGTGGCTTATAATATGGGCGCCGGCCATCATCAGCGCGTCAAAAATATCATCGCCATCGCGATGAAGGCCTCGGCGGTTATCATGGTGGTGGGAACGATTTTGTACGAGACGGTTCCCGCGCTGATACTCGGCGTTTTCTCCGCGTCGGCGGAAATGATCGCCATCGGTGTTCCGGCTTTTCGGATTATCGGCATCACAACCGTTCTTTCGGGCCTGACGATTATGATGAGCGGCGTGTTCCAGGCGATGAATCACAGCAACAAGGCGCTTGTGATCAGCATTGTTCAGGCCGTCGCCTTGGTGGGAAGCGCGGCGCTTCTGGCTTTGTCCGGCAGCACAACCCTTGTGTGGTTCGCTTTTCCCATATCGGAGATTGTGATCTTTATCCTCAGTTTCGTGTTTTTGCAGCGCATTTACAAACAATCCTTCGGCACCGGCTTTTTTTCAAAGAAAAGCTTGAAGGACAAAGGGCTATTTGATAATGTGTAACCATGAGTCTGACTGAAGACGGCAGAATAAAAAATGAGGTACTATGATGATTTTACAAGGCCATGAGGATTTGCGGGTCGTCAAGACCATTGAAGGCATCAAAGGCGCTTTTGAGCAGCTGATTTGCGAAAAAGATTATGAAAAGATGACGGTCAAGGAACTTTGCGAACGGGCAAAGATCAACAAAAAGACCTTTTATCATTATTATGAGACGTTAGACGCGCTGCTGGCTGAAATGCAGACGGAATTGTCGGCGGGATTCATCGCGCGAATTCGGGATTACGCGCTGCCGGAGGAGCTGGACAAAGTCAACCGCGCGTTTTTTGAGTACTCCGCCAAGCAGGGGCCGGCCTATGAAAAGATCACCTGCAGCGGCAGCTACAACGCCATTCGCGATGAAATGGTGGCGGGCGTCAATGATGCTGGCTGGGGAAAATCGCCCGATTACAGGCGGCTTTCAGATTTTGAGAAAAAGCTGCTGATGGGCTTTGTCAATCACGCGGTGCTTTTGGCCTATAGGCAATGGGTTGAAGACGGGAAAGTCATTCCCCTTGAGGAGGTCATCGACTTGACCAACCGGATTGTTCTCGGCGGCGTCCGGGAATTTTTCAAATAAGAAAGGGACTTTTTAATGAAAATAAGAAAGTTAAGGCATATCGACGTATCGGAAGTGGGCATGGGGTGCATGGCGTTCTCCCACGGCTACGGCAAAATCCCCGATGAGACCTACAGCATTGAGGCCATCCGAAACGCCTATGATCACGGCTGCACCTTTTTTGATACGGCGGAGATTTACAGCCCAAATCTGGCAAGCGTCGGCCACAATGAGCGGATTGTCGGCAAGGCCCTGAAGGACATCCGCGGGGACGTGGTGATTGCCACCAAGGTGATGCTTCGCGGCGCGGGCTTCGGCCATGTCACCCAAACCATTCGCTCTCGGCTGGAGGATTCTCTGACCCGGCTGCAGACGGATTATGTCGATCTTTATTATCTGCATCGACTGGGCGGCATACCGGTTGAAGACGTGGCGGAAGCCATGGGCCGGCTCATTGACGACGGCCTCATTCGAGGATGGGGACTCAGTCAGGTGGACGTGGATGTCATCGAGCGCGCTCAGTCGGTGACGCCGCTCAGCGCCGTTCAAAATATTTATTCCATGGTGGAGCGCGACAGCGAATCCGAGATTATTCCCTATTGCGCGGAACATGACATTGGGTTTGTGCCCTTTTCGCCCATTGCCAGCGGGCTACTCTCGGGCAAAATCACGCCGACGACGCGCTTTGAGAAAAACGACGATGTGCGCAATTGGGTGCCTCAGCTTTCACGGCGAAACATTGAAGGCAATCAGCCGATTGTGGCCATGCTCAAAGATTTTGCCGAAGCCAAAAACGCGACGCCGGCGCAAATCAGTCTGGCGTGGATGCTTCACAAATACCCCAACGTGGTACCGATTCCCGGCTCCAAAAACAAAGAGCGGATCATCGAAAATCTCAACGCATCCGATGTGGCACTCAGCGATGATGAATTTAACGCGTTGGAACAGTCGTTGAACAGCCTCACAGTCTACGGTCACCGGGGACTCGGCGGGTTTTGATGGTGAATCATTGATTTCAAATGAAACTCGGCTTTGCCGGGTTTTGTTTTGTTTTTTGGGAAAGGTTTTACAGATTGCGCTCAGAAGATGCCTGTCTTTTGAAAGTGTTTTTCGGCTTGGCCTCATTATAATCGAGTGACACTGCGATTCGGCATTAATTATTCATCACAAACGATTAAAAATCCCATCACAATCGAAACCCTTCCGCGCGTTCAAAACCGAAAGACAGTCAACAACCATGTAACACTTGACATGACATTTTTGGCGTGATATATTTGTAATCATGAGGATTGCATCTTGTGTTTAAACACGCAATCACGGAAAACATTCGGCTCACAGCCGGGACACGCCGGCGTCATCACAAAGCATTGGAGGTCAACACATGCAAATTTCAAGTCGGTTTACGGTGGCCCTTCACATTTTCACCTGTGTGGAGGCCTATCAGGAAAATTATAAGGTGACCAGTGATTTTCTTGCCATCAGCATCAACACCAATCCCGTCATCATTCGCAAAATTCTCGGACAGCTCAAAAAAGCGGGACTCATCACCGTCGCCAGAGGCACCGGCGGCATCACGGTCAACCGCCCCCTGGACGAAATCACCTTTTACGATGTGTATCAGGCCATTGAACCCGTCGAAAACGGCGAGTTGTTTCATTTTCACGAAGCGCCGAATCCCGATTGCTCGGTGGGACGCAATATCCACGCCTTGCTCGACGACAAATTAAAGGCCATTCAAGACGCGATGGAAGATGAAATGCGCCGTTACACCCTGGCGGATCTCGGAACGGAATTGGATGAGATCCTGATCAATGAGGAATAAAAAAACAAGACAAGCACAACGGCTTGACGCGTTGGTCGAGGCCTTCAAGATGGATTCGGTCCGCTACCGGGATGTGCAGACGCCCCCGGATACCGAAGGCAAGCGCCGCCTGCTTCGTTCGCTGATGAACATCCGCATGCCGGGGGACTTGCCCGAAGCGGTGCTGGCGACCCAGGACGCCTATTTGCGGGAACGAATTTGGGAAAAGGGCATCGTGACTTTGAGCGATATTCCCGTCATCCGAGACAACTTGTCCATTTGGCAGGGGGACATCACGCGGCTTGAGGTCAGCGCCATCGTCAACGCCGCCAATTCGCAAATGCTCGGCTGTTTTGTGCCGATGCACACCTGCATCGACAACGCGATTCACACCTTCGCCGGCGTGCAGCTTCGCGCGGAATGCGCCAGGCAGATGAACGAACTGCGCGCCAAATACGGACAGGATTACGAACAGCCGACAGCGCTACCCATGCTCACCGACGCCTACAACCTTCCGGCCAAAAAAGTCATTCACATCGTCGGGCCCGTCGTCACGTCGGCCCTGACCCCGGCGCTGGAAGAAGAGCTTGCGGCTTGTTACACTAACACCTTGAACCTGTGCGCGGAGAAGGGGCTTAATAGCGTTGCCTTTTGCTGCATTTCCACAGGGGTCTTTCATTTTCCGGGCAGACGTGCCGCCGAGATTGCTGTGGCTACAGTGGATGAGTGGATGACAAAGCATCCCGCCGTGATGGAACGCGTGATTTTCAATGTGTTTAAAGACGAGGACAAAGCATATTATGAAACATTCATACAGTGACTTGCCCAACGGCTATCTGGAGAGCATCCAAAAGGGTATGGACGGCCTGAAAGCTTTTCGTGGATCAATGTCCGGCGGGACCGGCAGCAAGGAAGAAAACATCGCGCGGCTCAAAAAAGAAATCGCCGAAGCCGGCGCCATCGTCATCGGCGCGGGGGCGGGACTGTCCACCGCCGCGGGGTTTATTTATAACGGCCCGCGGTTTAAACGCTATTTCTTTGACTTCGCCGAAACCTTCGGCATCACCGACATGTATTCCGGCGGATTTTATCCTTTTCCCGACGCCGGGACCCGTTGGGCGTGGTGGGCGAGAAACATTTACATCAATCGATACGTTCCCGCGCCGAAGCCCGTCTACGAGACCTTGCTTGCCCTGGTGAAGGACAAGGATTATTTTGTCATTACCACCAATGTCGACCATCAGTTTCAGCGGGCGGGATTTGACAAAAAAAGATTGTTTTATACCCAGGGAGACTACGGCTTGTTCCAAAGCGTCGATCCGAAAAATCAAAAGACCTATGACAACGAAGCCTGGGTGATGGAAGCCATGGCGGCGCAGGGATTTGTCCGGGATGAAAACGGTGAGTTCATCGTACCAAAGAGCCGAACGCTTGCCATGACACTTCCGATGGATTTGATTCCTAAATGCCCTGATGACGGCTCCGATGTGACGATGAATCTTCGCGCGGACGATTCCTTTGTGGAAGATGAAGGCTGGCACCGGGCGTCGGCGGCCTATGCTGATTTTCTGAGCGGCCATGCCAAAGGCCATGTGCTTTATCTGGAGCTTGGTGTGGGTTCTAATACGCCGGTGATCATCAAATATCCCTTTTGGCAGATGACGTATTCAAACGAGAAAGCGAGATATGCTTGCGTCAATTTCGGCGAGGCCTGCTGTCCCGAGGAAATCGAAGGGCGAAGCCTTTGCGTCGACGGCGATATTGGCGACGTCCTCGCTTTGTTGCAAGCGTGACAAGCGGCGCAAAGCCCGATAAAACCCGCCCTCAAAAAACCAAACATCATTCCGGCTTGGCCGGATTTCCACCTGAAATGTTCGTCATTCATATCGAAGGACAATCTGCGTATATCCGCTTCATCCGCGAGAAAAAAGACCCGCGAAGACGGACATAAAAAACCAAATAGAAATACGGAGCGCGAAATGAAAAAACCGATTCTTTTTATCAACGCCTGTGTGCGTCAGGCATCCAGAACCAAACAATTGGCGGAGGCGCTGCTTGCCAAATGGGGAGAACCCTATGAGGAAGTTCGCCTCGCGGACATCGCTTTTCCCGCCGTCGACGAGGCGTATCTCACACAACGCGATCAGCTGACGGCCGAGGGCAACCTCGATCACCCGATGTTTGATCTGGCGAGGCAGTTCGCCCGGGCAAAAACCATTGTGATCGCCGCGCCTTATTGGGATTTGTCTTTTCCGGCGATGTTAAAACAATATCTGGAAATCATCAACGTTGTGGGCATCACCTTTGCCTATTCCGAAGACGGCGTGCCCGTCGGACTTTGCGGCGCGGACAAGCTCATTTACGTCAGTACCGCCGGCGGCCCTTATGTCCCCGATGAATACGGCTTTGGTTATGTCAAAGCCCTGGCGCAGGGCTATTACGGCATTGATGACGTGAGAAAAATCGAGGCCGTCGGGCTGGACATCATCGGAGCCGATGTCGAGTCCATCCTGCGGAAAGCCGAGGAAACCTTGATTGACTGAAGGAACTGCCGAAAAAAGGCTCACATCCCGGGAGAATCGAACGTAGAGAGGACATCACATGATCGGATTAGGGACAATCATTAACACGGCGGCCATTGTTTTCGGTGGTGTGGCCGGCCATTTTTCGGGAAAGCTGTTTCGCTCGGAGCAACAGGACGCCATCATCAAAGCCTGCGGCATCAGCGTGATCTTTATCGCCGTCGCCGGCGCGATGCAGGGCATGCTTACCGTTCATGAAGGCACCCTGGCGAGCGGACAATCGTTGCTGGTGGCCTTAAGCCTGGCGTTGGGAACCGTCGTCGGCGAGCTGATCGGCATCGAAAAAGGCTTTGAGCAATTCGGGGAATGGCTCAAGGTCAAAACCGGCAACAGCGGCGATCAAGGCTTTGTGAGCGCCTTTGTCACCGCGTCGCTGACGGTGTGCGTCGGGGCTATGGCCATTGTCGGCGCCGTTCAGGACGGTATGACCGGGGACTATTCCACCCTAGCGGTCAAATCAGTTTTAGACTGCATCATTATCATGGTAATGACCTCCTCTCTCGGAAAGGGGAGCGCTTTCTCGGCAATACCGGTTTTTGTTTTTGAAGGAACCATGACCTTGCTTGCCCAATTGATTTCCCCGTTCATGACGGCCGCCGCCATGGCCAATCTTTCACTGATCGGCTCAATATTGATCTTTTGTGTCGGGGTTAATCTGGTGTGGGGAAAGACGATTCGCGTGGCCAATATGCTGCCGGCGATGGTCTTCGCGGTCATCGCCGCTTATCTGCCCTGGACGTTTTAGCATGATGATATTTTACAAAAGGAGTCCATCATGAAACTCAAAAGAATACCTTATGACCTAACAGTATGCAAACTCGCGCGAATAAGCGACATTGATATGGACACTGATTTTTATTTTATCGGAAAGACCGATGAGGAATTGTCCTTGGTGTGCAAAACCGAGGACACGCCGGAAAAGACAACTCATCGGGATGACGGATGGAAGGGCTTTCGAATTGAAGGCGTGCTGGATTTTTCCCTCATCGGCATCCTGTCGAAAATATCGGGCATCCTCGCGGCGCGGAATATCGGCATCTTTGCCGTCTCGACCTTCAACACCGATTATATTCTCGTCAAAGCGGACAATGAGGAGCGGGCGCTCTCAGCGCTGGCCGACGAAGGCTACACCATCGTGTGAGCCATCCGAACGGCCGTTTCGATCATTCACCTTGACAAAGGGGCGCTCCGCTCATATAATCAACATGTTCCGCGAAGCGGCACGTCAGGGATCATATCCCTTTTATTAATGACAGGATTCAATGTCAAAGCAACAGATCAACGTTGCAAAACGAAAATAAATGTAATACAAGGAGGAACATCAATGGACATGATACAAAGTTTTTCGGTAGATCATACTCGCATTGTCCCCGGCATTTTTGTCAGTCGGGTTGACGTCTTGGGAGACTATAAGGTGACGACTTATGACATTCGTCTCAAGCACCCCAACAGAGAGCCGGTGGTGGACGTCGCGGCCATGCACTCCCTTGAACACATCATCGCGACCTATCTTCGCAATGATCCCGATTGGAAAGACGACGTGGTCTATTGGGGACCGATGGGCTGTCTGACGGGATTTTATCTCATTCTCAAGGGCGATCGCGATTCCAAAGATATCTATGATTTGATGTTAAAAAGCTTTCAGTCCGTCGCCGACGCCGATGAGGTGCCCGGAGCGACTCCGGTGAACTGCGGCACCTATTTGATGCACAATCTGCCCATGGCCAAATGGTTCGCGGCGGAATTTGCCGCCTATCTGGAAGCCAACAAAGACAATGACGACATCTTTGTCTATCCCAGATCCGAACGGCTGGTCACGGAAGACGGCAAACATTTTTATGATTCCTAAGAGGAAACGAAGCGGCGAATCCGCCTTTGTGCTTGCGAGACATTTGCCCGCGCAGTCCGGCGCATGGTCAACGACGACCGGTACGCGGCTTATCGCGCAGCATCGGTTTTGAAGGCGAGACTTTCCCGGTTCTTTTCATCATCAAAATAGGCGGCCTTAATGTTAAAAGGACTTAAAAAAGCCTCTGCCGAACCGGCGGAGGCTTTTTTGCTTACGCTTTGCTTTTCATTGCGGAATCTGCGTTGAAGTTTGACGGAGAATATCTGAGAGTAGCGTCTGTGCTTTGTCTTTTGTTACAGTGTCGTTCAAAATCCATTTGATGATGAAGGCGGCGATGCCGGCGGCCAAAAATTCATAATACAGCCGGAGTTCTTCCGTGTCCTCTGTGTTAAAAAAAGGAAGAGCATTGGTCAAAAATTGGTCAAAGATCAAATCGGTGAGTTGGCGCATAAACAGGCCGTCATCGCGTTTTAGCATCACATACAACAGTTCGCGCACCTCGCAGATGGCATCGATGATCCCTTTGGCATAAATGTCGATGGTATCCTGTTTGATCGCGGTGATGTCGGGGACGATGGGAGCGAGGGCGCCGCGAATCCGTTCGGTCGCCCGGGTCACCATGTTGTCATACAGATCTTCTTTATAACCAAAATGCTGATAAAAGGCATTGCGGCTGATCCCGGCTTCATCACAAATTTCTTTGACGGTGATTTTTTTGAGCTCTTTGGTTTCGAGCAGGGTTAACAGCGCGTTTTGAAGCTGTTCCCGGGTTCGCTGGACGCGCAAGTCCGTAAAATTCATGGCTTCTCCTTTGTAAAAATGACAATTGTCATATATTTAAATGGCTACCAACGGATTGTCTATTGACCAATGAAAATGACAAATGTAATATTAAAATAACACAAGTCATATGGACTTGCAAGACACTATAAACGGAGGTTTTTACGATGACTTTTGAAGAAAAAATTAAAGCACTGAATGAATTGGCCGCCGCATGGTATTCCACGTCTCAAGCGGACACCATTCACGAAGCGATTTTCCGCGGACAGGGCTTTGGCAAATTTGCCGATCACTGCAAGGAAGAAGCGGAAGAAGAATTGGAAGAAGCCAAAAAATGCACCGAACGAGTCGTCGCTCTCGGTGGCAAACCGGAATACGGTTTTATTCCCCAGACCATCCACGACGATCCCAAGGCGCTGCTTGAACAATGGAACAAAGAATTTGAAGACGGCGGTATCGAAGAGATGAACCAACTGGCCGCTAGCATCACCGACGACGCGGTGACGAGAAAATTGATCGAAGAATTTGTCGAAGGCGAAGAAGAACATCGCGCGTGGGTCGCCAAGCATCTCGCCATCATCGACAAACTCGGCTATGACAATTACCTGCTTGAAATGATGGATATTTAAGGAGGACACACCAAATGGCACCAACGGGAGACGGCAAATACAAATGCGCAAAATGCGGTTATGTGTACGATCCCGAAAAGGGAGATCCCAAAAAAGGTATCGCCCCGGGAACACCTTTTGAAGCGCTTCCGGAAGATTGGAAATGCCCGCGCTGCCGTAAAGGCAAGGATCAATTCAAAGCGGTTTAACCAACAATCCAAGGCTCCTCACGACCATTCGGCGATGGGGAGCCCTTTTTTCAAAACGGAGGAGAACACCCATGGACATCAAAGCAGTCAAATTCAGAAAAGACGGATTCTATACCCAGCCGATGGTTTTCGGCGGTGAAGAAGGACCCGAAAAATTTGATCAAACAATTCGTTACCGGGGAAGCCTGCAAAATTATCTCATCGACACCGGTGATGAGGTCATTCTGGTGGACACCGGTTTGCCGGCGGGCACCCCCGAGGAAGTGCCGGATGAGACCAGCATGGCTTTTACCGGCAAGGACATCTGCACCTATATGGAAGCCTTTGCCGCCCTGGGCTACAAACCTGAACAAGTGACCAAAATCCTCTTGACGCACAGACATTCCGATCACTCCGGGGAAATCGCATCCTTTCCCAATGCCAAGGTTTATGTCAACGCGGAGGAAATGGACGCGGAAGAACTGAAGGGCAAACCCAATTTGGTGCCGGTGACCTTTACCGACGGGCCGTATTACAATTTCCCCGAAAGTCAAAAAATCGGAGACAGCATTTATCTCATTAAGGCCAAGGGACACACCGTTGGCAACAGCATCGTCATCGTTGAAAAAGACGATCTGTTCTACATGCTCCACGGCGACATCACTTATGTGGACGAAGCTTTGTATGAAGACAAGCTCTCCGTCGTTTTCGATGATTTGGCGGCGGCCAGAGAAACCCAAGACCGGGTGCGCGCCTTCATCAAAGATCATCCGACGGTCTATTGCGGCACTCACGCTCCCCAGGGCTATGAAAACCTTGAAGCGAATCGCGTGATGGATCTTGACCATCCCGTGGAGACGGTCTTCGCGGAAGTTGATTTTTCTAATCAGCAGGCCAGCGGCAAATACGTCTGTTCCGTTTGCGGTTATGTCTATGATCCCGCCGAGCATGACGGCGTGGCCTTTGAGGACCTTCCCGACGATTGGAAGTGCCCCAGATGCAAAAAGTCCAAGGACAGATTTAACAAAGCTTAAGCGGGAGGTGACGGTATGCTTGAGATCGGAACCCGGGCACCGGATTTTTCCCTGCCGGATCAAAACGGAAAGACCCACACTTTGTCCGACTACCGCGGTCAAAAGGTGATCCTATACTTTTATCCCAAGGATATGTCGGCGGGCTGTACGAATCAGGCCTGCAATTTTCGGGATATGTATCCCCAATTCAGAGAGAAGGGAGCGGTTGTCCTCGGCATCAGCAAAGACAGCGTGGATTCGCACAAGGCCTTTGAACAAACCCACGGTCTGCCTTTCACCCTGCTTTCCGATGAGGATTTGACGGTGATCAAAGCCTATGATGTGCTTAGGCGCAACAAAGAAGGCAAAATCACCCGGGCCATGGTGCGCTCGACCTATTTAATCGATGAGGACGGCGTCATCGCCAAAGCCTATGGAGGTGTGAAGCCCAAAGACAACGCGGCGCAGATGCTCAAAGCGCTGGAATAAAAAATGGCAATCAATCAAAAGCGCGCGGGTTTTTCGAAACCTGCGCGCTTTTGCGCTTCGATGCGAAACGGATGAGAAGAAAATATAAAGCTCAGAAAAGACGGCTTTCTTTGGCATGACAAACGATTCCTTTTCACTTTAAATATTTTCAAAAACCATTTATAATGACCTTATCGTTAGAGGAAAACTCACTATACGGAGATTTAAATAGATTTTTCATGATTGAGACGAAGTATCCGTGAAAATCAAGTAAAGATATATTCGACATCATCTTTTTGAACAGTAATGTTGTTTATATCATCATCAATATATCTCTTATTCTGGAGGTAGTGGCAGTATAATGGTGTAAAATTGAAGACTAAAAAACGAGCCAAAAGCTCCGCCTTTAGGTATAATGTTAAATGAGCAAAAAACAACATGGTACCTAGGAGGTAAAACAAATGGCTCAGATCAATATTACACTAAA
>JAFRBB010000006.1 GCA_017405085.1 Eubacteriaceae bacterium
CATGCGAACTTACAGTAGCTTGCAGCCAATCACGCTTCGCCCATGGCTTGCGTTCTTGGGCAAGCCTTGCATGGCACACACATCGGCTCTGTCTTCGCTTACGCTCGTCAATCACCGTGTCGTGTGCGCAATCGAGCGAAGTGGGTGGAGGGGAGGCAATGTGCTCAGCCACCTTTTCAAATTTGAAATCCGGCTCGGCCGGATTTCTTCCAGAATTATTAATTATTCATCATTCATCATTAATCATTCATCATTCATCATCCATCCTTCCCCTTCGCGAAAAGCGAACCACAGCGAACAGCTTCCTCAGCACAAAAAACATCCCCATTTAATTTGACATTCTCTTAAACAAGATTTATAATTCAATAGTGTAGCATTCAAAAGAGTGGTAATCTATCGTCAAAATTGCCATTTCCACCGCCAAACCGATGAAAAACCCGGCGATGGAGGCAAAAAAAGCGAATTCTTAAAACTTTTTTGAATCTACCCTAAAAATTTCTTTATTTCAAAAGAATACTATTGTATTGAACGATATGACAGTTCAATGGAATGAGAAAGGAGGCAATAACCACAGAAAAAGCGAGGAAAGTTTGAAAATTTTATATTTTGTCCCCCAACGGTTTTTTAGGATTCAAAATTTATTTTTTATGAAAGGAAAATCCATGAAAGCAAAATCTAAAGTTTTGTTAGGCTTGCTCGTCGCGTTGGCGATGATGGTGTTGGCTGTTCCGGCATTCGCCGCCACCACAACCTTCGACGTCACCCTGACCCCGAGCAAGGATGAAGGCCTTGTTGTCTATACCGGCAACACCGGCAAACTCAACATCGCCATCAAAGACGATGATAACGTCGGTCAAAATGATGTCTACGAAATCGAAGTGACAGACAAATATGCAACCCAAACTGAAAATGAAAAAATCAAATTCGAAAAAATGACATTAATGGGACCGAGCCCCTCCGGCGATTTGGATGTGCCCACTACCAGCACAACCAAGGTTGACAAACACCCCGTTGATATCACCATTACCAAAACCAAAGGTGAAGGTCAGGGTTCCCAGACCATCACCGGTTATGTAGTTGATGTTAAACAAAATCTCGGCGCTGTTTTGTCAATCGAAAATCTGAAAGCTGCTAAATCCGCGGCTACTGGGACTCATGATATTTTAGCTCGTCCCCTTATCACAGGTGACTCCGCTGAAATTTCCGTGGTTCCCGAAAAAGGTTCCGAATCTGATTACAAATATCAATGGCAGATTGCCAAAGTTGGTGCCGATGTCACCGCCGCTGCATATCTCGATTCAAAAGTATTTGAAGATATTTCCGGCGAAACCGGCGCGACCCTGCAGAAAACCGTCGATATCGACGACAATGGCAAATTTGTCCGCTGTATTGTCACCGATAGCGATGGCAACAAAGCTGTAGCCAACGTTAATGTACCGGCGGGCACAACAGATGTGGATGGAACTGCCACAACGACTGCTTACACAGCATACTGCGTGCGCCTCGATGTCACCGACAATAAATTGGTTTGCGCCAGCCCGACTGAAGATCAAGACGTCTCCGTCATCATGACTCAAACCAAAACTTTGGCCGTGACAGCCAAAGCCGGCAGAGAACCCTATAATTATAAATGGAAAAAAGACGGCGTGTATCTGGACAGCACCCAAGAAACTTATGTTTCCGGTGAAACCACAGCGAACCTGGTGATCACAGGAGACGCTGACAAAGAAGCCGAAGGCGATTATGTCTGCGAAATCACCGACGATCGTAACTCAAAAGTTACCTCTCCTGTCTTCCACGTCACCGTGGCTGACATGCCCAAATTGACGCTGGAACCCTCTGTCGTTGCTCAAAAAGCGGAATACAACGGAGATAAAACTAGCGCTGATTTTGGAAAACCGGTTGATGGTAACGGTTCTTCTTTCGTCGCGACCGATGACGGCGAAAAACCCTTAACCTTAACCGCCAATATCGAAAATCCCGCTGATGTCAAATCCGTCAAATGGGAAACTACCGCAGATGGAACTACCTGGAAGAGCGAAACTCAGGGTCCGAGCACCACTTTCGAAGTCGCTAATCCCTCAGCTGTCAAAGGTGTCAGAGCCACTGTCGAATTCAAAGACATCCCCTGCACAGCGGGCACCATTGACAAAGCTTTGGTTTACACCACCAACATCTATGTTACCGATGGTTCCTTAAACGGTAATGTCTACACCTATATCGGCAACGACGCCACCAAAAACGAAGCTGATAAAGATCCTGAATTTGTCGTCACCCTTCCTGAAGGTGTGTACTGGAAAACAGGCGCTGACACAAACTACGCAAAAAATGTAAGCTTAACAGCAGCTACGACTGGTGCCTTTACAATCAACTTGCCGACAACTACTGAAGTTGATAAAGCTTACTCCGCGGTAGTTACATCCGCTCCGACAGTTGGTGAACGTACAGGTTTGGCCTTTAAAGTTGCTCCGGCAAGCTATCCTGTGACTGTGTCTAAACCCTATGTCAAAAACATGACCGTCACAATTCCGGCGGATTTCCTTTCCGACAAGCATGACGGTTCCGGTACCCATACCGGTGATGTGGTTCTCCCCGTCAGCGACGGCGTGGGCTACAAAATTGTCCGTAAAGCGGAAGCCTCGGACTTGACCCTCAAGAAAACATCTGTTCCCTATAATACCAAAGAACAACCCGCCGAAGTTGTTGCCGCCGGCGACGCCAAAATCGGCGAAATCAGCGAAGTTCGCTATATGCCTAAAGCGACTGCCTTAGCCGGTGTTAACGATGGAGGAACTGCTGTTCCCTTCATTACAGAAATCGGAACTACAGGTAAATATGCGGTAAACACCAATGGTTTTACTGCTCACCCCGCTGTTGAAAAAGCATTCTACGCAGCACTCACTACTGATGTGCCGGTCGATACCGGTGACTACATTGTGGTTTGCAACGTTGCCGCTTCTGACGAACTCGAAAAAGCCGAAAACGTTCTGGTACCCGATGTTTACACTATCTCACCGGCTAATACGAACACTGTCGAAAAAGATCCGGAAACATTCTTCACCTGGACCAAAGAAAAAGTCTATAACGGCCAAGATCAGGATGCCGATGTCAAATTCGCTGACGGCATGACCAAAGCCGGTAAGATTAAAAAAGTTACTTATAAGACAACTGACAAAAACGGCGTTCTAGTGACCGTACAGCCCAACGCTGTTGGTAAATATCAAATCTATGTGACAACCGAAGCGGATCCCGAAGAAGTTGGAACAAATGAAAATGTTGGCGTTATTCCGTCAGGTGAAGCTGGAGATACCGATCCCGCTTACATTGGCGATTTCAGAATCACCAAACTCCCCTTGAGTAAAGACCTCTTCAAGATGGATCCCACTGAAGCGGACTACACCGGCAACCCCATCGTTCCGGAAATCACTACCGATACAGCCGGCGTGGGCAAAATCGCAGCAGTCCACTACTATCCCGAAGGTTCTGAACAAGAACTCGGCAGCGCTCCGGTAGCCGCTGGTGTCTACACCGTCAAGATTGATGTTGAAGAAGGCGAAAATTACGAAGCCACCAAAGAACCTCTTGAAGTTGGCACCCTCACCATCAACTCTCAAGAAACCAACAAACCCACCCTCTACATGCGCGGTCACGTGCAGAACAAAGGTTGGGACGCTGAACTCACCGAAGTGAAACCCGGTTCCGAAACCATGATCGGTACCACCGGTTCCGCTCTCCGTGTTGAAGCCATCGATATCGTTGTTCCCGAAGGTTACACCGTTGGCGGATTCGCTCACGTCCAAAACGAAGGCGATGTCACTGTCACAGAAGTTCCCGCTGACGCGGTTGACTATCCTGCCGGTGTTCCGGAAGGTTACAAAGTCTATCGTTTCGGTTCCACAGGCAAAGGTCAACGTCTCGAAGCCATCCAGACCGAAATCAAAGACGCCTCTGGCGCTCTCCTCGAAGGTCTGAAATACCAAGTCCATGTTGAAAACAAAGCTTGGATGGGTTATGTGGCTAACGGTTCCTTCGCCGGTACCAGAGCGTTAGGTCTCCGTCTCGAAGCGCTCCGCTTCGCGTATGAAGGCACTCCCGCTCCCACCGAACCGGAAGCTCCCGCTGAACCGGAAACTCCCGCTGAAGAAACTCCCACCAATCCCGCGGAATAATCCGCGACATTCTCAAAAGAGCCCGAAAGGGCTCTTTTGCGTGATAAGCCCTTGCCGAGCGGCCGGTTGTGCGTTGTGCTTGCACAAAAGCACAGCCGGACATTAGGCAAGGATAACGGACATGAGCACATAGCGCAAAAGCGCGGGTGCGAATGCTCGTAGAATTGCGAGAATGCGAAGCATGAAGCAATTCGACGCTTATCGCGTTTTTTTCTTTTTGATGCCGGAAGGGGGATGAGGAGGGGATTAATGATGAATGATGAATGATGAATGATTAATGATTCTGGAAGAAACTCGGCTGTGCCGAGTTTCAAATTGAGAGGAGCTAACTGCGAAGCAAAAAGGCTCCCTCCGGATTTGTCAAAAACGAACTGCTTGTTTTTTTGATTGGTGGCTTTTCGATGCCGGAAGGGGAATGAGGAGGGGATTAATGATGAATGATTAATGATGAATGATGAATGATTGTGGAAGAAACTCGGCTGTGCCGAGTTTCAATTGGATTTTTTATGCCCGGCTTGTCGGTTTTATTACGCCGTTCAAAAAATCGATATTGCTTTTTAATTGAAATGGTGTCAGAATCATTTTATCACATTGAGAAAGGACGCATGGATGAAAGCCCAAAATGAAGTGTTAACCCTCAGTCGATCATTCGGCAGCCGCATCGTGAAGTTGTATCGCTATTTAATCACCGAACACAAAGAATACATTCTGTCAAAACAAATCGTGAGAAGCGGAACCAGCGTCGGCGCGAACATTCACGAGGCGCGATACGCGCAAAGCCGTTCGGATTTCATCAGTAAAATGCACATTGCCCTTAAGGAGGCGAGTGAAACAGAATATTGGCTGTTTCTACTGTATGATGGCGGATACTTGCAGGCATCGTTATATGAGAGTTTGCAGAAAGACTGCGCATCGCTTATTCGTCTTTTAACCGCTATACTCAATACATCCAAAAAAAGCTGAGAATCATCAAATCCTTTTATACAGTGGCAACGCCCCAAAGCCCGACAAAAGAATAAAATAGAAATCCGGCCCGGCCGGATTTCCACCACAATCATTAATTGTTAATCATTAATCATTAATCGTTCATCTGGGGTGCGCCGAAGGCGCGGCAACTTCACAATTTCCGATCAATCAAGGAGAAAAAAATGAGATTTTTACACATGTCGGATTTGCATTACAACCCTTCCAATGACGGAAGAACAACGCGAGAGATTAGGAAAAATTTGATTGAATACTTGAAAGAGTTGGGGGACGCCGCGAAAGCCGATGAATTGATCATCACAGGGGATTATCGAAACGCGGCCGAACAAAAAGAGGACGAAGGAGAGATTACCGAAGTTGTCGAGTTTATTAAAACAATCGCAAAAACTGTCGGCATCACGGATGTCAACCATATTCATCTAATCCCGGGTAATCATGACCGTTCTCGAGATGATAGCGAAAAAGAAAAAATGGACCGGATTAGAAAAAATTATGATTCGAACATAGGCACCTTTGGGAATGATAAATTAGAGTTCTTGTTGGGGAAATTTGGTTATTTCAACAAGGTTTGCGATACATTATATGGCAAAAACAAACCTTGGGACAGCACAGAAAAGCTGCATGCTTATCGTTTTGTCGGCGATACGGTATTGCTTTATCTGAATACCGCCATTATGCATAATGATGATAAGGATCGTAAGGAATCACGCTTAATCATCGGAAATGACTATCTTGACCAATTGCTTGATGAAGTAGAGAGTAATTATCCCGACACCCCCATTGTTGTGCTTGCTCATCATTCGCCGGACTATTTTGAAAGAGAAGAAAAACAGGCCGTGGAAAAGATATTTGAAGATCATTCCAATGTGACGCTTTATCTTTGCGGCGACGCGCATGAAGAATGGGTTCGCAAAGTCAACAATGTTGTGGAAATAACTTTGGGTTGCCTTAAATATGGGGATCATGTTGATCAATCTTTTCTTATTGGAGATACGGACACTCAGCAATATATTATGTATCATTGGGTTGGGGAATGGGTACGTTATGAAAAAGTGAATAAACAGATAGAAGCGTATTTTCCTTTATTGCCAAAAGTCATCGATAAAGAGGATTTTAAGAAAGAGCAAAAGCGAGTGAAAAATGAGGCCATGTTACCCTGGCTAAGGAACAGCCCCTCAATTGTCGGTTTTTTTCCTGACCTTTTCGCTTTTCCAAACTTAAAAAGTGAAAAGAAAAATGAGAAATTCAGGGATCTGGATGATTTGATTAAGAAAAACAAGGATTCGCACATGGTTTTGACCGGTGAAGCCGGTTCGGGGAAAACCACTTTACTTCGGCAAATGTTTTTATTTAAAAACAATAGTGGAATTTTTCTATATCTTCACGCGAAAGATTTGACGATATCAAAGAATCAAATGCGACCTTATCAAAAGTTTGTTTGGCTGCTGCTGACAAACAAAATAAAAAGTGATCAACAATACATTGTTTTACTGGATGGCATTGATGAGGCGTATTTAGATGAAAGCGCGAAGGATGATTTTGAAAAATTAATCTATTCGATTGATAAGTTAAAAAACACAAAGGTTTGGTTAGGATGGCGAAAAGACCATTTTTATCATTATAAGATTGACGAGCCATTTCAACAATTAATCGGTGAAATTGTTTCATTGTGCTCGTGGGATGAAGGGATGGCAAATGATTATGTTCGGAATTATTCAAAGGCGATTAAAAACCAAAAGCTTTTTAAAAGCTATAAGAATTTAACACGTAATAACCAAACGATCAAAAAGTTTTGTGAATCACCGATTCAATTAGCTTTGCTGGTCTATTTGTTGGATAACAAAGAAAATGAAGGCGTGATTGAAAAAGCGCTTTCCAATCCTGATCGAGCCATTTACGCGCTTTACAATATGTTCTTTAAGCAGTGGGTAAAAAAAGAGAAAGAACGCGGAACGAGTAACCTTAAAAAGAAAGAAATCAGAAAAGCGCTCAGGGGTATCAGCGAGCGTCTGTATTATGGCAATCAATGCAAGGTCAAAAGCAGCGATACCGCGATTAGTGGGTTGTTGACCTTTTCGGTTTTGGGAGATAAAATCGCGAACGGCTTTTCCCATAGAAGTTTTTGCGCGTTTTTTCTCGCGGATAAAGCGTTTCACGCCGTCAAAGCCGGCGATGTCGATTTAATTGACACGTTTTCCATTCCTATGAGGAATGATGTCACGGACTTTCTAAAAAGTGCCATAAGCGGCTGTGATAATAATGAAATTGATCAAATTCAAACGAATTTGATCAATACCTACGAACAAATGGATTCACCGAATAAAGCAATTCTTTCAGAATCGGCGCGAAACAAATTAAAGAAAAATGCCGACGCGCACTTTGTTTTAAAAAATGAGATTATCTATTTGCTTTCAAGGATTACCGATCCTAAAAATCCTCCGGCACGTGTGACTCGCTTTTTAAAAGAAAAAAACAAAACGGAGACCGATAAATATCTCTTGCTGGATATCGCCTACGCGGCTTGCTTGGTCGGCCCGAAAAAAATAGCGCTTAAATACGCGAAAGCAATGGAGCCCGACTCTGAAAAAGCGCGGATCAACCGTTCTTGGACAATGGCTTATTTTGGAGATGTTCAGGCGAATCCCCATGAATATAAGGATGATCAAAAAGATCCTTGGACAAAATCTCGCGACGTTCGCATGAAGCGTTTTCAGGAGAGAAAATATAAATCTCTGCGCTTTCGTCTTTTTGACATCCCGCTGCTCCATAGTTTTTACGCCAGCCGGGATTGGGAAGATGTCAATGAAAAAGACTATCAAATCATTAAGCAAGCTGTTATTGACGATGATGTTTTTTCTGATGAAGAAAAGCGTTTTCTCGAAAAGAAAAAGAATCAATTGTTAAAGAAATACAAAAAGCGCCTTGACCGCCGACGTTAAAATTCATCAATCATTCAAAGGGGATATATTGCATTTCATCATCTTTTCCCATTCTACATTCTCTGTTAAGAAATTGTGACAAATTGAATATTGCCTTGCGAAATCTTAGCGAATCCTTTATAATAGTATTTGGTTGAATGGCTTTTAGTATTCTATTGAGCGATTTAGCCATAACCCCGCATGGTGCGGAAAAATCTGACAAAAGGGGGAATGAGCATTTCAAAAAAAGGAACAGAAAGGAAAATTTTAACCACAGACCAAACGGAAATACAATTGAGATTTAAAACAAAGAAAGGATAAACATGAAAGCGAAAACAACATGGTTGATCGGCTTGTTGATCGCCTTGATGATGGTCGTCACCGCCGTGCCGGCCTTCGCGCAGGACGAACAAACAGCCGAACCCGCGAACCAAGATGTTGCCGTTGAAGCGCAGGATGATGAGCCTAACGGTATAAATGTGACCGGGTTTAGCGCGACAAAACCCAGAGCCTATATCGGAGGTAAGATCAAGTTTAATGTGACCTTCAGCAAAAACACTTCTGACAATCTTTCGTATAACATCAAGATTACGGATATCACAGAAGCCGTAACAGGAAAAGCAGCTACTGCTACTACTCCCCAGGTTGCTCCTACGATGAACGCTGTTACTGTGAATAATTATTCGGTCGACACTATGCCCACAACAAACTCCATTGAGATTGAAAGTGATCCAATTAATAATGGGACACTAACAGTCATCGGGACACACACTTTTAAAATCACCGTAACTCCGAAAAACGGCCAAGCAACCGATTTGACCGCAAGAGTCAACGTTGAGGTGCGTGAAGCCCTCTCCGGTTATCAAACAGCGTATACCGAACTAGACGAAGACGGTACAACCTACGTCTTAAAAGGAGAAATCGGTCAGGAAATACCCCTTTCCGCTTTCGCCAGCGGCGGCTATAACGGCTACACCTATGAATGGCAACGTTCGGTAGAAACCGGCGCGGCTTCTCCTCAAGTCATCGACAATAACGCTTGGCAAACATTTGCCACCGGCAATCAGAATACAGTGGCCAAATACACCATGAAATACGGTGATGACAATCACTACATCCGCTGCATCATCAAAGACGGCGACGGCAACCAGATTGTCGCTCCGATTCAAGCCAGCAATGGTGGAATTACATCTCAACTCGCTGTAAAACTTCAACCTTCATCCCAAAATACCATCACCATCACGAACCCCGCGGCGGAAAGCACCGTGAAGAAAATGGTTGGGCAGCAATTCCAAACACCAAAAATTGCAGCGACAGGCGGCACCGGCCCTTCTCCGACTTATACCTACCAATGGAAAAAAGGCGCCGCCAATCTCACAGAAACCGGCTGTAATACTGACCAATATACAATCGCTCACGTCAAACCGGCCGATGCCGGCAACTACACTTGCGTCGTGACTGACAGCCAAAATAAAGACATTAAAGCCACTTCCAAAAACACCCATTTGGATGTTGTGGCGGCGCCGGAATTTTCCATCACGCCGAGTAGCGGCACCAACACCGTGAACACTGAGGCTACATGGGATGAAACAGCAACTCCGGTACCCGGAAACGGTGAAGTGACCCTCACCTCCGACCAGGCGGCCAAAGGATTGACCCTTAACTTAAATATCACCGGCGATTTGGGCGGAAGCACCATCAAATGGGCAGGAGGAAGTCTCGCAGGGAAAACTCAATTTGATAATAAAACCAGTGCCACCATTGACGGTCCGGTAACAGCCGGCGATTACACAGTAACAATGGGCTATCCCTCCTATGAATTGAGCGGATCTGGCAAAGAAGCGACCTATACCCTCAAGGTGAAAATTGTCGGCGGCTCCATTACTGCCACCGACGGCGGCATCTATAAACAAGCCGGCAACGGCGCCGACACAACCAAAACCGTCAGCCCCGAATATACGTTAAACCTGCCAAGTGGTATGAAATTTAAAAATGTTGCTATTGATAATGATATCTCGGATTGGATTACGGACAAACCCGACGGATTGACAGCCAAGGTCACAAAAGTGGAAGTGTTGAATAACGCGTTGACATTTAAGTTTACAGGACCCGCGACGAAGTATCCCTTTGTCGGCGATTTGAAAGTCACCGTACCGCAGGCAAACATCCAAGACGGTACAGCCGCTGTCACCTTCCCCGTCAGCTCCGCCTATGGCTATCAGATTACAGATGCCGTTGACGTAAATGATATCGCGATTAAAACACCTGGCTCGGACAACAGAACAAACGTCTATTACGGCAAGCCGATTCCCGCGGAAATTGTCGGCAGTCCGGATGCGACCATCGATCTCGGCACAGTCACCGTGAAATATTTGGATAAAGACACGTATGAGAAAATCGCAAATGACAATACTGGCAAAAATAGCGATGAAATCAAGGCGCTCCAATATGCCGCAGCGTCTACTACCGCGCCCACCAATGCCGGCACCTATTATGTCTGGGCTAATATAACCAAGAATACCTCAAAGGCTTATCCCGACGGCGCAACAGGGCTCGGACCGAAGGAATATAAAATCAACCCTGCCTCAAGCGCGACAATGGGTCTCGATAATGGCACCGTGGCAGAAGAAAAAGACTCTGAAATATATTTCACCTGGACCAAATCCAAGAAAAAAACCGGCAACAAGCTCGACGCTGATGTGGCATTTAAATCCGGCCTGACCAAAACCGGTAAAATCACCGAAATCAAGTATAAACAAGGTGGCAAGGAAACCATCCCGGTGGATGTGGGAACATACGACATTTATATCAAAACCGCCGATGACGGCGATAAAAACAAATGCGAAAATGTCGCCACTTTCAGTACATCTACAAAAATCGGTACCTTCGAAATCACCGACAAGGATCCCGTGCCGGAAACCAAACTTGATCCCACCAAGGATCTCTATCAAATGAGCCCGACCTCGGCAACCGCCGACGGCAAGGAACACACCACCACCGTCACAGCCAAGACTGCCGTTGCTGGCAAAGTCACCGCCACCAACTACTATGACAAAAACGGCACCAAGGTCAGCGGCAGCCCGACCAAAGCCGGTGAATACACCGTCAAAATCGACACCGAGGAAAACGACACCTACAAAGCGGCCAAAGACCTCGAAATCGGCACCTTCACCATCAAAGGCGCGACCCCGACGGCGTCCATGTACACCATGGATCCCAAATCCGGTTCCTCCGTCACCGCTAACGGCAAAGGCCAAGGCGTCACCGTGACCGCCGATGATCCCAAAGTCGCCGGCGCCCCGACGGTCAAATACTATGACGCCGCCGGCAAAGCCGTCTCCGGTCAACCGGTCAAAGCCGGAAAATACACCGTGAGAATCGACACCGCCGCCACCGACTATTACGAAGCGGGCAAAGACATCGCCATGGGTACCTTCGAAATCACCCAAGGCACACCCACCAAAGCGATGAACCTCTACAAACTCGATCCCGCCACCAATCCCTACACCGGCAAAGCCAACCCCACCAAAGTGGTTGCCGCCGGGGATAACGGCGCCGGCGAAGTGGAAGCCATCCACTACACCAGAAAAACCACCAAAGTCAAAGAATCCGACGAAGGTCCCGTCGCCATCGGTGTCTACACCGTCACTGTCGACGCCAAAGCCAGCGATTCCTTCAAAGCGGTGAAAGGTCTGGAAGTCGGTGACTATGAAATCATCGATCAAGGCATCTTCCTCCGCGCCCATGTGGAAAACCTCGGTTGGGACAAAACCATGACCGAACTGGAACCCGGCACGGAAAAAACTGTTGGAACCGAAGGCCGCGCCCTCCGCGTGGAAGCCATCGATATCGCGGTGCCTGCCGGCTACAGCGTCGAAGGATTTGCCCACATCCAAAATCTCGATGACACCAAATGCGTCGTCTTGAAAGGCAACGAAGCGGATTATCCCGCCGGTGTGCCCGCGGGCTACACGGTCTATCGCTTCGGCTCCACCGGCAGAGGCCTGCGGATGGAAGCCATGCAGATCAACCTCAAAGACGCCTCTGGCACCACCATGTCGCAGCTCAAATACTGCGTCCATGTGGAAAACGACGGATGGCACGCTTTCGTGAATAACGGCACCTTCGCGGGAACCCGCGGCAGAGGCCTCCGTCTGGAAGCGCTGCGTTTCGCTTACGCCAAATAAGTTTTGATTCAAAAGAGCCCGAAAGGGCTCTTTTGCGTGATAAGCCCTTGCCGAGCGGCCGGTTGTGCGTTGTGCTTGCACAAAAGCACAGCCGGACATTAGGCAAGGATAACGGACATGAGCACATTGCGCAAAAGCGCGGGTGCGAATGCTCGTAGAATTGCGAGAATGCGAAGCATGAAGCAATTCGACGCTTATCGCGTTTTTTTCTTTTTGATGCCGGAAGGGGGCTGAGAGTTGGATTAATGATTAATGATGAATGATGAATGATTAATGATTCTGGAAGAAACTCGGCCGAGCCGAGTTTCAAATTTGAAAAGGTGGCTGAGCACAAAAAGGCTCCCTCCTTGGGAGAGGGAGCTGTCCGGCTTCGCCGGACTTAAGTGAGCATCCAAATTTTTAATTTGGCAAATGCGAACTTATCGAGCGTAGCGGGTGGAGGGGGGTTCTCTTGAAATAACCTTACGCTATGAGACATTCTCCGCCGGCTTTTCCGGGCAAAAAGGCCCCCCTAAGTTAGGGGGGCTGGCCGGCGTAGCCGGTCTGGGGGGTTCTCTTGCGGAACCGTACCGTTAGGCGTCATTCTCCGATAGCTGTTAATGGCAGAACCCCTCCGACTGTTCACCTACGGTGAACAGCCACCTCCCCTGATTCAGGGGAGGCTATGTTCTCAGCTGTCGCTTCCGGGCAAAAAGGCCCCCCTCATCGAGGGATCGAGGGGGGCCGGTGCGATAGTGACATATTTTCGCCCTAAGGCGCTTGCCAAAAGACGAAAAATAAACTATACTAAAAACAAAGAAACCAAGAAACAAAGAAAAATGATTCTAAGGGGGAACGATGATGAGACCATCAACATTCAAAACGCTTGAACAAAAACGCGTGAGCATATCCGCCAAACGGCAAATAACCATTCCGCAAAAATTTTATGCCGAATTGGGCTTTGAACGAGACGCGATCTGCACCATGACAGATGGCATGCTCATCATCGAACCGATGACGCGGATGTCCGGCGGTGAATTCGCGGAGAACATATTGGCGGATTTGATCGCGGAGGGTTATGCCGGTCAAGAATTATTAATTAATTTCAAAAGACGTCAGGCCGAGATCAGACCGGCAGTCGAAAGCCTTTTGGAGCAAGCGCGCGACGCGGCAAACGGAAACGGGGAATATGCCGGATATGATGACATCTTTGATTCGGAGGAATAGGGATGGCTGAACTCAGAGTGCTGCCCCCGGCGAGACGCTTTATTAAGAAAATCAAAGATAAAGAACTGAAAAAGCTGTATCAACAGGCAATCGATGAAATTTTGGCCGATCCATCCGTCGGAGAAGATAAACACGGCGATTTGGCAGGGTTGAAAGGCTATGATATCTATTATCGCAAGATTAATTATGAGTTGGCGTATACTGTTGAGTATATCGAGAATGAAGCAGGCGATACGGAAGTGGTGGTCGTCATTTTGGCCGGAACAAGAGAAAATTTTTATGAGGCACTCAAGCGTTATTGGAAGTGAGATGATGACTGAGTACAAAAAGGCCCCCCTCGATTAAGTGAGTGTCTAAATTTTTATTTAGCAACGCGAACTTATCGAGCGTAGCGGGTGGAGGGGGGTTCTCTCGCGAACACCTTTCGTTATGTGACATTCTCCGTTATCTTTTTTGGGCAGAACCCCTCCGCCCCTTGATTTGTCATAAGTGGTAGGGTTCACGCGAAGCGTGATAAAGCCCCACAATGTCCATCAACCAAAAACCGACAAGAGAACAGCAAAAAAACTATGATTGAAAACCCGCGAAAATCCTGCTATAATAATCGAAAAAGAGAGATGGAGGAAGGAAATATGAAAGTAGGCATTATTCGCTGTATGCAAACCGAGGATTATTGTCCCGGCACGCGGGATTTCAAAACCGTCGCCAAAAAAGAAGGGGCCTTTGCCGGTGTTGAGGAAGACATCGAGATCATCGGCTTCATCAATTGCGGCGGCTGTCCGGGCAAACGGGCCGTGGCCCGGGCGCGGGAAATGGTGAACCGCGGCGCCGACACCATCGCCTTCGCGTCGTGCATCACCAAGGGGACGCCCATCGGCTACGCCTGTCCCTTTGCCAAAAAAATGATCGACACGGTGGAGAAGGATTTGACGCTGAAACAGCGCGTCAAAGTCGGCATATTGGATTACACCCATGATGGGCCGAAAGCCAAATAAACCGTCAGCAAAACCTCATAAGGCAACCAAAAAATCCGCCGAAAGGCGGGTTTTTGGCTAATCGATGAAACAGCAAAAAGGCAATCGAACAGCCTGCCGCCGCGTCCTGTCCTTGATGGGAGATGGCGCCTCTCCTCCTTTGACCAAACAAGGAAAGCGCCGAATTGTTTGAAAATCAAATGAAAATGAGATGGGTTATTCCCGGAGGACGATCAAATTCTCACAATTGCAAAGATAGGAAAGGATTGAACATGAAAACAATAGCGAAAGGTTTGTCAGCCTTGCTCATAGTCTTAACCATGATGGTCTTCGCGTTTCCCGCCTCTGCGGCGATGACCTTTGCCGTCCGCAATGTCACGCCGGCGGCGCCGACCATTTATGACGGGGAAACACCGACCGGCCCGACCTTTACCTTTGACATCACCGACGCGTCCGGCGCGGCAAGCGACGAATATTCGGTATCGGTGACAGATCCGACAACGGGAGATGGTGCCGCCTTTGGTGCTGATCAAATCAAGATAGCGCCCGAAGGCACCATCACCGGTGTGACACGCACCGCCCAAACCGTGTCGGTGACCATTGAAAACATCACCGACGCGCAAAAGGCCGCCGGTACCCATAACCTGCTGGTCAAAGTTGATAAAACATCCGGAAACGGGCGAGGCGATCAAACCATCAGAGTGCCTGTTGGCTTTTCGGTGATGCCCACCGCGGTGCTTACCGGCAATATCGCAGGCGGCGCGGTCGCTGTGCGCGTCGGGCAAGCCATCAATCTTAATGTCGTCGGGGTGGCGCCGGCGAATGGCGAAAATGTGAGCTTTCAGTGGCAGATCACCAAAACGGCAGGGAAGCCCGCAACATCCGCCAATCCCGACGACACCACACAATGGGAAAACATGAACGGTCACACAGGCACAACCCTCGGCGCGGCTTTGACCGACACGATGATCGGCAAATATGTCCGCTGCGTGGTCACGGTGAACGGCAAAAAAATTGTCGCGGCCTACACTGCTGAAAACGGCACGGCGAAACACGACGTCCGATTGGACGCGTCGGACGCGGCAAGCATCACCCTCACCACCGCGAACAAAGACACCACCTATTACGCGGGGCATGAAGACAGCAAGAATGACATTGTTTTGACGGTGCAGGCTTCCGGCGGAACCAAAGACCCGACAAAGGGCTACAGCTATCAATGGATGAAAAACGGCAAAGCCCTCATCGGACCCGGCGCCGCCGGCAGCAGCGCTTCCGGAACCATTACCTATACCATCAAACCGAAAGATGAAGCTTTCACGGGAGCCGATGCCGGCGAATACAACTGCGTGGTCTTCGACCAAAATGGCCTTGAAGCGACATTGGCAAGCCCCATCCGCATCACCGTCGACACCCCTCCGACGTTGAAAATCAAAGAAGCGGCCGGCGAAGCGGTCACCTACACCCATCCGCCTGCCGCGGATCAGCAACACTTTCTCCTGCAAGGCAGCATCAACATTCCCGAGGCGGATTTTGGAAAACCCCTGACCTTGACCGCCGAAACGACGGGGCTTTCCCCCACGGGTTACACTTGGTATCGACCGGGTTCCGGGCCTGAAGGTTGGGAGCCAATCGAAGGCGCGAACGCTGCCGCCTACACCATTCCCAAAGATGACTTAACAATAGGGCAAAGCTACATGGTGAAAGTGACGTTCGGAAAAACCGGCATGTTAAATGATCCCTTGACCTATATCGCGGTGATCAGGGAAAAAGGCGGCAGTCTGGATGGAGACACGTTGATCTCCGAGGATGGCGGTGTCACCTTCACCAAGAACCCAATCTACACCATCACCCTTGCCGAAGGTAAGAATTTCAAAAGACCCAATGAGCTGAAAAACGCTAAAACAATTCGAGAATTGGCTTCAGCCGGTGTGGTCATCCAACCCGCCAATGTGATGTTTTACGCGACATCAATCACCGATGTCACGGTGACGCCATATGACCCGGTGACACATACCCCCGCCGCCTTATCTTTCAGACATGGTACTTTGATTAATACTGATGAGGGGGGGACTCGGTTAACTCAACCGGTTTTCTCGCCGATGGTGGTTTACGTAGAACAAGAAAATAGAGATTATATGCTCGGCATCACCGGAAGCGGCGCGGGCTACAAAATCACCCTGCCCCTTGAGGATCATCAAGTCGTGTTTGACATCCCCCAAGATGTGAAAAGGCTCAGCGTGCCTTACACCGGAAAACCTGTAGAGGCAACCGCCAAAGCCACGGCGGTCGGCGCCGGCAAGTTGTCCAATTACCGCTTCGCGTCGTACATAGGCGATGCCGTGCCGGATATCAAGACGGCAACGGCGAAAGCGCCCGTGAATGTCGGGAAATACTACGTCTGGTGCGACGTTGCCGCCGGCGAAAAATACAGTGAGCGAAAAGACGCGCCGGTAGGCGTTTTGACCATCGATCGAGTGAATTTGACGCAAGACGACATGACCGACAAACAACGGTCGGCCTTTTTCTCCATCAATCCCCAAAGCGCTGTGTATAACGGCAAAAACCAAAAACCTGATGTGCGTTTTGCCGACGGCGTCACCGGAGCCGGAGAAATCAAAGACGTCAAATTTTATGACGCGGCGTTTTATCCCCAAAGAAAAATTGAGGTTGATCCGCGCAATATCGGACATTATAAAGTTGCCGTGAAAACCGGGCCGATTGCCGGAAGAACCGACTCCGACGCCAACGTCAAGGCAACGGATGATTATGTCGTGGTCGGCGATTTTCATATCACCAAAACCGAACCCACGGCGGCGCTCTACAAAATGGAGCCCGTCAAAGCGGAGTATACCGGAGCTGAACAAGCGCCGGTCATCACCCCCGCGAAAAGTGCCGGTGATGTGGACGCGGTTCACTATGTCAAAGACGGTTCTGTCACCGAACTTGCGGGAAAACCCATTGACGTCGGCATATACACCGTCACCATTGATACCGCCGAAAGCGATGACTACGCCGCCGTGAAGGGCCTTGAGATCGGCACCTTTGAAATCACCAAAGGCAAACCCACCAAAGACCTCTACACCATGGCGCCAATCGAAGCGGCATACACCGGCAAAGCGCAAAAACCGACCATCACCCCCGCCGAAGGCGCCGGTGAAGCGGACAGGGTTCATTACTATCTGAACGGCAAGGAAATATCCGGCGACCCCATGGAACCCGGCATCTATACCGTGAAAATTGACACCAAAGAAACCAACACTTACGCCGCCGCGAAAGCCCTTGAGCTCGGCAGCTTTACAATCAAAGGAGGAGCCGCGAAGCAATCCGTGGCCTACCGGGCCCATGTGCAAAATATTGGGTGGCAGCCTTATTTGACGGATGGCACCATGGCCGGAACCAATGGTCTCGGTTATCGTCTGGAAGCGATAAACATCAACCTGCAGCATCAAAAATACACTGGCGACATTGAATACCGCACCCACATCCAAAACATCGGTTGGGAAAGCGACTGGAAAAAGAATGACGCCATGAGCGGCACCAGCAAGCGAGCGCTGCGTCTGGAAGCCATGCAGGTGCGCCTGACCGGCGAGATGGCTGAAAATTACGATGTGTACTATCGTGTGCACGCGCAAAATTTCGGTTGGCTCGGCTGGGCGAAAAACGGGGAAACCTCCGGCACATCAGGCTTTGGCTATCGCCTGGAAGCCATGCAGATCATGCTGGTGGACAAAGGCGGCGCGGCGCCGGAAGTCGCGCCGGATTCGGTAACCAATAAAGCTTCTGTGGAAAAATACAAATACAAAGATGACGTCAGCGCGAATTGCCTCGTCGCTTATCAAACCCATGTGGAAAACGTGGGCTGGCAGAATTATACAATGGATGGCGGTGTCGCCGGTACTAGCGGCCTCGCATATCGTCTGGAAGGGATGAAGATTTATCTCAATAACCCAAGATTTAAAGGTGATATTGAATACTGTACTCACATTCAAAATATCGGTTGGGAAAAACAATGGAAAAAGAATGATGATATGAGCGGAACCAGCGGCAAAAGTCTTCGGTTGGAAGCGATGCGGGTGCGCTTGACCGGCGAGATGGCCGAAAATTATGATGTGTATTACCGTGTGCACGCGCAGAACTTCGGTTGGCTCGGATGGGCAAAAAACGGGGAAGCATCCGGCACAGCAGGCTTTGGCTATCGCCTAGAAGCCATGCAGATCATGCTGGTGGATAAAGGCGGCGCGGCGCCGAGCATCACACCGGATTCGACAATGGTTCAACCCTTTGTTGAAACATATTGAGACAAAAGAGAATCCGCCGAAAGGCGGATTCTCTTTTTCATCATGATAATTTGTTGTTAATGCTTAAGATTTAAAGTCAGCGACACGGGGCAGTGGTCCGAGCCCATGACATCGCCGTGGATGGCGGCGTCCGCCAGAAGGTCTTTGGCGTTTTCGGAGGCGAAAAAATAGAAGGTGCGCCAGCCAGCGCCAATCTTCCTCGCGTTAAAGCGGCAGCGCTGCCGGCTGTAGGCCGCGGTATCAGGATAGAAAGCAGAGAATCCGCCGGCGGCGGATTCCCTTTAATCATCATTTTGATTTGTTGTTAATGCTTAAGATTTAAAGTCAGCGATACGGGGCAATGGTCCGAGCCCATGACATCGCCGTGGATGGCGGCGTCCGCCAGAAGGTCTTTCGCGTTTTCGGAGGCGAAAAAATAATCAATGCGCCAGCCGGCGTTGTTTTTCCTCGCGTTAAAGCGGTAGCTCCACCAGCTGTAGGCCACGGTGTCGGGATAAAAATAGCGATAGGTGTCAATCCAGCCGTCGGCCAGAAAATCGCTCACCCATTGCCGCTCGATGGGCAGAAAGCCCGAGCGTTTGGCGTTGCTCTTGGGGTTTTTGAGGTCCATCTCAGTGTGGGCAGTGTTGACGTCGCCGCAGACGATGACTTTTTTGCCTTCGGCCACCAGGGCGTTCACGTCTTTTTGAAAGCAATCGTAAAAGGCCATTTTGAAGGCGAGGCGCTCGTCGCTCATGCCGCCGTTGGGAAAATAGATATTATAAAGCGTAAATTCGGGATAGGTCATGACGATGGTGCGCCCTTCGTGATTGAAGGCGTCGTCGGACAGGCCCGTCGTGATGTCCAAAGGTTCGCGTTTGTAATAGACGGCGGTGCCGCTGTAGCCCTTGCGTTCGGCGGGATGGAAAAAGGCCTTGTAGCCGTCCACACACGTCAGCGCTTCGGAAAGCTGATCTTCCGTTGATTTAATTTCCTGCACGCCGAGGACATCGGGTCCTACGGATGCCACAAAATCGAGAAAGCCTTTTTTTTCGGCGGCGCGAAGGCCGTTGACATTCCAGGAATAGAGTTGCATGTGATTCTCCTTGTGCCGGATTCGGCGGTGTAATTTGAATGGGGTTTTTCGTGATTGCATTGTAACAAGGCTTTCCCAAAAACGCAAGAGCAGAGCGCCTAACCGGAAGTGTCAACTCATGGTTATCATCTTTGCCGTTTTATGTTATAATAAATAAAATTAAGCGGGATCAACGGATCCCGGCGGGCATACCGCAGCTGTGGAATGTCCGGCTAAAATAAGGAAGACGGATTGCACGGAAAAACGAAATTGATCACAGAGGAAACAAAATGAACTATTTACTCGGAATCGACGGCGGCGTGAAAGATGTGCGCGCGGTGCTCTTTGACCTGTCGGGCAAAGAAGTTGACGGCGTCAGCGTGGACGTGGAAGTCACCACCGACGGCACGGCCTGCGAAACGGATATGAATGCCTATTGGGAAGCGGCGGTCTCCGCGCTCAATCTGCTGGTGAGCAAAGGGGATGTTTCGGCGGAAGATATACTCGGCATCGGGGTCACCGGTCAAAGCGACGGTCTTTGGGCGGTGGACGACACCGGGGAGCCGGTGGGCAGCGCCATTTTGGGTTCGGACAGACGGGCGGTCATGGAAACGGCGGCGGTGCTCAACCGCACGCCGGGGATGGGCAAGCTCATCCACCGGGCCATCGGCATTCCCGTCACCGAAGGCAGCCCGATGATGCTGCTCAAATGGCTGAAGAAAAACCGCTTGAAGGAATACAACAAAATCGCCGGGATCATGCTGGCCAAGGACTGGCTGCGCTATAAACTCACCGGCAGACTGGTGACGGATTTCACCGATGGGGTGTCCACCATGCTCGAATACCCCGACGGGCGCATTCCGGGACGGATGCTCACCGTGCTCGGCCTCGGCGAAATCGCCGACAAGCTCCCCGGGGTGTTGCCCTCGGATGCCGTGGCGGGGCGGGTGAGTCCCGAAGCGGCGGCCTTGACCGGACTTAAAGCCGGCACACCGGTGGCGGCGGGGGCGGGAGCCTACGCCGCGGCGGCTTTCGGCGCCGGCGCCGCTAAAAACGGCGACATGGCGCTGATCACCGGGGACATCAGCATTGCTGGTGTGGTTCGAGACGCCGGACAATGTGATCCCGCCAAAAACTGGCAGCCCTTTGAAACATACATCGGCCGGGATGTGGGAATGGAGCTCATCTCCACCATCGACATGCAGCGCAACATCGACTGGGCCCTTGAAACCTTCGGTCTCAAAGGGGATTATCTTAGGGTTGACAGCATGATCGAAAGCACGCCTCGGGGTTGCGGCGGGCTGGTCTTTTTGCCCTATCTGTGCGCGGGCCGCGAACGGGAGCTCGGCATCACCCGAAATGCCACCGGCGCCTTTTTCGGCATGACCGAAGAGACGGACACGGCGCAAATGCTCCGGGCGGTCTATGAGGCTTGCGCCTATTCCCTCAGAGACGCGATGGCCGATCACGGCGTGGCCAAACGGGTGCTGATGAGCTGCGGCGAGACCACCGACGGGGTGTTCCCGCGGATCATCGCCGATTGTCTCGGCGTGGACACGGTGGTGTGCCGGGGCAGAGCCTTTGCCGCCCGAGGCGCCGCGATGGCGGCGGGGCTTGCGGTGGGGGTCTATCACGACACCGAGGACGCCGTGCATCACTGCTGCAAGGTGGCCCATGTGTATCAGGCCAAACCCGCGGCGGCCTACGAAGACAATTTCCTGCTCTATCGGGATTTGCGCCGCGCCTTAAAACCCCTGTGGGATCGCCGGGAGCAAATGATTGGGAAATATTAATAACAGTCAACCGCCGTTTGTGAGGGGATGACCTTCTGCAGCAAGCCATGTCATCACCATTATTACAATTCACGGCGGGCGAGAGCCTGTGATTTGCTCCGCGAAAAATTAAAAAAAACTTAAATCGTGCTTGCCACGGCAAAAAAAACTTGTTATAATATCAAATTACAACGAGTTTTTTTGTTTTTTTGATGAAAAATTCAAAAAAATCGCGGAAAAATTCAAAAAAAGATTAAAAAAATTGCGTGACAGCAAAACAAATGTTTAAAAGAAAAGGTTTGGATGGGACGCGAAAACGCTGATCAAAGGCGTTTTGAAGGCATTTTTTTCACGGTGCCGGATGGGTTCTTTTTGACTGATCAAAGGTCAAATCTCGCATCGAGACCTTTCTTTTTTCATGTCCGAAATTAGGTGGGGAAGCGGCGGCGCCGCGTCCGAAAACAATGGATCACAACGTAAAGGAGAAACCGAAATGGTACAAGTTCATCCCGTGAAAAGCGGCCTGAGAACCAGACAGAGCTTTTCCAAAATCAAAGAGGTTTTGGAAATGCCCAATCTGCTCAAGGTCCAGCTGGATTCCTACAACTGGTTTATAAACAAAGGGCTTCGGGAGGTCTTTGAGGACCTGCACGAAATCACCGACTACACCGGCAACCTCGTGCTGGAATTCATCGACTATTCCCTCGAAGGCGAACCCAAATATACCATCGAGGAATGTAAGGAACGCAGTCAGACCTATTATCAACCGCTGAAAGTGCGCGTCCGCCTGACCAACAAAGAAAAGGGCGAAGTCAAAGAACAGATGGTCTATATGGCCGATATGCACAAAATGACCGAAACCGGCACCTTCATCGTCAACGGCGCCGAACGGGTCATCGTCAGTCAGCTCGTCCGCTCCCCGGGATGCTATTACACCATCTCCCGGGACAAAACCGGTAAAAAGCTCTACGCGTCCACCATCATCCCCAACCGCGGCGCCTGGCTTGAATACGAATCCGACTCCAACGATTTGCTCCACGTCAAAATCGACCGAAACAGAAAGCTCCCCCTGACCTCGCTGATCCGCGCCTTCGGTCTGGGCACCGACGACGCCATTCTCGACACTTTCGGCGAGGATCCCCGCCTGGTGGAAACCTTGAGAAAAGACATCGAAAACAAACGCAAGGATCTGGAAGCCAGAGGCTATGATATCGGCAATGAGGAAACGGGCTTTGCCGACATCGCTGTCGATGAACGGGACGGTCTCATCGACATTCACAAACGTCTGCGTCCCGGTGAACCGCCGACGGAAGACAGCGCCCGCTCCCTGCTCAACACCATGTTTTTCGACGAACGGCGCTACGACCTCGCTCGGGTCGGCCGTTATAAATACAACAAAAAACTGTCCCTGGCCAACCGCATCAACGGACAGATTTCCGCCGAAACCGTGACCCATCCCGAAACCGGCGAAATTCTGGCAGAACCTGGACAGAAGTTTGACAGAGAAACAGCCTGGGCCGTGCAAAACGCCGGCGTGGAAAGCGTCGATATCGCCTGCACCTACAATGGGGAAGAGGCGGTGTGCCGAGTCATCGGCAACGGTTTTGTCGATATCCACGCCCAGGACATTCCCTTTGATATCAGTGATATCGAGATCAAAGAACTGGTCTACAAACCGTCTCTCGATGCCATTTTGGAAGACGACACCCTCACCGATGAGGACAAACACGACGCCATCAAATACGGCATGGACATGCTGATGCCCAAGCACATTTTGACCAGCGATTTCTTCGCCAGCGTCTCCTATTTCCTCGGTCTCGAATACGGCATCGGCCGCGATGACGACATCGACCATTTGGGCAACCGCCGTCTGCGCAGCGTCGGCGAGCTTCTTCAAAATCAATTCCGCATCGGCATCACCCGGATGGAACGGATGGTCCGCGAACGGATGAGCGCCCAGGACGACGAAATCCTTACGCCCCAAAACCTCATCAACACCCGTTCAGTCAACGCGGCGCTCAAAGAGTTTTTCGGAAGCTCTCAGCTTTCCCAGTTTATGGACCAGAACAACCCGCTGTCCGACCTCGGCCACAAGCGTCGTCTGTCGGCTTTGGGTCCCGGCGGTCTCTCCCGTGAGCGCGCCGGTTTTGAAGTTCGCGACGTACACCACAGCCATTACGGCCGCATGTGCCCGATCGAGACTCCCGAAGGTCCCAACATCGGCCTCATTGGTTCTCTGGCCACCTATGCCAGAGTCAACGAATACGGCTTTATTGAATCCCCCTACCGCAAAGTGGTCAACGGCGTGGCGACGGACGAAGTCAAATACCTCGACGCCGAGGAAGAAGGGGAATATACCATTGCCCAGGCCAATGAGCCCCTGGATGAAAACGGACGCTTCACCAATCGCCACATCACCTGCCGTAAAGGGCTCAAGCGTGATTTTGTCATGGCGGATCCCGACGAAGTGGACTTCATGGACATCTCGCCGCTTCAGGTTGTCTCCGTCGGCTCGGCCCTGATTCCCTTCCTGGAAAACGACGACGCCAACCGGGCCCTCATGGGCGCCAACATGCAGCGTCAAGCCGTGCCGCTGCTCATCCCCAAGGCTCCGGTGGTCGGCACCGGCATGGAAGCCAAAGCCGCCCGCGACTCCGGCGTCTGCGTCATTGCCAAGCGCTCGGGCACCGTGGTCTATGTTTCGGCGGACACCATCCGCATCCGCCCCGACGAAGACGAAGGCACCCTGGACATCTACAACCTGCTCAAATACAAACGCACCAACCAGGGCAACTGCTACAACCAAAAACCCCTAGTGAGCAAAGGACAGCACATCGACAGCGAGGAAATTATCGCCGACGGTCCCGCCACCGAAATGGGTGAGCTGGCCCTCGGCCGCAACGCCTTGATCGGGTTTATGACCTGGGAAGGTTACAACTACGAAGACGCCGTCCTCCTAAACGAAAATCTTCTGAAGGAAGACAAATACACCTCCATTCACATTCAGGAACACGAATGCGAAGCCAGAGAGACCAAACTCGGTCCCGAAGAGATCACCCGGGACATTCCCAACATCGGGGAAGACGCCATCAAAAACCTTGATGAAGACGGGATTATCTATGTCGGCGCCGAAGTCAAATCCGAAGACATTCTGGTCGGGAAGGTCTCGCCCAAGGGTGAAACAGACTTAAGTCCCGAGGAAAAACTGCTCCGGGCCATCTTCGGTGAAAAGGCCAGAGAAGTCCGCGATACCTCCCTGCGCATGCCCCACGGGGAAGAGGGAATTGTCGTCGACGTCAAGGTCTTCTCCCGGGCCAACAAGGACGAGGATTTAAAACCCGGCGTCAACACCATGGTGCGCGTCTATGTCGCCACCAAACGCAAAATTTCCGTCGGTGACAAAATGGCCGGCCGTCACGGCAACAAAGGGGTTATCTCCCGCATCCTGCCCCAGGAGGACATGCCTTTCCTCCCCGACGGCACGCCCCTCGACATCGTCCTCAATCCTTTGGGGGTTCCCTCCCGTATGAACATCGGGCAGGTCCTCGAAGTGCATTTGGGTCTGGCCCTCAAAGAGCTGGGCTGGCACATTGCCACACCGGTCTTTGACCCCGCCGGCGAAAAGGATATCGAAGAATTGCTCAAAAGAGCGGGTCTGCCCGGCGACGGCAAGATTCAGCTCTATGACGGGCGCACCGGCGAACCCTTTGACAACAAAGTCACCGTCGGCTACATGTATTATCTCAAGCTTCACCATCTGGTCGATGACAAAATGCACGCCCGCTCCAACGGCCCCTACTCGCTGGTCACCCAGCAGCCTCTGGGCGGGAAAGCCCAGTTCGGCGGACAGCGTTTCGGGGAAATGGAAGTCTGGGCGCTGGAAGCCTACGGCGCCGCCCACACCCTTCAGGAAATTCAAACCATCAAATCCGACGACGTGGTCGGCCGGATCAAGGCCTACGAAGCCATCATCAAAGGCAAAAACATTCCGAAGCCCGGTCTGCCCGAGGCCTTCAAGGTCATGCTCAAAGAACTGCAAAGTCTGGCGCTGGACGTCACGGTTTACGACAAAAAGGCCGGCAAAATGGATGTCCTCGAAATGGACAACGCCCAGGAAGCCTATGATAACGGCGAGTTCGAACGCCATGATCACCGCGAGGAATCCCGTCTGGACATCGACGATTCCGGCGACGGCATGATCGCCGATATGCAAGACGACGGATTTTACGATGATGTCGACGACGATGACGGCGCCACCGATGATGCTTTCACCGATATGATCAACATCATCAGCGATGACGAAATCGACGGCGATTTGTCTTAATTGGGAAAGGAGCAGCAAAATGTTTAATCCCGAAGAAATAAATTTTGAGTCTTTACAGGTCAGCTTAGCCGATCCCAACAAAATCCGCGAATGGTCCCGGGGGGAAGTCAAAAAACCCGAGACCATCAACTACAGAACCCAAAAGCCCGAAAAAGAAGGGCTGTTCTGCGAAAAGATTTTCGGACCCACCAAGGACTGGGAATGTAACTGCGGAAAATACAAACGGGTTCGCCATAAGGGCACCGTTTGCGAAAACTGCGGGGTCGAGGTCACGCGAAAAAGCGTGCGCCGCGAGCGCATGGGCCACATTGAACTGGCGGCCCCGGTGTCGCATATCTGGTATTTCAAAGGCGTGCCCAGCCGCATGGGACTCATTCTCGAAATGTCTCCCCGAGATCTGGAAAAAGTCATCTATTTCGCGTCCTATGTTGTCACCGATCCAGGTACAACACCTCTGGAATACAAACAGGTGTTGTCCGATAACCAATACAACGAAGCCAGAGAATTGTATGGCAATGGTTTCACCGCCTCGATGGGCGCCGAAGCCATTCAGGAACTGCTGGCCATGGTTGACCTCGATCAGGAAGCCGCCGTGCTCAAAGAAGAGCTCGAAGGGGCGACGGGTCAAAAACGGGTCAAAGTTTCCCGCCGCCTCGAAGCGGTGGAAGCCTTCCGCGCCTCGGGCAACAAACCCGAATGGATGATTTTGGAAACCATCCCCGTCATCCCGCCGGATCTGCGCCCGATGGTTCAACTGGACGGCGGACGCTACGCCACCTCCGACCTAAACGACCTCTATCGCCGGGTCATCAACCGCAACAACCGCTTAACCAAGCTCATCGAACAGGATTCGCCGACGATCATCATCAACAACGAAAAGCGCATGCTTCAGGAAGCCGTCGACGCGCTCATTGACAACGGCCGCCGCGGCCGCGCCATCACCGGCCCCGGCAACCGCGCCTTCAAATCTTTGTCCGAATTTCTCAAAGGGAAACAGGGCCGCTTCCGTCAAAACCTTCTCGGCAAGCGCGTCGACTATTCCGGCCGTTCCGTTATCGTCGTCGGTCCCGAACTTAAAATGTACCAATGCGGGCTGCCCAAGGAAATGGCCATCGAGCTGTTTAAACCCTTTGTCACCTGTGAGCTGGTCAACCGCGGCCTGGCCCAGAACATCAAAAGCGCCAAAAAAATGGTCGACAAACCCGATACCACGGTCTGGGATATCCTCGAGGACGTCATCAAAGAACATCCGGTGCTGTTAAACCGCGCCCCCACCCTTCACCGTTTGGGGATTCAGGCCTTTGAACCAGTGCTGGTGGAAGGCCGCGCGATCAAATTGCATCCTTTGGCCTGTACCGCCTACAACGCCGACTTCGACGGCGACCAGATGGCCGTCCACGTGCCGCTTTCCGTCGAGGCTCAGGCCGAAGCCCGTTTCCTGATGATGGCCTGCAACAACATCTTAAAACCCCAGGACGGCACCCCCGTGGTCGTGCCGACCCAAGATATGATTTTGGGTTCCTACTACCTCACCATTGAGGAAGACGGAGTCCTCGGCACCGGCAGCATTTTCCGCGATGAAGACGAAATGGAAATGGCCTATTTCAACCGCGATGTCCATCTCCATGCCCGGGTCAAGGTGCGCAAGAAAAAGATCATCGACGGCATCGAACACACCCGTCTGGTCGAGAGCACCGTCGGCCGCTTCCTCTTCAATCAGGTGCTGCCCCAGGATATGGGCTTTGTCCGCCGCAGCACCATCGACGACATGTTTAAACTCGAAGTCGATCAGCAGGTGGACAAAGACGTGCTCAAAGCCATTGTCGACAGCTGCTTCCGTAAACACGGTCCCACCATCACCTCGGAAGTTTTAGATGAAATCAAACGCCTCGGCTACAAATATTCCACCCTTTCCGGCATCACCGTCAGCGTCAGCGATATGCAGGTGCCGGGAGATAAAGAAGACATTTTGGCCGCTGCCGACGATGAAGTCGAAGAAACCCGCGAAGACTATTTGAATGGGCTCATCACCGAAGAAGAACGTTATGAAAAAGTCGTCAAGATCTGGAACAAAGCCACCGACGACGTCACCAAATCCCTTTTGGGCAATCTGGACCGTTTAAACCCCATCAGCATGATGGCCGACTCCGGGGCCCGCGGGAACAAAAACCAGATTCGTCAGCTGGCCGGTATGCGCGGGCTGATGGCCGACCCGACGGGCCGGACCATCGAAATTCCGATTCGCTCCAACTTCCGCGAAGGGCTCAACATTTCCGAGTTCTACTCTTCATCCCACGGCGCCCGCAAGGGCTTAACCGATACGGCCCTGCGGACCGCCGACTCCGGTTACCTCACGAGACGTCTGGTTGACGTCAGCCAGGACGTCATCGTTAGGGAAGACGACTGCGGCACCGACATCGGCTATGATGTCGTCGCTCAGCCCGAGGTCAAAGAAACCGAGCTGCGTCTGGTCAGAGAATTAAAACTTGCCGACACCGAAGCCGTTGATGATTTAACCGGCGATGCCCGGGCGATCTGGCATTTGGCTGAAGACGTCCACGATCCCGAAACCAAAGACGTCATTGTTTCAAAAGACGCCGTTTTTGACGCGGCCGAGGCGAAACGCCTGGCGGCGGCCGGCGTGAAGAACGTCTCGGTTTACTGCAAAAAAAGCGCTGACGGCATCGAAGGCACCTATGCCGCGACGGACATTGTCGATCCTGACAGCGGCGAAGTGATTGTCGCCAAAGACGCCCGGGTGAACGAAGCGGCGGTGGAAGCCATTGACGCGTCGACCCTCGACAGTGTTAGAACCTACACCATCCACATCGCCAAACGTCTGGCCGGCCGCTACGCTTTTGAAGACGTGGTCGATCCCGAAACCGGCGAAATCCTCGTGGCCAAAAACGAACTGATCTCCAAGGAAGTCGCCGAAGCCATCGACGATAAAAACATTCAGACCGTCAGCATCCGGTCGGTCTTCAACTGCCAGTCCAAACACGGCGTCTGCAAAAAATGCTACGGCGTCGACATGACCACCTTAAAACCCGTGGAAATCGGCGAAGCCGTCGGGATTATCGCCGCGCAATCCATCGGCGAACCCGGTACCCAGTTAACCATGCGGACCTTCCACTCCGGCGGGGTGGCCCAGGCCGACGACATCACCCAGGGGCTTCCCCGTGTCGAAGAGCTTTTCGAAGCCCGTAAGCCCAAGGGCCAGGCCATCATCAGCGAAATTGCCGGAACCGTACACTTAAGCGAAGGCCGGAAAAACGAAGCGACCATCATCGGCGACGCGCCGGTCGCGACGGACGATCAAGTTGTCGATGCCGACACGCCCAGAGTGGAAACCGGCGAGGAAAAAACCTATGTCATTCCCTACGGCGCCCGTCTCAGAGTCTTTGAAGGCGACCATGTGGAAGCGGGGGATCCTCTGACCGAAGGGTCCATCAACCCCAACGACATTTTGGACATTCAGGGCGTTGAAGCCGTTCAGGCCTATCTCCTCTCGGAAGTCCAAAAGGTCTACCGCGAACAAGGGGTGGATATCAGCGACAAGCATATCGAAGTCATCATCCGTCAGATGCTCCGCAAGGTCAAGGTGGAGGATTCCGGCGATACGGGACTGATCACCGGCGAAACCAAGGATATTTTCCAGGTGCTTGAGGCCAACGAAAAAGCCCTTGACGCGGGCTTGAGACCCGCGGTCTACACCCGGAACCTCATGGGAATCACCAAGGCGTCCCTCGCCACCGATTCCTTCCTTTCCGCCGCGTCCTTCCAGGAAACGACCCGGGTTCTCACCGACGCGGCCATCAAAGCCAAAGTCGATCCCCTGCAGGGGCTCAAGGAAAACGTCATTATCGGTCAGCTCATTCCCGCCGGCACCGGCGTGCCGGAATACGGCAGAGTCGAACTGGAATACGACATGCCCGAAACCGAAGAGGATGACATCACGGAAAGCGCTGATGAGATTGCCCAGAGCGCGATCATCGACGATTTAAGCGCCGAAGAAGGGGACGATCTCAGCACGATCATGGATGAGAGTGACGATATCGTCGCCGAAGAGCGAAGAAATCTCGAACAGGATGAAGAACTCACGGCGGCTTTCGACATGTTTGATTTGGATTTTATGACAAGTGAATCCCAAGAAGATACCGATACGCCCGAAGAAGACACCGACACGGAAGCGATTGAATCCGATTTCGATGCTCCCCACGAGCCGTCGGAAGAATAAACCTTAAAAAAACGGCAGTCCGATTGACGGATTGCCTTTTTTTTGCTCACGCATCTTGACAAAGTCAAAGGGATTTTGTTATACTTCTCAAGTATGCGCTCGCATGATATTTTAAATTGCGTAAGGAGTGTGTCATGGAAGATTTCAACGCCCTGCCCAAGGTCGTGGGTCTCAAACAGACCCTCAAAAACCTCAAGGCGGGCCGAATCGACAGAGTTATTCTCGCGGCGGACAGCGACGACTTCATCATCGAAGAAGTCAAAAAGGCGTGTTTGGAGCAATCCGTTCCCATCGCCTCCGCCGAAAGCAAACGTGCCCTTGGCAAGGCCTGCGGCATCGAACGGGCCGCGGCTGTTGTCGGCATATTGAAATAAGCCCGACGGGCTTTGCCGTCATCGGACGGATTTTCCATTCGATTAAACACCGGTTGTTTAGAAAACCGCCGGCGCTTTAATAAAAAATCTTTTAAGAGGAGGTGCAGCACTGAATGCCTACCATTAATCAGCTTGTAAAGCAGGGAAGAAAAACAGCGGAACTTAAGACCAAAACACCGGCCTTAAAGCAAAACCCCCAAAAACGCGGCGTCTGTACGGCGGTCAGAACATCGACCCCGAAGAAACCGAACTCGGCGCTTCGTAAAATCGCCAGGGTTAAACTTGTGAACGGTATGGAAGTCACCGCTTACATCCCGGGTATCGGCCACAATCTGCAGGAACATAGCATTGTTCTCGTCAAAGGCGGCCGTGTTAAAGACCTGCCCGGTGTCCGTTACAAGATCATTCGCGGCGCGCTGGATACAGCGGGCGTCGAAGATCGCAAACAAGCTCGATCCAAATACGGTGCGAAGAAACCCAAAAAATAAGTAGTGCATCATGCTGTCCCGTTTGAAACGGACAACTGATTTCGGCTTTGCCGAGTGTTTATTATATTTATTATAACAAAACAGCACAACGACATTGGATGTCGAGTACCGATGAAGATCGACTGTTGTTACAGTCATAAATTCGTTAAGGAGGGAAGATAAGTGCCCAGAAAAGGACCAGTTCCGAAGAGAGAAGTTCTGCCCGATCCGATTTACGGCAACATTGTGGTGACCAAACTCATCAACAATGTCATGCTGGACGGCAAGAAAGGCGTCGCTCAAAAAATTGTATACGGCGCTTTTGAAAAAGTGGCGGAAAAAACAGGAAAAGAAGCCCTGGAAGCATTCCAGGAAGCCATTGCCAACATCACCCCGGCATTGGAAGTTAAAGCGAGACGCGTCGGCGGCGCCACCTATCAGGTGCCGATCGAAATCCGCGCCGACCGCAAGCAAGCACTGGCGCTCAGATGGCTTGTGACCTTTGCCCGCGAACGCAACGAAAGAACCATGATTGACCGTTTAGCCGGCGAAATCATGGATGCCCGAAACAACACGGGCGGCGCTGTCAAGCGTAAGGAAACCATGCACGCGATGGCGGAAGCCAATAAAGCCTTTGCGCATTTCAGATGGTAAGCGCGATAAGGAGATAGATTTTTGGCCAGAGAATATAGCTTAGAAAACACCAGAAATATCGGCATCATGGCGCACATCGACGCCGGTAAAACCACAACAACCGAACGCATTCTCTATTATTCCGGTAAAATCCACAAAATCGGAGAAACCCACGACGGCGCTTCTCAGATGGACTGGATGGAACAGGAACAGGAACGCGGCATCACCATTACATCGGCTGCCACGACCTGTTATTGGAAGGGAAACCGCGTCAACATTATCGACACCCCGGGACACGTGGACTTTACGGTTGAAGTTGAACGTTCCCTTCGTGTGTTGGACGGCGCCGTTGCCGTTTTCGACGCCAAAGCCGGTGTTGAACCCCAATCGGAAACCGTCTGGCGTCAAGCCGACGAATACGATGTTCCCCGAATGGTCTACATTAACAAAATGGATGTCACCGGCGCGGATTTCTTCATGTCCGTTGACTCCTTGGTCGATCGTTTGGGAGCCAATCCGGTGTGCATTCAACTGCCCATTGGAGCGGAAAGCAACTTTATCGGCATCATTGACTTGATCAAAATGAAGGCGGAAATCTACAAAGATGATATCGGTGAAGAAATCGAGATTACCGACATTCCCGACGACATGAAAGATCAGGCCGAAGAATATCACGATAAAATGCTCGAACAGCTTTCGGAAGTCGACGATACCCTGATGGAAAAATATCTTGAAGGCGAAGACATTTCCGAAGAAGAAATCAAAGCAGCTATCCGTAAGGGTACCGTCGAGCTCAAACTCGTCGCGGTAACCTGCGGTTCATCCTACAAAAACAAAGGCGTGCAGATGATGATGGATGCCGTGGTCGACTTTATGCCGTCACCGCTGGACATCCCCGCCATCAAAGGCGTCAACCCCGATACGGAAGAACCCGATGAACGTCATCCTTCGGACGACGAACCGTTCTCCGCGTTGGCCTTCAAAATCATGACCGACCCCTATGTGGGTAAACTCGCCTTCATGCGCGTCTATTCCGGTACCTGCCAATCCGGTTCTTATGTCTACAACTCTTCCAAAGGCAAACGGGAACGCTTCGGCCGTATCCTGCTCATGCATGCCAATCACCGTGAAGAAATCACCGACGTCTACACCGGCGATATCGTCGCCGCCGTCGGCCTCAAAGACACCGGAACAGGGGACACCCTGTGCGACAAAGACCATCCCATCATTTTGGAATCCATGGTCTTCCCGGAACCGGTTATCGATGTGGCGGTCGAACCCAAAACCAAAGCCGGTCAGGAAAAAATGATGATCGGTCTTCAGAAGCTTGCCGAAGAAGACCCGACCTTCAAAACCCACACCGACGAAGAAACGGGGCAAACCATTATTTCGGGGATGGGTGAACTCCACCTCGATATTATCATTGACCGTTTGCTTCGCGAATTTAAAGTCGAAGCCAATATCGGTAAACCCCAGGTGGCTTACCGTGAAGCTATCACCAAAAAAGTCGACGCCGAAGGCAAATTCGCGCGTCAATCCGGTGGTCGCGGTCAATACGGTCACTGCCTCATCACCCTTGAACCTTTGGAACCCGGCGAAGGCTTTGTCTTTGAAAACAAAGTGGTCGGCGGTGCCATTCCCAAAGAATACATCGGACCCGTGCAACAGGGGATTGAAGAAGCCATGGCCAACGGCGTTTTGGCGGGTTATCCCGTTGTTGACGTCAAAGCCACGGTCTACGACGGTTCCTATCACGAAGTCGACTCCTCGGAAATGGCCTTTAAGGTGGCTGGTTCCATGGCCTTTAAAAACGGGATGCGCAAAGCAGCGCCCGTCATCATGGAACCCATGTTCAAACTTGAAGTGCTCATCCCCGAAGAATACATGGGCGATGTCATGGGCGATATCAACTCCCGCCGCGGCCGCGTGGAAGGGATGGAAGCCCGCGCCAACGGCAGCCAGGCCATCAAAGGCGTCGTGCCGCTGGCGGAAATGTTCGGCTATGCCACATCCCTCAGAAGTAAAACTCAGGGACGCGGTATCTACACCATGCAGTTCTCCCACTATGAACCGGTGCCGAAGAGCATTTCCGAAGAAATCATGGAAGGCAAAAAATAAGCGAATCGCTTAAAATTTTGCCCCGCTAAAGATGCATTCATCGCGCCGGATTAACCGCCGGCGCAAAACCACTATCAAAAATCGAAAGGAATAACCAATCATGGCAAAAGAAAAATTTGAAAGATCAAAACCGCATGTAAATATCGGAACCATCGGTCACGTTGACCACGGTAAAACCACTTTGACCGCTGCCATCACCCTCGTGATGAACAAACGTTTCGGAACCGGTGAATACGTCGAATTCGAAAACATCGACAAAGCTCCCGAAGAAAGAGAACGCGGTATCACCATTTCCACCGCTCACGTCGAATACGAAACCGAAAAACGTCACTATGCTCACGTTGACTGCCCCGGCCATGCCGACTACGTCAAAAACTTGATCACCGGTGCCGCTCAGATGGATGGCGCGATCCTCGTCGTTTCCGCCGCTGACGGTCCGATGCCCCAGACCCGTGAACACATCCTGCTTTCACGTCAGGTCGGTGTTCCCTACATCATCGTCTTCTTGAACAAAGCCGATATGGTCGATGACGACGAACTCATCGAACTCGTCGAAATGGAAGTTCGCGAACTCTTAGACGAATATGATTTCCCGGGCGACGACACACCGATCATCGTCGGTTCCGCTCTCAAAGCTCTGGAAGATCCCGACAGCGAATGGGGCGACAAAATTGTCGAACTCATGAACGCGGTCGATGACTACATTCCCGAACCGGAACGCGATACCGACAAACCCTTCCTGATGCCTGTGGAAGACGTCTTCTCCATCACCGGCCGCGGTACCGTTGCCACCGGTCGTGTTGAAAGAGGGGTTGTCCACGTTGGTGACGAAGTGGAAATCGTCGGCCTCAAAGAAAGCCGCAAGACCACCGTTACCGGTGTTGAAATGTTCCGTAAAATGCTCGATGAAGGCCGCTCCGGCGACAACATCGGCGCGCTTCTCCGCGGTGTCGACAGAACCGAAATCGAAAGAGGACAGGTTCTCGCGCAACCCGGTTCCATCCACCCGCACACTCACTTCACCGCTCAGGTTTATGTTCTGACCAAAGAAGAAGGCGGCCGCCACACACCGTTCTTTGACGGCTATCGTCCGCAGTTCTACATCAGAACAACTGACGTGACCGGTGATATCAAATTACCCGAAGGCGTCGAAATGGTTATGCCCGGGGACAACATCGAAATGGAAGTCACCTTGATTACGCCCATCGCCATCGAAGAAGGCGGCCGCTTCGCTATCCGTGAAGGCGGACGTACTGTCGGTTCCGGCGCTGTTGCCAAAATCATCGACTAATC
>JAFRBB010000043.1 GCA_017405085.1 Eubacteriaceae bacterium
ATTATGAAGAAAAAGGGATTGATTCCAAACAGCAGTTCTTTTATTTTTTGCATTCAAAGCTTTTTTATGTCGAAAATCGTTCCAAATAGAAAAGCCGTGCTTAACTCAGTTGTTTAAACACGACTTTGTCTTTGGTCTGAAACCTCTGCCGAAAAGCAGAGGCTTTTACATTTGATTTTGCTTGTTAAAATGGCCGTCAATCTTTGACTTTACCCTTGTCGTCGTATTCGTCTCGGCGCTTTTTGTGATGTCTCGCGTCAAGGACGGCAAAGACATCGTCAAAGGAAAGGTTTTTCATCCGGAGTAACACCGTCAGATGATAGACGAGATCCGCCACTTCGCCGGCAAGCTCGTCGGGATCGTCATTTTTGGCGGCGATGATGGTCTCGGCACTTTCCTCTCCGACTTTTTTAAGCACTTTGTCGATGCCTTCATTCAGCAGATAGTTGGTGTAGGAGCCGGAGACAGGATGCGCTTTTCGATCGTCGATCTGCCCGGCCAGTTCCGCGAGAATGTCCGAATTGCCCGCGGTTCGGGCGTCATCGGTCATGGCGTTTTGATAAAAGCATGAGGTGTGGCCCGTGTGGCAGGCGGGGCCGTCGGGGATCACCTGAAGCAGCAGTGTGTCGCCGTCACAATCATAATCCACCGACACAACGTGCTGAACATTGCCTGAGGTTTCTCCTTTGACCCAAAGCTGCTTGCGGGAGCGGGAATAAAACGTCGCTTTTTTTGTGTCTAGGGTCATCTTGAGGGAGGCTTCGTTCATCCAAGCCATCATCAATACTTGTCTTGTGTGATAATCCTGAAGGATGGCGGGAATGAGCCCTTGGTCGTTAAACTGAAGCTTTGACAGAAAATCTGTATTCATCTAAACCTCCTTAACAAGGTGAATGCTGCCCCGCCGCCCAATGGGCGGGGTAGCAGAGAAGGTGCCCTGGGGTACAAGCCGCATGGGAAGGCCCCGCGCCGATAAATAATCTTTGAGAGACGGAATCGGAATTTCATCGTAGTGAAACACCGAGGCCGCCAGCGCCGCGTCGGCACCGACCTCAAGCACTTCGGCAAAATGCTCGGGACGTCCCGCGCCGCCGGAAGCGATGACGGGAATGGAGAGACACTCGGAAAGGGTGCGGTTGAGATCGAGATCAAAGCCGTCCTTCACGCCGTCGGTATCAATGGAATTGATGCAGATTTCCCCGGCGCCCAAAGCCTCGCCGCGCTGTGCCCATTCGATGGCGTCGATGCCGGTGTTTTCCCGGCCGCCTTTGACATAGACGTCCCAGCTGTTTTTGTTGTTTCGCTTGGCGTCGATGGAGAGCACCACGCATTGCTTGCCGAAACGCAGGGCAGCTTCGCGAATGAGCTCGGGACGCCTGACCGCGGCGGAGTTGACCGAGACTTTGTCAGCACCGGCCAAAAGGGCTCGCCTGAAATCCTCGGCGGAGGAAATGCCGCCGCCGATGGTAAAGGGAATACGCACGGCTTCGGCAACCCGCTCCACAATATCCAGAAAAATATCCCGCTCCTCATAGCTTGCCGTGATGTCATAAAACACCAGCTCATCGGCGCCTTCATAGGAATAGCGTCTGCCCAGAGCAACGGGGTCGTCCACATCTTGAATATCCACAAAGCGTTTGCCTTTGACCACCCGGCCGTGATCCACATCCAGACAGGGAATGATGCGTTTGGTCAGCATATCAGATTTCCCCTCTGAGATAGGCGCCGAGGTCGATGGCCCCTTCGTAAATCGCCTTGCCGGTGATGGCGCCATAGAGATACATGGCTTCCAGACGGTGAAGGTGTTCCGCCGATGCGATGCCGCCGGAGGCGATGATGTTCATGTGCAGATTTTGATTGAGAACGTTGAGCATGTCGAAATTGGGACCGGTCATCATGCCGTCTTTGGAAATGTCGGTGTAGACCAGCGTTGAGAGGCCGAGCATTTCAAGCTTGGTCGCCAGTTCCAACGCCTCGGTGCCGCTGCTTTCGGTCCAACCCTCGGTGCAGACCATACCGTCCCGGGCGTCGATGGACACGCAGATTTTGTCGTCGTATTCTCCGATGAGCCGTTCGATAAAGCGCAGGTCCTTGACCGCCTGGGTGCCGATGATGATGCGGGAGACACCGATGTCGATGTACATTTTGGCGATTTCCGCGGTGCGGATGCCCCCGCCCAGTTCAACGGGAATGTCCAGGGCGCGGACAACGTCGCGGATGATGTCCAGATTTTTGGGCACGCCGTCAAAGGCGCCGTCCAAATCCACCATGTGCAAATAGCAAGCGCCTTGCTTTTGAAACGATAGGGCGACGGAAACCGGATCGCTCGAATAGACGGTTTTGTCGTCCTTTTGACCTTGTTTTAAACGGACGCATTGACCGTCCTTGATATCGATGGCAGGCAGAATAATCATAAGCCGCACACCTCCTTGAGATTTTCTAAGATGCGCTGCCCGACGGCGGCGCTTTTTTCCGGATGAAATTGGGTGCCGATCACGTTGTCCTTGCGCACGATGCCCGGCACCGGCACGTCATAGTCGGCGTAGGCCAGAACATGGGCGTTAAAATCGGCGGGGACCGCGTAATAAGAATGAACGAAATAGACATAATAGGCCCGGTCGGTGAGCCCTTTGGTCATGGGGTCGTCCCGGTTGATGATCAAATTGTTCCAACCCATATGGGGCACCTTAAAACCTTCATGGGGCACAAGCGCCTCCACCCGGCCGGGGATGAGGCCGAGCCCACGAGTCAAGCCGTCCTCGTCGCTTTCGTCAAAGAGCAGCTGCATGCCGAGGCAAATGCCGTAGAGGAGTTTGCCGGCTTTGACATGACGGTCGAGGGGGGCGAGAAGATCAAATTTCCCCAGATTATCCATGGCATCGGCAAAGGCGCCGACGCCGGGAAGGACCACGGCGGCGCAGTCCGCGATCACCTTCGGGTCCCGGGTGATGACCGTGTCCACATCAATGGCCGAAAGGGCCGTGGCGACGTTTTTTAAATTGCCGACATCGTAGTCGATGATGGCGGTTGTGTGCTGATTCATCAAAGCACCCCCTTTGTGCTGGGCACGCGCATGTCACCAGCGTTGATTTTGACGGCGGCGGCCATTGCCCGGCCGAGACCCTTGAAAATCCCTTCGACGATGTGATGGTTATTGTCGCCGTAAAGATTTTCGACATGGAGGGTGATTTTGGCGTTGTTTGAAAAGGCGATCAAAAATTCCTTGAGCATTTCGCATTCAAAATCCCCGATGAATTCCCGGGTGAGCTTGACGTGATAGACGAGGGTCGGCCTGCCGCTGATATCGACGCAAATCCGACAAAGGGATTCATCCATCGGCAGATAGGTAAAACCGTAGCGGGCAATGCCTTTTTTGTCTCCCAGGGCTTTCGCGAAGGCATCTCCCAGCAAAATGCCGATGTCTTCAATGACGTGGTGGGTGTCGACACCGTCGCCGACAGCTTTTAGATCAAGATCAAACCCGCCGTGGGCGGCAAATAAGGTTAGCATATGATCAAAAAATTTGACACTGGTGTCGATTTGAGATTTTCCCGAGCCGTCCAGATTGAGGCGTAAGGCAATGTCGGTTTCAGCGGTGGTACGGGTTAAATGAACGTCACGCATCGGATAGCACCTCCTTGAAGACGGACAGGATTTTGTCGTTTTCCTCAGCCGTCCCAATGGACAGGCGAAGGGCGGACGCGTCCGGATAATATTTGAGCAAAATCCCCGCGGCGCGCATGGCGGCGTCAATGTCAGCCGCTCGGTCGGTTTCGATATAGATAAAATTGGCGGCGGAGGGATACAGGGTCAGAGCGTCATAGGGCGTGAGCGATTGTTCCACGCGTTTTCGTTCTGAGACAATGACGGGGACCCGGGCCAGCAGCGCTTCCCGATGATCCAGAGCCGTGGCCGCGGCGATTTGAGTTAAGGTGTTTAAATTGTAGGGCGAGCGCACCTTATACATCGCGTCGATGACCGCCGGACTTCCCATGGCGTAGCCGAAGCGGATTCCCGCGAGACCGAAAGCCTTGGAAAATGTGCGCATGACAATGAGATTGTCATAATCGGCGATGAGTTCGGTGCAGGTCTGGCCGGAAAACTCGATATACGCCTCATCTAAGACCACCAGGGCGTCAGTGCGGTCTAAGACTTTTATGATTTCTTCTTTTGAGAAGAGATAGCCCGTGGGATTGCAGGGATTGCAGAGATAAATGATTTTCGCCCCGAGTTCCTGCCCTTTGGCAAGGAGGGTGTCCACATTCGGCCTGTGGTCGTCCTGGTCATCGACCCAGCAAAACCTTCCGCCGGCAATTTTTGTCCAGATATCGTACATGGAAAAGCCCGGCGCGTGGGATAAGACAACGTCGTTCTCTTCCAAAAAACTTTCGCCGATCATGTTAATGATTTCGTCGGAGCCGCAGCCGCAGATGATTTGATCCGCGGGAACGCCGGTGAAGTCCGAAAGCCGCGCCCGCAAGGCCGCGGCCGAGGCGTCGGGATATCGGTTGATCGGACAGGACAATATGGCGTCGGCCATCTGTTGTTTGACCGAGGCCGGCAGGTCTTCGGGATTTTCGTTGGCGTTGACGACAACGGGATAATCCGGCGGCGTGACGACATAGGCATCCAAATTCCGAACCGCCTGTCTGACGGGGATGTGACTCATGATTCAAACCGCCTTTCGATGGATTTGGCGTGGGCGTCCAACCCTTCGGCATAGGCAAAGGCCGCGATTTTGTCCGCCGCCTCCGACAGGGCGTCCCGGCTGTATTGGATGATGCTCGTGCGTTTTAAAAAGTCGTAAACCCCGAGGGGCGACGAGAATTTGGCGGTGCCCGACGTGGGCAGGGTGTGGTTGGGCCCGGCAAAATAATCTCCGAGGGGCTCGGGGGAATAGCTTCCCAAAAAGACGGCGCCGGCATTAACCACCCGGTCCAGATAGGTCTCGGCGTCGGGCAGCATGATTTCCATGTGTTCCGGCGCGATGCGGGCAGCCATGTCAAAGGCTTCATCCAGATTGCCGCAGATAAAGGCAAAACCGAAATCGCGGACCGAGGCCCGGGCAATGGCCTTTCGCCTTAAATCGACGGTGAGTTGTCTGTCGATTTCGGCGATGACGGCATCGGCGAAGGCTTCGGAGGTGGTGACGAGAATGGGCATGGCCATTTCATCGTGTTCGGCCTGGGAGAGCAAATCCGCCGCGGCGTAAGTCACATTAGCTCGCTCATCGGCCAAAAGCAGCACTTCACTGGGACCGGCGATCATGTCGATGGCAACCTGTCCGAAGACGGCGCGTTTGGCAGTGGCGACAAAAATGTTGCCGGGTCCGACGATTTTGTCAACCGGCGCAATGCTCTCGGTGCCGTAAGCCAAAGCCGCGACAGCCTGAGCGCCGCCCACTTTATAGATTTCGCTCACGCCGGCAACCGAAGCCGCCGCCAGAATGTGAGGATGGACCGAGCCGTCTTTTCCCGGCGGGGTCACCATCGCCACCGAGCCCACCCCGGCGACCAAAGCGGGAACCGTATCCATCAGCACCGTCGACGGATAGGCGGCTTTGCCTCCGGGGACATAGACGCCGACTCTGGCCAGAGGCGTGATTTTCTGCCCCAGGGTGATGCCGGGCTTTGGCGAGGTGGTCCAGGTGCTCTCCAGTTGTTTTTCGTGGAAGGCGCGGATGTTTGCCTCAGCCTCCCGCATAATGGCAAGTAGCGCGGGATCCGTTTTCTCAAGGGCTTCATCCATCTCCGCTTCGGTGACGCGAAGGGATTTCAATTTGACGCCGTCAAATTTTTCGGTGAAGGCAAACAGGGCGTTGTCACCCTTGGTTTTGACCTCGGCGATGACGGCGTCGACGGTTTGTTTGACGCTTTCGGTGTCAGCTTCGTCCCGTTTGAGGACGGCGCTCAAATTGGACACCGCGTCTTGATAAGTCAGTTTTTTCATAAGGTTTTCCTTTTAATATATATTAAACGAAGCGGCGAAGCTTAAACATTGGCGGCGCGGAACCGCTCGATGATGGGGTCGATGTCGTCGCTTTTGGTTTTCAGGCTCACCCGATTGACGATGAGCCGGGAGCTGATCGGCAGAATTTTTTTCAAAACGACAAGCCCGTTTTCCTTCAAGGTGTTTCCGCTCTCAACGATATCCACAATGCAGTCGCAAAGGCCCAAAATGGGAGCGAGCTCCACGGAGCCGCCGATGGTGATGAAATCGGCGGGCTGGTCGATGGTGTCAAAATAGTGTTTGGCGATGCGGGGATATTTGGTCCCGACGGTGATTTTTTTGTTATACACAATTTTCGTACCGGGAAAACCGGCCACGCACATATCGCATTTGCCGATGTCCAGATTGAGCAGTTCGTAGACGTCTGCCGGGTGTTCGACCAACACATCCCTGCCGACAATCCCGATATCCGCAGCGCCTTTTTCCACATAGGTGCCCACGTCGGGGGACTTCACCAGGAAAAAGGAGAGGGTTTCGGTGTCATCGGTAAAGACGAGTTTTCGGCTTTTGGGCGAATAATCGGAAAAAACATAGCCCATGGCCGTGAGGGTCTCGAGGGCCTTGTCGGCCACACGGCCTTTGGCGAGGGCCATTTTGATGTTCATGGGTTTGACTCCTTCCTGTGTCATACAAGACGGTGGGGGACAGGGGATCCCGCCGGGTCTGCCGGATAAAGGCGGACGCCGTCAATGTCGTCGACGCGGTCGAAGCGATTTTGCTGCCATTTGAGAACTTCTCCTTGGCGGATGCAATAAAACCGCGCGTTTTTGTAGCTTCCGGTGTGTCCCATCCGTGCGATGACGGGCTCCGGCGCGCCTTTGAGGGGAAAAGTCTCGGTGATGACACCGCGCTCGCGAAGCGAATCGGCAATGTCGGCGGCCCGTTTGATGTCATCCGGGGCGTAAAACAGCACGGTTCGCGCTTCGGAAAAGGGAAGAATCAAATCGTTTTGCTCCAGATAATCCATGAGTCCGAGGACGTCGACGGCAAAACCGCAGGCCGGTCTGTCAATGCCGAATTTGGCGCTTAAGGCGTCATAGCGGCCGCCTTCAATCAGGGGCGCGCCCCAATGAGCGCCGTAAACTTTAAAGACCGTGTCGGTGTAATAATTCATCGTTCGGGTAAAGCCGAGATCGATGGTGACGGCGTCCCCAAGGCCAAAAGCGCAAAGGAGTCTGTACACGGCTTTGAGATGAGCGGCGGCCCGCCGCATGGCAGTATTTTCGCAAAGGGCTTCGGTTTTCTCAAGGACGGCTTCGGGCTTGCCGTAGATGGTCGTCACCCGGGCGAGCTTGTCCGCGACGGCTTCGTCGATCCCGTGGGTTTTGGCAAAGTCAAGAATGTCGTCGACATTTTTTTTGTCGATGAGCTTACCGAGGGCTTTTCGCGCGTCGGCGTCAAGATCGGTTTTGGTTAAAAGCGCGTCGATTAAGCCGACATTGCCCAGATCTATCTGAAGCTTTTCAATGTGAAAGAGCTCCAGGGATTTTAAAGCAAGGCGAATGATCTGGGCATCGCATTCGGGACTATTGTCCCCAAAATATTCCACGCCCATCTGGGTGATTTCTTTTTTGACGTCAGGCTCGGAAAAATGTCGGTAAATATTGGTCAGATAATAAAATTTGATGATTTCTCCGGGATCGTGATGATTAATGGCGGCCATCCGGGCGACGGAAAGGGTCGCGTCGGGTTTTAAAGCGAGGACTTTGCCCTTGCGGCTGACCAGTTTGAACAAATCGTCCCGGGGAACGGCGTCATCGTCCATATAAATATCGTAGGCTTCGAAAGTCGGCGTCGTTACGCGGCGATAGCCGTGGCGCTTAAAACATTCGCCGAGGCGTTGTTCAATATCGAGCAGGGCGTGATAGCCTTGATATTGAATGTTTTCAAAGCCGTCAATGGTGTAGGATTTGAGCATCGTGCCATCCTTTCTTGGGAAATTTAGAATCCAATCATAGCACTTTATCACAATAAAGTCAACGCGGCGAAAGTTTAAGAAAGTCATGGAGATTCATTTTAAGGGTTAACGAACGCGACATCCATGTGATAAAATAGATAAAATCAATCCTATTTTATCACATAAGTGAAAGAAGTTAAAGACGTGTCCATCCTTTCGGGGATGAAGACGGAGCGGAGAATAATTTGAAACAAGTTATTAGTGATTTAAACTATCTGTTTGATTTTTTTAAACAAAGAAATAAACAACTCTATATTGTGGGAGGCGCCGTCCGGGATATGCTTCTCGGCAAGATACCCAAAGATTTTGACTTGACGACGGACGCCCTGCCCGACGAGATGACCCATTGGTTTGACAATGTCATTGACACCGGCGCGCGCTTCGGCACCGTCGGCATCGTGCTGCCGGGAGGCGTGTACGAAATCACGACCTTTCGACGGGATTTGCAATATACCGACGGCAGACATCCGTCCTCGGTGATTTATACCGATGATGTACATCTCGACGTGATGCGCCGGGATTTTTCGGTGAACGCGCTTTTGATGGACGGCGACGGCATCGTTTATGACTATGTCGGGGGCCTTGCCGATCTCAACCGGGGAATCATCCGAGCCATCGGCAATCCCGATGACCGTTTTTCCGAGGACAAACTGCGCAAATGGCGCTGTGTGCGCCTCGCCGCCGAACAGGCGATGGTCATCGACGACGAAACCAAAGCCTCCATCCAAAACGATCCCGACATCTCCGGGGTGAGCATGGAGCGCATCCAAAATGAGTTTTGCCGCGTTCTGATTGCGGACAAAGTCACCTGGGGCGGCTATTTACTGCTCAAATGCAATCTCATTCAATTTTTGTTTCATGAGCGCGACGTGCATTTTAAAAACCGCGACTGGCGCCATTCTTTTTTGGAGGCCTTTGAAGCGATGGCTTTCGTGCCGCGTCATTTGGAAACCCGGCTCGCCATGCTGCTGCACAGTCTAGAGCCCGATGAGCGGGAATTATTTTTAACCGTCCTCAAATTTTCAGGACGCACCCGAAAACAGGTTCTTGCCCTTTGCGACCGTTATCAGGTCAATTGCAACGACATCGTGGACTTTAAACAAACCATTGCCGAGCTCGGCCATGGAGGCTTCGCGACCCTATTGTCCATTCAACAGGGAGAGGCGGCCTGGGACGACGGCTCCCTCAAATGCGAGATTGTCAAAAAGAATAAACGCATTTACGCGGGCATCGTCGAACGGGGCGATCCCATTTTTGCGCGGGACCTTGCCGTCAACGGCCGGGATTTTGTGGCCGCGGGCTATCGGGGCGCCCAAATCAAACAAGGCATCTCGGCCGCTCTTTCGCTGGTCTACCGCTATCCCGAGTACAATAACCGGGACGACTTGCTTTCTTTCATCGATTCTTATGCCGAAACCCTCGCGGAAGGCGAAAAATAAAAAGGAAACACCATGATCAAACTTACCTCACCCTCCGAGATTGACAGCTTGATGCGCCGCTACGATTTGCGTTTTCACAAACGCTTCGGGCAAAATTTTCTCATTGACGACAACGTGTTAAACCGAATTGCCGACGCCGCCGAGATTTTGCCAACGGACGCGGTGCTGGAAATCGGCCCCGGCATCGGCACCTTAACCCGGGCGCTTTCGGAACGGGCAAAAAAAGTGACAACAGTGGAGATAGATACGAGACTCATCCCCGTTTTAAATGAGACTTTATCCGAATATAATAATATAAAGCTCATCAACGAGGACTTTTTGCGCTTGGATCTGTCGGATTTAGGCTTTTCTTCTGATGAGTCGATCAAGGTCGCGGCCAATTTGCCTTATTATGTCACCACGCCGATCATCATGAAACTGCTCGAAAGCGATCTGTCCGCGGAGCGCATGACTTTTTTGGTGCAAAAGGAAGTGGGAGAACGGCTTTCGGCGTCCCCGGGAACCAAGGCCTACGGCTCGTTGACCGTGGCGGCGCGCTTTTACGCCGACTGTGAAAAATGCTTCGATGTGCCGGCTTCGGCTTTCATGCCGAAACCCCGGGTGGACTCGACGGTCATCGCCCTTACAAAACGGCCCGCCGCCTATGCCCCCGCTGACAAAAAAATCTTTTTCACCATCGTGAAAGCCGCTTTCTCAAACCGGCGGAAAACCCTGATCAATTCTCTGACGGGCAATACGCCCTACGATCGGGACACCCTTTTAACAGCGCTGAGTCAGGCGAGTATCGACCCCGGCATCCGCGGAGAACGATTGACAGGCGAGGATTTCGCAGCCATCGCTGATGGCCTGGCAGATACCGAATGAAAAAAATTTTTTGAATATCCCATAAAATAAGGAAACCAACAAAAGATCATCAAAACGAAAATAAGGAAATAATATATAAAGAAGGAAAATTTTAACCATGGAAAAACTAAGACGAATTTGTCTGGCGCTTCTGCTGCTGTTGGCGGTGCTCTGGGGCGTCGGCGGAACATTGGCCGCGGATCCGGCCGGGTTTGATGCGCCCGTGATCTTGCAGTCCGCCGCCGAGCTTCCCGATGTGGACGCGTCGACGCCCCCTTCCGAGCGGGTGGTGGTGGTCTACCACGATGACGGCGATATGGCCGATTTGAATTTAAACCGGAATGATATCAGCCGTGCCACCAAACTTTCCGACTCGGTGGACATGCTTACCCCGGCGAATGCCGAAAAAGCCGGCGAGTTTGCCCGAGCTTTAAATCAAAACGCCGCGGTGGAAACCGCGTTTGTCGACACCAATGTCCCTTGTTCTGCATTGCCGAATGATTATGAACTCGCGCAAGTCAACGGCGGTGTCCGGGCCGATTGCATTCTGACGCAAACCGGCGCCGTCAACACTTGGAACCAACTACCGGACGGCTCGCCGGTGAAGGTGGCAGTCATTGATACGGGCTGCGACACCCTGCATCCCGAATTCGCCGGACGGGCGGCGGAAGTCAACGACCTTTTCGGAAAGTTGGAGGGCAACGCGGCCTATGCCGGAAGCGAAGCGTCTTATCACGGTACCGAAGTCAGCGGCATCTTGGGTGCGGCGGCAAATAACGGCATCGGCATTGCCGGCGTGACCGGAACGGCCAACGTCACCATCGTGCCTTACCGTACGGGGGGGAAAGCCCTTGGCGATGCCAATCTCAGCTTGGGCTGCATTATTTCCGCCCTTAAGGACATTGCCGAACGGGATGATATCCGTGTGGTCAACATGTCCTTCGGTCTTGAGGACACACCGGAAAACAAAACGGCAATCGCCCTCATCAACACCTATGTCAAAACCTGTGTCGAGCGGAATATCGTCATGGTTGCCTCCGCCGGCAATCACGGCCGGACCAGTGACAACCTCATGTATCCCGCGGCAACAGACGGCGTCATCGGTGTCGGCGGTGTCGTCTGTGCGTCAAACAACACCACCGGAGACACCGACGTTTCCCATTGGGAAGGCTCCCCGGCCAACGCTTCCGTGGATATCGTCGCGCCGGCCAAAAATATCTACACCACCTATGTCTATTCTCCGGAAAATCAATTTGCCAATTATACCGTCGATACCGGCACGTCCTTCTCGGCACCGGTGATTGCCGGAGAAGCGGCCATGTTGCTTTCGGCAGATCCGTCGCTGACGGCTTCACAGGTTTCCGATATCATCTTAAAAACAGCCCGAGATATGGGTGAATCCGGACGGGATGACATATACGGTCACGGCCTCGCGCAATTTGACGCGGCCCTCGCTGAAGTCCGTCCCCAAAAACCCGAGCCCACGCCGTCTGCCAATGCCTGCGGCCAAGCCCTCACTTGGCAGATTGAAGGCAAACAACTGATCATTTCCGGAACCGGCGCGATGTTTGATTATAATGAAGGGAATGCGCCCTGGGCCGGTTCGGCCTCTAAAATCGACACCCTTGTTCTCTCACCGAATATCACTGCCGTCGGTGAACACGCCTTTGAAGGGATGACATCTCTCAAGACCCTTCGGGTCAGGGATGAAAGCAACGCGGCGACGATGGAAAATACCATTCCCGAAAGCGTCGCTGCCATTGGCACAAAAGCCTTTTCGGGTTGCGCGTCATTGGGTCGCTTGACGATTCCAAAAAGTGTGAGCCTCATCGGCTCCGACGCTTTTGAGAGCTGCAGAGAACTGACGCTTCACGGGGACAAAGGCTCCGCTGCCGAACGTTACGCCAAACAGGCCGGCATCAACTTTGAAGCCGAGTCCGACGATATTGTCGCGCCGGCTGTCCAATACGCTTCCTATCAGAGTACGTCGGGATGGCAGCTCGCCAGAGCGGACGGCGGCATTTCCGGCAGCATCGGTTTGAATCGCTCTTTATCGTTTATCCGTGTGAGGTTAAGCGATACGGCATACGGCGAAATTGCCTATCGAACCTATACACAAAACGGCGGTTGGGAAAATGATTACCGGAGAGAGGCTGTAAACAGCGGCAAATCCGGCGACGTCATTCAGGCAATCAAGATCAAGCTCTCCGGAGAGCTCGCGGATCAATACGATGTATATTATCAAGTTAATGTCGCGTCAATGGGATGGATGTCCTGGGCCAAAAACGACGAGCCCTGCGGCATCACCGGTTATCCCTACGGCGTGCAGGCCTATCGCGTCCTGCTAGTTCCCAAGGGCGACAAGGCACCCGAAAACGAACCGGGCACGATGAACACGGCTTTTTCCGAAGCGAAGGTGCTCTACACAACGCATGTGCAAAATATCGGTTGGCAATCCAATGTCTGGGACGGCATGACAGCGGGCACCAGCGGTAAAAGTCTTCGTCTGGAAGCCATGCGTCTTTCTTTAAGCGAACCGAAATACAGCGGAGATATCTGCTACCGCACCCACATCCAAAATCTCGGATGGGAGTCGACCTTCCGAAATAACGGTGAGGACAGCGGCACCAGCGGCCTTGGCTATCGTTTGGAGGCCATGCAGGTGAAGCTCACCGGGGAAATGGCAGAGCATTACGATGTGTTCTACCGCGTGCACGCGCAAAATGTCGGTTGGATGGCTTGGGCAAAAAACGGAGAGAACGCGGGCACCGAAGGATTTGGTTATCGCCTGGAAGGCATGCAGGTTGTCATCGTCGAAAAAGGAAAAACACCGCCGATCACAGAGCCCGCGGCAAGCACGACCTTTGCTTATCTCAAAAAATAAATAAATCATGATCCACAAGCGTCGCTTACGAAAAAAACAGCGGCGCTTTTTCAATGGAAGAATTATTTTTGAAGGCTGACAAGCGGCAAGCGCAGGCAAACAGTTATTCGGGTGACAGTGTGTTTTTCAAATTTGCCGTATAATGACGTTTGTGTACTGAAGGATTATGCTCTGAATGCCTATGGAATGGCAGATTTCATATTGTCGTTGATGATGCTTACTTTCATTAGGATAAAAAACTAAATCTAAAGAAAAAACAACCGAGAGCTCTGAAAGCTATCGGTTGTTTTTGATGAAATTGCTGATTAAAAAGATAAGACAAATATTCTATTAAATGAATGTGGTTATCATGATATCGTCGATGTTTTCCGTTATAAAAGAAAGTTGACGACAAGGGTCAAACAGACCGTGATGATTACTCCGAGGCCGATGGTTCCAAGACATAAAATGAGCTTTTTCTTTTTGTCAGTCCAAACCATTTCTTTGCCTAATCGGCTTAGCACTAAATACATCAAAGCAAAAGCGAAGACGACAGCGCAGGCGCCGAGGGAAAGAATGGTCGGAATATTTGCCGAGATATGGCCGGGGTTTCCCGGAGCTCCTTCAAAACCGCCGCCTGTATTGTTTTGTCCGGCGGGCATTTCCGGCGGATTTCCGGAAGGCTTTTCCGGAGGTGTTCCCGAAGGCATCTCCGGCGGATTGCCCGAGGGCATCTGTCCCGACGGAGCCGTTTGACCGGATTGACCGTTTTGATCGGTCGACGCGCCGCTTTGACCGGCATTTTCACCGGTTGCGGTCTGCCCGTTCGGAGGGCTGCCTTGCTGTACTGCCATGCCCGGCCCTTGAAAACCGGAATTGTTTTTTGTGTAAACCAAAATACCGCATGCCGCTGCCGCGGCGGCAATCATCAGAATAATCGGGATAACAAGTCGTTTGCTCATAATGCCTCCAAAATTGATTGAATGTGTTTTATGCGCTTTGAATTTTGAATCATCGTCACTTTTTTTGCTTTTGGACAATCGCTGAAAAATATTCGAGAAATGCCCGGTTGATTTTTTTGGTTGAGACGTGACGAATATGAAATGACCTTTTGATTATAAAAAGCCATGGTCAGTAAGCGCCATGGCTTTGCCGCTTTTTTAGAGAATGACGGTTAAATATCTGTATATGGAATGTTGTTGGTGTCAAAGGCGTTGACATCGGATCCGCTGTTAGTATTCGGTTGTTGATTGTTGTTTGACCGATCCTTTGAGCGGCCTTTTGAATTGCCGTTATTATCATCGGTATAACCGTTGTTACCGTCATCGTAATAATAGTCGCCGTAATCGTCATAGTAACCGTAGCCGTCGTCATAGCCGTCACTGTAGTCATCGTAATATCCGTAATCATATCCGCCGCCGGCATCTCCATACCGGTTACCGCCCGATAGTCCCGATGAAAGCGCTATCAATGTATTTCCTCCGGCCGTCAATCCACCGGCCATGACGAGGGCTATTCCCGCAACGCCGAGCGCGGAGAACAGTTTGGTATTGCTATCTAATGCAAAGGGGCGCGCTCCGAAACGGGTGACAATGATGTAAACCAGAGAACAGGCGAAGATAATGGCGCAAAAGACCAGACCCAAGACATGAGGCGTAGTCAACCCTGTTTCCATATAACCCATGTCAGCGTCGGGGGGACCTTGCATGCTGCCGTCTCCGGGCATTCCATATTGGGAATAATCGCCGCCGCTTCCGCCGTAAGGGGTGTTTTCTCCATTGTTTCCAGAAGGATTGTTGTTTTCCGAGGAATTGTTATGACCTGAGGAGTTATTGTTTGACGAGCTTCCCTTATCGGTGCCTGAGCCGTTTGTGGTGTTTTCGGCAAGGGTGAGGGCGGATTGCGTATCGGCGCCGTAGTTGCCGTAACCATAGCCTTCATCATATTGTCCGCCGTACATGCCGCCTTGGGGACCCTGATGCCTGTCATAACCGCCGAAGTTTTGATTGATGACGGCGTGCGCGATGATGCCCACCGACGCGAAAGCGGAGAAGACCATTAAAGCGATGGGAATGAAACGCTTTAGAAACAATGAATGATCCGGTTTTTTTCTGATGCTTTCAGCATTCGATTGGGGATGGGTGTTGGTTGAGCCCGCATCTTGCTGACCAGACGTATTGTTATGACTGACATTTGGACCGTCAAAAACGTTTCCGGCGTTTTGATAATCGGATTGATCATATTGCGGATTTTGCTTATTATCATCAGCGAAATCGTTTTTGCTGCGTTCAGCAGAAGATTGATTGAAAATCGGAAGGGTTTCAGTTTGATTGTTTGTTTGAGATGGGGTGATTGTATCCCTTTGGCCGGACATATCAGATGTCGGCGGAAGGGCATCGTGGGAATTGATCGGTTCTGTCAAATAGGAATCACTTCCCGGCGTGAAGGATCGCGTGTCGTCGGGGGTTATATCCGAGTCGCGCAACGCCCGGCCTACTTCCTCCGCGGTGGGAAGGGGCAAGGTTTCGCCGGCCGGAACCAGAGAATCGATAGATGCGTTTTTCCCGGCCTGCACAGCCTGGGAAATTTGAATGGAATTGACATTTTCCGTCAAATCATCCGTCTGAATTGATGTCGCTTGCTCACCGGACGGCTCATCGCTCAATTCGTTCGCGGTGCTGTCGGCGACAATCTCATCGGGGTGTAATTGTTTGTCGTGATGAATCATTGGGTTTCCTCCTTGTTTTTGAGAGCATTTTAAGGGGCGTTTCTTAAGAGAATCATCAAAGATTCCGCGCTATTAAGCAAAGCGAAAGACAGGGACATTGATGATATCTTCCGGCAAGTGATTTGAAAAACGGCTTGAGAATGCCGAAAATCCATCCTCTGTCGACATAGAAGCGTCACCATGACTAAAGTAAAAATAAAGTAAATTGTCTGTACGAAAACCGGCAAGTCTTTATCAAATGAATCAATTTGAGAGGTTTTGCGTCATGGATAAAAAAACTGAATCGGCTCATTTCTTGTGACGATGCGTTTGACATGAGAAATGTTTTCTTCTGGAAGATCGTTTTTATCGTTGAAAATCATATGAAAGGACATCAAAAAAGAGACTCGCGATGTTCGGAGTCCCTTAAAATAAGCAATGATTGAAGTTGAGATAAAGCTGTGCCGACTGATTAAATCAAATCGGACAGCACATCGTTTCGGCGTTCGTTGTTTTCTTCGGCGAGAATCGCTTTGAGTGCCGTTTGAACCGAGCGGATTTTACCGGTGATGGCAATGGTGATGAAGGACTGAGGACAATTGCCAACCACTTCAAAAGACATAACGTCACTGGCTTTGACCGCGACATCGGCAGCGTAAATCATATCGGGAATTGTGCCTTGAACGAGAAGAATCGCGCCGGGCTCTTCTTCGGCTTCCAAAGCTTTTTTCATGTCGGCACGCATTTTGCCTTTGACGAGCGCCAATGTTTTTTTATCCGGTTTTGAAATAAATTGATATTTTACTTTCATTTTTCCCTCTCACATATTGCGGCCGACGGCCGACATAGTTTCTTAATTTGTATCATATAGAAAAATAATGCCGGGTTCAAGCGATATTTTTAACAGTCGGGGATAAATTTATAGGGAATTGAAAGCCTCCGCCACTTTGTCCACCCCGAGTCCGTAGACCACTTGAAGTTGTCCCGCAACTTGAAACGCGCCTTTTACGCCATCCGCGGCTTTAACGGCATCCATATCGAGTTTGCTCTCGTCTTTGAGCGTCAAACGCAGGCGTGTGGCGCAATGCGCGACAGATTCAAGGTTGTCTTTTCCGCCGACAGCGGCCATCACTTGTTTGGCTGATTGATGAATGTCCATATTATGCTCCTTTATTTTATTAATGATAAAATGAGTATATCATAGAAATGAGTGTCAGAAAAACGTTAAGTCCGTGAAAATACATCATCTTAGGACAAAATAATATCATCTGTTTGCGGCGCTCTATCCCGGAATATCATTTAGTCTTTCCTATCGTTGTTTTGTGGACGATATACGTCATATAAAAAAAGAGAAAATCCCGCGGAAATTAAATTATTATATATAATTCCGGGTTTATGCTTCTTGCGGTTGTGGTATGATTTAGAAAAAGATAAGACTGAAAGGGAAATCATGCAAAATAAAACGACAACGCTGTATTTGGTTCGCCACGGCACAACGGCTTTAAATGACGCCATGTGCCTGCAAGGTGCTTATGACGAACCCCTCAATGAATGGGGTGATGCTCAAGGAAAATGTCTGACCGATTATTTTAAAAACATTCCGATCGATATCGGTGTCACGAGTCCTTTGAAGCGGGCGCGTCAGACTCTTGATTATATTCTTGGGGAGCGCCGGGAGCGCGTTCCGATTATTGTGGATCAAAGGCTTCGGGAAATTGAAGGCGGCAGTTTTGAAAAAAGATCCTTCGCGGAGCTTGGTATGCTGTGGCCTGGATTTATGCGGACATTTAAGAAGACACCGGGGCTTTGGCGATTTCCGGGCGGAGAGAGCGGCGCCGAGGTTTATGCCCGGGTGGTTGACGGCATTTTGGACATTGTCGGTCGTTATCAGGGAAAAACAATCGCTATGGCTTCTCATGGGTTTGCCATTCAAACATGGTTAAACTTCGTTTCTCATATTCCGGCTGAAAACATGCGTGAGCAGGTGCTTGGCAACGTGGCGGTCAGCAAGTTTACCTTTGATGACAAAATGAATATCCACACCGATTATATCGGCGATTGTTCTCATCTTGCCCCGAGGCTTATCCGCAACTATGATTGGGACGCTTTGGCTAAGCCCGTTCCACTGTTGCTGGGAGATTTTAGGGCCCGGACATTTAAAAAAGCCGAGGAACTTCTCGGCGAAAAAAATATCCATTTTTTAAAACGCGATATCATTCAAGCGCCTTTGTCGGCGCCGGAAATTGTCAAACTCTCCGAGCGCTATGACGGAAGCGCGAAAGCTTTTTTGAACACCCGCGGAAAAAAATTCCGAAGCCTCGAGTTAAAAGAAAAGACAGATGAAATGAGCATACAAAAAGTGGCTGAAATCATCTCGTCAGACGGCGCTTTGCTCAGACAGCCGATTTTGGTGCTTGTGGACCGGATTGTCATCGGACATCAGAAAATCGCGTCAACTTTAAAGCACGATTCCCTTTGAATCGGATAAAGCCGAAAGCTCTTTGGAGGTGTCCTGTCGCCGGCCGAGTGGGCGCGCGATGATGCCGTACAGATCAAAATACCGGGATTTCGGCGCAAACGGTCGAGAAAAGAATCATGTCCGCTTTGTGGGGCGGGTATGTTGGATCCGAGATTTAATTCGGCAATAAATATATCTTATTTGAAGCCGGCAATGCCGGATTTGCTCACCGGCGTGACCAGATCGAGTAGCAACGCCGTGAAGGCGCGGTCTTCTTTAACGGAACGTTTGCTGATGGTCGGGCCTTTGCCGGCTTCCCGGGCTTTGTTTTGCATAAAGCGCTCATACAAGAGTTCATCCATGTTGGCCTGTGAATACACAAAGCCTTTGGGATGAATGGCGGCCAAGGCCGTTTCATACACCTCCGAGGCCAGGGTATAGTCCATCGTCACAACGATGTCCTCGGGCGTGGTGATGGCCGCGATGGCGTAATCGCGGTTTGTCAGGTCTTTGACATCCGCGTCGGAATCTTTAAAGCTGCGGTCGATTTCCGAAATGGACTCAACATCAATGCCGCATTGTCTGCCGACTTCTTCACAAATGTTGCGCGCGCTTCTGGGGGTGGCGTCCGCGTCAATGATAATTCTCATCGAAAAACTCCTAATTCATTAATTTTGTAACTTTATCACGAAGCAGGTACAGGGCGATCATCACAAGGGCGTAACCGACTAAAATCGCGATGGTGACCGTCGGATTTTCGGCAAAAAGGCCGGCACCGACCAATGTGTTTAAAAATATGCCGGGAAAACGCCCCACGATCACCAAAAGGGCAAACCGGCGAAAGGGCATTTTTGTCAGTCCCGCCGCAAAACACAGGATGTCATCGGGAAAAGCGGGAAACAAAAAGACTAAAAACAAAACCAAATCGATTTTTTCGGGGGATATGGCCTCAAATTTAGCAATCCATTCATTATTGGAAAAACGCTCCACAAAAGGGCGGCCGAATTTTTTGGTGAGCAGAAAAACGGCGCAAGAACCGATGAATGTCGCGGAGGCCGATAAGGCAAAACCCATGGGCAGGCCGAAAAGCGCGCCGCCGATTACACCGATTGTGCCGCCGGGGATCGGCGCCACAATGACCTGCAGCAACTGCAGGGCGAAATAGACAAGGGGTGTTAAGGCGCCAAAGCTCAAAAGATAGGCTTTGAGGGCTGCGGCCGATTCAAAAAGACTCATCAATTTGTTTTCTCCTTTGTTTTTCATTCTATCATATATCCTCCGAAAAAGAAAATGGTTTTCATGGGATGAAGACAAAAAAAGGGCTTGACAAATCCTATCGTTCCATTATAATAATTTACGTTGTTTCACAACATTCCAATTTAATAACCGCATCGATTTAGCGGCGGACGGAGAGATGTCTGAGCTGGCTGAAGGAGCACGCCTGGAAAGCGTGTATACGTGATTAAGCGTATCGAGGGTTCGAATCCCTCTCTCTCCGCCATTTTTTATTTTTTGTGTCATACAGTATTATTTTGTTCATGATGGTCTTTCGGTGGCCGTTCTTTTTTTTACCCGAAACAGTTGAGTGATAATCTGACAAGATATAAATAAGTATAATATAAAATACGTATATTGATCGTTTGTGTTTATGTGTGTTGCAGATAGTCACACTATATTCTCGAGAAAAACAGTTGATTTGAAAATAATACTTGACAAGTATAGGTGATCGAGTTATGATGAATATGCAATAAAAAGTAATTATAAGAATATTTACAAACGAAAGAGGTGATGCAATGTGAATGCCGTTCGTTTGAAGAAAAAAACAGTTTGTGTTTCAACGACAAGATACCGCAAAGTTGACTTTCCGACGGAGATCACGAGTGATTTCGGTGTGTGGCATATTGCCGAGATTGTCAGCGCGATCAGAGGCGTCATTCCGGGAGGAGGAACAGGCATTCGCTTTACGGTCAAAGTGACCGGCAGAGGCGAGGATTATCTCGACCTATGCTGGGATAAGCACAATCACAGCTGGAACATCTATACGGCGGATGACAGCGGGGACGAAGACAATAAAAAAGCGCATATCCTGCCGTCGGATACGCGCTATTTAAACTAAAAGCCGAGGCGTCGGCCTTTAAAGAGCAAGAATCATTTGTTAGAAAAATTTTAAGCGAAAAATCCGCTTTCGGCGGGTTTTTTCTTTGCGGCGTGATGATCCGGGAAATTGATATCAACCGGAGAATTTGACTTTGACGCAACCGGCGCAGCCGGCACGTTCGGCATGGAATGCCTTAATCATTCGATGGCTTTCTGACCAGCGCCCATCTTTTGGCGACATAATTCCAGATCATGACAATGCCTGTGGCGATGATCTTGGCGAGCAGATAATGCAGGCCGAGGATTGACACAAAAAGCCACATCAACAGTTCATTGAGGCCCAGACCGATCACGCTGGAAGCGATAAAAATAAATTTTGATTTGGCGTCTTGCTCTTCCGCGCCTTTAAACACCCATTTCACGCAAAGGATGTAGTTAAAAATGACTGAAGCGGTAAAGCTGATGCCGGCGGACAACAAATAATTGACATGGAAAATATCTGTCAATAAATAGAGAATGCCGAAGTCCACCACAAAAGATAAGCCGCCGTTGATGCCGAACCGAATGATTTCCATCAAGCGGTCGGAAGTCAAAAATTCTTTTATTTTATTCATAGTACCTCTTTTCATCGATTATCGTCTCAGTAGACGAGCAGCCCCTGGATTTTATCGCTGATTTCCTGAGCGGTGGGTGAGGGCGAATAATCGATTTGATAAATAAAACTGTACAATGCTTTTATGTTGTCCGTCAGAGTATCGGGAATGACGAAGGATTCCTCCCCGACAAAATCCGTTTGAAGATGAGTTGCTTCGGGAATTTGCTTTTGCGTCAGGTTTCGATTCCGCATCAGAATCACATTAAAGCCCAGTTTGTAAATTTCGTTGACCGAAAGGGATGTTTTGATGTAGGGCATGACTTGGTTCATGAGTGCCAGTTGTCTGAGAGGATTTAGACCCAGCACTTTATGGACGACTTGTTCCAAGACGTTTCGCTGTCTTTGGGTGCGGTCGAAGTCGCCGTTTCCGACATAGCGAATGCGGCAATAGGCAAGAGCCTGACTGCCGTCAAGAAGCTGCTTGCCGGTTCCTTGAACATAGGGCGAACGGGTTTTGACCTTGTCGTTGACGTCATCCAAATAGGCGTTGAGCCATTGAAGCTCTTCATCGGATTCGATGTTGACTTCCACGCCTCCGACGGCATTGACCATTGCGACGAGACAAGTGAAGTCGACGGTGACATAATCGGTGATGGCCGTGTCAAAATTGTGATTGACCGTTTTAACGGCAAGCTCGGGGCCGCCCAAAGAATAGGCGGAATTGAGTTTGTCATCGCCGTTGTCGGGAATTTCAACATAGGTGTCCCGCATGAGAGAGGTGACTTTGAGGCCGCCGTGCTCAAAATCGGCGGTTAAAATCATCATGGAATCGGAGCGGTCGCCTTCCACATCCTCGCGGCCGTCGACACCGAATATCAGCACATTGACGATTCGGTGTTTCGCGGCGACCTCAAGCGCCGAAGAGCTGACGCCGTAACGGGCGGCATCAGCGCGCAGGCCGGGATTGAGATTGTGCGTCAGGTTAAAAAAGATTAAGGCGAACATAATCACAATGCCCGCGATTAGCGCGATCAGTACTTTGACGGCAAAGGGTGAAAGACTGTGCCTTTTTTTGGGAGGGATGGCTGCGGGCGAATGGCTTCCGGTTCTATATTGGGGTGGACGGGAGCTGTTTCGGGGCGGCCTTTGGGCGCTTGCTCTGTGACTTCCTCGATTCGTCCTTGGCCGCGCACCGTTGACAACAGGGGTGTTCGTCGTCCGGTAGCGATTTTGAGTGCGGGAGGCGTTTGTCTCGGCGTCGTTGCGTTTTCTCGCGGTTTGCGAAGAGCGCCCGGTTCTTCTTGCGGTATTCGGAGCGTTTCGGGCTCCAGCTGCCCTTTTGTCCCTTTGAAACAAAGGGGTGCCCGTGTTTTGCGAAGCAGCCCGGTTCCTCACATTCGGATCACGCTTTTCCATGTTGCGTCTGATTTCCTCGGAGAGACGATCGGTTTCGCTGCGCGCTCCGGCGGAAGCGCTTCTTTTTTTTGCGCCGCTGTAGCCGGAGGGAAGCGGCTTGGTATCCGATTTTGAAGCTCCGGCCCGATTTGTCGGAATCCGTCGGGTTTGGGTCTTGTCATCGGATTTTGATTGATTTGGGTATTTTTGTCTTTTTGAATAATCCAAAATATAACCTCGCGGTTGTTTTTTTTGATCGAATCAAATGATCCGATCGAGATGTTTTACAAAATATCGAGTATTATACCATATTTTTTCAGCAATGCTGATATTTTTCAATAAAGTTATTATATTTTTGCGGTCTATCTGATATAATAAGAAATCAATAAAGAGAAAATGATGATTAGCCGGCTTTTCGGCGGGTCATCCGGAGGAAATTGATGAAAGATAATACCAAACGTTCCGTGTTGCTCTTTTGCCTGGACGCGCTCATTCTTTTGATCGTTACGGCGGGCACGACGGTTATTTTTAAGCGCACCATTGGTTTCGAGGTGGACATCACGCCCGATTTAATGGTTTTTATGGGGATTTTTATTATCGGAAAGATTCTTGTCGCAGCGCTGATGGATTTGACCGGATTCGGAAAGAATTTCTTTGTCGCCGCAGTGGTGATCGGTGTTGCCGATGTGTTAATCATTCTGACCAACTCGTTCATGCATTTTGGCATTTCTTCCCGCTTGCTGTTTTTCATTTTGATGCTTGACGTTCTGTTGGTGGCTGCCGCTCATATTGCCTTTAGCGTTTTTAACCGGCTTTCGAAAAAAAAGCAGGAACAAAATGAATGGCTTGCCGAGGAAAAACAGACGAATCTTCGCGATGATCGGGCGATGACGGATATTTATCAGACGATTTCCGACGGTGAAAACGCAAATCCCGAATTGCAGCCGGCTCCAAAGGTCAGAAAGCCGGAGAGACCCTATGCCTGGGAGCCGGAGGACACACCGGAAGAAGATGATAACGTGGCCTTTGCGGGCCTTGACGGCATCGATTTTCACACCCAAAACGCTTCGAATCAAGCTGATCAAGATGACACGAAGACAACACCGGACGATGAAAAGCCTGCAGAACGTGTCCCCGCGGCGCAGGACAACATACCCGAAACGACGGATGACGATCAATATGACTTTGCGTATACCGACTCATCACTGTCCGAAGATGCCGCTCCGGAAGAAAAGGATTTTTCCGAAAATGCGTCCGCGCAAAGCTTGGCCGCCCAAGATGCGAAGGCTGACGATCAAATCGACACACCCGATGGCGTGAGCAAGGAAGAAGACGATTTTGAATCCGGCAGCACGGAAGACGGAGACGATATGACTTCAGAGCCGGAAAAAACCGAAATCCCGGCGGAAAAGAAAGAGGCTGAAGCGGCAACAGAACAGGAACGGGAGGTTTTACCTTTCGATCAAACCGAAACTTTGCCGCATATCGAGGCGTCTGACATGTCTGAGGCGTCACAGCAACAGACGAAACCGGAACCTCCCAAAACGGTTAAAGCGAGCTATTCTCGTGATACCAAAGAACATTTGGTCATTGGTCCCGAGGAAATTGTTTTGGAAAACAGCAACGCGGAGATTATTATTAATGAAGATGATCTGGCGCTGATTCGTCAATACATGAAGCTTCAACAATCTTCAAAACAATAAAAGCTGACTGCGTTTATTTATCCATTGGCCGGAGCCATTTTGGGCCCGGCTTCGAGGGCGTTGTGCTCAGTACATTTTAAAGTTCAATTGACCATATACCGTGCTTAAAAATCAGTAGAAGCTTTCGGTTGAATGGTTTATTCCTTAAAAAAATAAAAATCTTTATTGTATAATTTGGCATATATCAAAGGCAGAGACACAATATCTGCCTTTTTTTAATTTAAAAACCTTAAAAAATAAAAATAACCTTTAAATAACCTTGAAATCTTGCCGCAAGGGTGCTACAATAACGTCGGTTCAACTTTATAAGGTTTTTTAAAGGTTGAAAACAACGTTAAAAAGAGAGGTTAATGTGAAATGATGAACACGATTCTATTGGTTGTGGGCGTATCCCTCGCGCTGGGTATTCCTTTTATACTCTATGCCGGTTATTACGCCGTGATCGGTCTGATGGGACTCAGAAAATACAACACCTTTAAAAAAGAAGCGCCGAAGAACAAACTTTGCGCTGTTGTGGCAGCCCGCAATGAAAGTATGGTCATCGGGAATCTCATCGATACCCTTAAGGCTCAGAATTATCCCAAGGAACTTTCCGATGTCTATGTTCTGCCCAACAACTGCACCGATAACACGGCGGAAGTTGCCCTCCAGCACGGTGCCAAGATTTTCCATTGCAGTGACAAAGTCCACTCCAAAGGCGCTGCCCTGGATGAATTTTTCACCTACGCGTTGGCAGAAGAAGACTATGACGCCTTTTGTGTGTTTGACGCGGACAATCTGGTAGACAGTGAATTCTTTGCTGTTATGAATAATGTGCTTTGCTCCGGAGAAACCATCGCGCAAGGCTATCGAGACAGCAAAAATCCCAGCGATTCCTGGATTTCCGGCAGTCAATCCATTTTCTATTGGGTTTTAAATCGTTTCCTCAATCTGGCCCGTCACAATCTCGGTTTATCCGCCGCCTTAAACGGTACCGGATTTATGGTCGCAGCGGAAATCCTTCGTGACGGCGGGTTTAAGACCTTCAGCCTGACGGAAGATATTGAATTCACGACGCAGTCCATCATCAAAGGCCACCGTGTCGCGTGGGTGCCCGAAGCCAAAACCTATGATGAACATCCGCTGACCTTTGACGTTTCCTGGAAACAGCGCAAACGCTGGTCGACAGGAACCATCGAATGCTTCAATCACTACGCGCCGATTTTGTGGAAAACCTACAGAAAAACTCGTCAGTTTGCCTGCCTGGATATGATTTTTTTCCTGTCCGCGCCTTTGGTTCAAGTGTTTTCGACCATTTTGGGTCTTGTGACCGGAGTGGCATTGTTGGTGGTGTTGCTCCAAACCCATTTGGTTCCTTTACATATGATTCTCTCGTCGGCATTATTTATCTTTTCGTTGATTTGGAGTGCGTTTTTCTGCGGTCTTGTCGTCATGTTGGAAAAACACAAGCTTTCGCAAATCAACACTAAATCCTTTTTCACTTTCTGGTTCTGGTTGATGAGCTGGGCGGTCATCAATATGATCTGCATTGTCGCGCCCATGAAAACCTGGGAACCCATTGCCCACACCAAGAGCATGAGCCTTTCGCAAATGAATCTGGCGAAGGGTGACGGCTGGGAATCCGGCAGTGTGGTTCGAGCCAACAATCAATAGTCACATTCGCTCATTTCACTAACAAATAGATATAAAAACCAAAACCCGGTCTTGCCGGGTTTTTTGTTTTGGCAAGTCCGGGTTATAAATGATTAGTTTTTGTTTGCGTGAGTTACAGTCATTTCTAATGCGGTCAATCAAATGACGTATGATATCAACACGATTGCCGCAAGGCTAAACAAAATCAAAGATAGCATGCGGCAGGAGAAGGAAAAATTTTGGCAAAGCCGAGAGAAACCGGCCTGAGCCAAGAACATCCGAAAGCCGTGCCTTGCTCAGAGCAAGGCACGGGCTGATTGAAACAAGCGACTGCATCAACGATCAAAAACAGATCTTTGCCGTTGCTTTTTAATTGAAACGGATTTGGATGGGGACATGACATTAAGCGTCATTTGACTATTAACCCGCCTCCGCTTCGGCAAATTGACTGTTGTAAAGATCAGCATAGAAACCGTTTTGACGCATCAATTCCTCATGGTTGCCTTGTTCGACAATATCGCCTTCACTTAGCACCAATATGCGGTCCGCTTCGCGAATGGTCGAGAGCCGGTGGGCGATGATAAAACTGGTGCGACCGATCATCAGGTTATCCATGGCCTTTTGGATTAACAATTCCGTGCGGGTATCGACGGAGCTGGTGGCTTCATCCAGAATCAAAATTTTCGGATCGGCCAAAATGGCCCTGGCGATGGTGAGCAGCTGTTTTTGCCCTTGAGAAATGTTGTTGCCGTCTTCGCTTAAAACGGTATTGTAGCCTTCGGACAGGGTTCCGACAAAATGATCAACCTGAGCGGCGCGGGCAGCGGCGATGACTTCTTCTTCTGTCGCGGAAAGATTGCCGTAACGAATATTGTCGGCGATGGTTCCGGAGGTGAGCCAGGTGTCTTGCAGCACCATCCCGAAGGCTTTTCTTAAATCGCCTCGTTTGAAACGCAGAATGTTTTCGCCGTCCAAATAGATGTTGCCGCCATTGACATCGTAAAAACGCATCAGCAATTTCACCAACGTGGTTTTTCCCGCGCCGGTGGGTCCGACAATAGCGATGGTCTCTCCGGCTTTCACATCAACAGAAAAATCTTTGATGATGATTTTGCCCGGATCATAACCGAAACGGACATGATCGAAACGGATGTTGCCTTTGATGACCGCGGGATCCGCGGGCTGTTCGGGATCTTTGTCTTCTTCGGGGGCATCCATAAACGCGAAGACCCGTTCGGCGGCGGCCATGGTCATTTGCATGATGTTGGAAATGTTGGCGACCTGTGTAATCGGCTGGTTGAATTGGCGTACATATTGAATAAAGGCTTGAATATCCCCGACGGAAATGGCGCCGTCGATGGCCAGTTTTCCGCCCAACAAGCAAACAGCCACATAACCTAAGTTTCCGACAAATTGGGTGGCCGGCATCAAAAGACCGGAGAAAAACTGAGAGCGCCATGCGGAATCGTATAATTTGCCGTTGAATTCGTCAAAGGAAGCTTGCGCGGCTTCTTCGCGGTTGAATGCTTGAATAACGGTATGTCCGCCGAACACCTCTTCAATGTGGCCGTTTAAATGGCCCAAATATTCCTGTTGTGAGGAGAATTGTTTTTGAGAACGCTTGATCACGAATGCCGCTGCCAACCCCGACAGGGGAATGACGAGAATGGCGATGAGGGTCATTTGCCAGCTGATGGAGAGCATCATGATTAGAATGCCGATGATGGTGGTGACGGCGGTGATGATTTGCGTCAGACTTTGATTGAGGGTTTGGTTGATGGTTTCGATATCGTTGGTGAGATAGGAAAGCACTTCGCCGTAAGTCGTGTGGTCAAAATAACTGAAGGGGAGCCTGTCCATCTTGGCGAAAGTCTCTTTTCTGAGTTTATAGGTCACGCTGATGGCGATTTGACTCATCAAAAGTCCCTGAACGGCGGAAAATGCCGCGGAAGCCAAATACAGCATAATCAAGCGCATCATAATCTTTCCGATGGCGGCAAAATCAATGCCTTCTCCGGTATTCGAGACAATGGCCATCAGCCCTTTGAAAATTTCCGTTGTCGCGCCGCCTAAAATTTTTGGACCGACGATGTTAAAAATCGTCGACGCAATGGCAAAAATAAAGACGATGATAATCCCGATTTTATAAGCGCCCAGATAAGAGAGAAGTTTTTTGAGGGTTCCTCTAAAATCCTTTGCTTTTTCAGTGTTGGTCATTCCCCGGGGGCCGGGACCGCCTCTTCTGCGTCGGGGCATATTGTTCGAATCGATTTTTTCGGCCATTTACATCATCTCCTTTTTAAGTTGTGAGTCCGCGATATCCCGGTAGGTCTCACAATTTTTCATCAGCTCGTCATGGGTGCCTTTACCGATAATCCGGCCTTCGTCAAGGACGATGATTTGCTCGGCGTGCATAATGGTCGACACACGCTGGGCGACTAAAAGCACCGTCGCGTTTTCGGTGTAGGGTTTGAGGGCTTTTCGAAGTTTGGCATCGGTTTTGAAGTCCAAAGCCGAGAAGCTGTCGTCAAACACATAGACTTCCGGTTTTTTGGTTAGCGCTCTCGCGATGGCGAGACGCTGTTTTTGACCGCCGGAAATATTGCCGCCGCTTTGGGCGATGGGTCTGTTTAAGCCGCCGTGGCTTTCGGCAACGAAGTCGGTTGCTTGAGCGATGTCAATGGCGGTTTGCATGACCTTTTCATCGGCGTTTTCATCTCCGAAGCGAAGGTTGCTCGCCACGTTGCCGGAGAAAAGATTGGCCTTTTGGGGAACGAATCCGATGCGCGAACGCAGGTCATGAAGCGTCACATCGCGAATGTCGGTTCGGTCGAGATGAATCGAACCCTGCGTGACATCGGAAAACCGGGGAAGCAGACTCACAAGAGTGGATTTGCCTGAACCCGTCGCGCCGATAAAGGCGGTTGTCTCGCCGGGTTTGGCCGTAAAGGTGATATCCGACAGCACGTCGTTTTTGGCGCCGAGATAACGAAAGCTGACGTGGTCAAAGACGACGGTTCCGGACTTTTCTTTAAAAGCCGTCGGTGTTTCGGGATCTTTGATCATCGGATCGGTTTCGAGTACATCGGCTATACGATCAAGGGACACCTGGGAGCGGGGAACCATGATGAACATGACGGAGATCATCACAAAGGATATGATAATTTGCATGGCGTATTGCATATAGGCCATCATATCGCCGACTTGCAGCGCCCCGGCTTCAATCTGATGACCGCCGACCCAGATAATCGTGAGGGTGACGCCGTTCATGAGCAGCATCATCAAAGGCATCATAAAGACCATGACCCGGTTGACAAACAAGTTGATGTCGGTGACTTTTTTGTTTTCTTCGTCAAAGCGGTTTTCCTCATAAGCTTGATTTCCGAAAGCGCGGACGACGGACATGCCGTTTAAGTTTTCGCGCATGACGAGATTCATTTTGTCGACGAGGGACTGAATCTTTTTAAATTTCGGAACGACCAAGAGAAACACCAACACGATAAAAACGATGAGCGCCACGACGGCGATGAAGATAATCCAACTCATTGACACATTTCGCCTAAGGGCCATGATCACCCCGCCGGCGCCCATGATCGGCGCGAAACACATAATGCGCACCGCCATGATAATAAAGGTTTGAACCTGGGTGATGTCATTGGTGCTGCGGGTGATGAGCGACGCCTCCGAGAATTTGCCGAATTCCGGAGCGGCAAAGGTCAAAACCTTCTCAAAAAGATCGTGTCTTAACGCCTTGGCCACACCGGCGGCGATTTTGGAAGCGAAATAGCCGACGCTGACGGCGGCGATGGCGTTTAAGAGGGTCAAGCCGATCATCATCAGGCCGGTCCGAACGAGATAGTCCCGTTCGATGGCGCCGATGTCAAAACCGAGCTCTTTATAAAACAGCCTGGTAAAGACGACACCCGTTTGGGCACGGATGCTGTCTTGCACGGTGCCGGCTTTGTCTCGGGCGCTTTTTAGGGTGTTTTCCGGAAATCTTTTAAGATAGGGTGTGAGTTGATAGGCCTGGGTGATATCAATGTTATCCAAATTGGTGGAGACTTCCTCATTTCCCGCGTTCCCGCCGGCCGGCATGGCGGAAAGATCGGGAGCGCCTCCGGAGGCCATGGCCGCTGCGGCCTCGGGATTTTTCATCATTTGCGCTTTCATGTCTTCGGCAATGAGGTTTTTGATGATGTCCGGCGTGGCCTTATCCTGCATGAGAAAAATAAACGTCCACCCGGCTCTGGCAAACACGGGATCGAGGGCCTCATAGTTTTTTCGGCTCCGGTCTTTTAGCGTGTAGACGGTTTTGACCTCGGAGGTGACGCCGCCTTTTTCTGTGATGTCTCCGCTGTTTTTCTTTTCATAGGCGGCTTTTACTTTTTCTTTTTCGTCTTCGGTCATCACCGATGTCATCAAATCAAATCCATTTTCGCTGATGACGTCGGGCGCCGCGTATTCAATGCCGTACTGCGCAATCCCCACATTGATGATATCCGACATTAAATTGGGAAGATTAAGCTCTGAAAAAGCCTGAACAAAAAGCAGGGCGATGGCCGCGAGCAGCGCGGCAAGATGCGGTTTTAAATATCGTGGTAATATTCGCATTAAATTCTCCTTTCTTATATGATGTATGGTTTCACTGGTTTGACGTCCGCTTCGATCGGCGGGTAGAATGATGAATCAAACGCTATTTTTGTTGATCTTTTTTTGATATCTCGGTGATCGTCTCCGATAATTCAATAATCAGGTCGACCAAGGTTTTGGATTTGTTTTTTCCCATGCGCTCGAGGGCCCGTCCGGTGATATGACTTTGGTCCCGCGCGTTATTAAATTGTTCAATCGCTTTCTCGCTCAAAAAAACCCGGGTTGTCCGGCGATCGTTTGGGTCCTGTCTGCGTATGATCAGATGGCGCGCTTCCAAAGTTTTCAGGATTTGCGACACGTGAGATTTGGTGACGCCGTTTTTTTCCGCCAGGGCGGAAACAGTGACCCCTTTCGGATTCGCATGGCTTTTTTCCATACAGACAATGTGGTTTAAAATCATAAATTCACTGGGGCGAATGTTCATGGTTTTACCGACATTTTCGTAAAATAATTCGATCATCTGCTTACGAAGGCCGTTTAAAGCCTGAAAGAGCTCGTAACCGGCGTTAGGCCTGTCTTTCATATTGGTTATCACATCCTTGCTCCTCATTTGACTAATGGTTAATTGACTAAATTGTTTAGCGAAGTTAACTATACATTTTCGCCGGCGGCTTGTCAATCTGTTTATATCTTTAATGCTTTTCATATTGACTTTTCTTATGACATGCGGTCTTACATCTAAGAAAAATTGATATAATATAAAATAGACCCTAATCCGTGAAACTCAAATTGTAAAAGTGCCGTTATCCCTGATAAATACGGTGTTTCCCGGTATTTTTATGAAACACCCATTGGGTGATGTTTTTGTTCCCTTATTCCCCCATTTCCTGTCGGTTTTTGGTACAATAGAAATATCAAATCCGGAGGTTTTGAGCATGAAAAAGATCATCGTTACACTGTCAAGTGAACGCCTTATTACTCCCAGTGGCCTGACACTTGTAGGGGGTGCACTCGGGAA
>JAFRBB010000044.1 GCA_017405085.1 Eubacteriaceae bacterium
GGTTTGCTCTTTTTTAGGGATTGTTATTCTTTTTCAAAGATTGAGCTGAGTGTTAGAATGTATTTTTGATGGTTTTGATAAAACATGTCTTTTTTAGACGTAATATTTTTCAGTTTTTGTTTCCCATGAATAATTTGGGACCGATGACCATCGTCACCGGGATATTTAGTGATTATAACACAAAAGGCGCCCTCCCGGATGAATAATTAATAATTAATGCTGAATAATTCAGGAGAAGCTTTATTTCTTTCCGATAAAAAAGACAGGATGACCGCCCTGCATAAGGTTTTATAATGACGGCATCACTGTCTTTGATTGGTTATAGATTTTTATTTTTCTGTTTGATCCGTTGTTGTCAATTCGGATTGGCTTGTCGCCACAGATTGTTTTTCCGGGTTCGTTCCACCGAAAAAACGACCGCCAACATAGCAAATGATCATGGTGACAAGCATAGCCGGAAGGGTGCTGCCCAAGGGTAAATCCAAGTGCATAAACAGTCGATAAATGATAAACCCAATGAACCAAACCATTAAATTGACCACGCTGAAAGAAGAACTGCCAAAATCTTTTTTCAGTATAAAAAACATGGTAATTTGCACTGCAATCATCGGCGCGAAAACGGAACCGATCAAATATAAAAATTCCGTTATATCGTCCATGGGAAAAATCATCGCAGCAATTGTACCGATGACAGTTGCGGCTACGGCAATCCATTTTCCGTTTATTTTTTTTGAAACGGATTCAGCGGAAATCCCCGCAGAAAGTGCATCCAAAAATGTTGTTGTAACCGTTGAGAGGACAATGATGACAAGCCCCGCGATTCCAAGACCGGCTTTTAACATGATGGCGGCGATGTCGGATTCTCCTGTGAACAACGCGGCGCTCATGCCGATGACATACATCATCGTGCTGACAAAGCCATACACAACGGCGCTGACCGCAGAGGCTTTTACGGGTTCTTCCGCTTCTCTGGTGTAGTCGCTGATGAGCGGCAGCCACGATAAAGGCATTGCCACGGAAAGCTCAATCGCCGCGCCGAAGGACAGCGCGCCTGCGGGCAACCCGACGGGATGACCTCCTGAGAAAATCACGAATCCTAATATTGCCGTTAACACAAAAAGGGCAGCCATGGCCACGGTGTTTAATTTGCCAAGATTTTTGATGCCGATGATAATCCAGAGAATAATCAGTCCTCCGATGAGTATACACCAAAGGGGATGTCCGACACCGAGCAATCCGTTTGCCGAAATGGCACCGTCATAAATCATGATGCCCGTCCAACCGAGTAGTTGGACAATGTTCAGCACGGAAAAAAGCAAACTCCCCTTTTCCCCAAAGCTCATTTTGACGGTTTCCATCGCGCTTTTTCTTGTACGCCCGCCGATGACGCCGGCCAAAAACAAGAGAAAACAGCCGAGAACATGGCCAATGACGATGGCCGCTAAGCCCTTTTCAAAGCCAATGGGCGCAAAATAGGTGCCGGTCATGATTTCGGCAACCGACACCGCGGCGCCAAACCAGATCAGCCCGTTTTCAAAAAGAGACGTACCTTTGGATTTACCCATTTTTTAGGCCTCCTCGGCGTATCGCCCTTGAAGATCAAACAGATGATGGAGAGGCCCTGCGCCTTGTCCCAAATCGAGCATGGGCGCCAACGCATCAGAAATATAGTTTTTCGCGCGGGCAATGGATTCCTCCAGAGAAAAACCTTTTGCCAAATTGGCGGCAATGGCGCTTGACAGCGTACATCCGGTGCCATGGGTGTTGGGGTTGTCGATGCGCTTACCGTTAAACCATGTTAATTTTCCCGCCGCGCAGAGTAAATCGTCGGCGTCGTGAACATGATGACCTCCTTTGCAAAGGACAGCTGTGCCATAGTTTTTAGAGATGGCCTTAGCGGCTGCTTCCATGTCATCTTTTGTGTTAATTGTTTTTCCCCAAAGAATTTCACTCTCGGGAATGTTGGGCGTGATGACCGTCGCCAGGGGCAACAAATTTTTTTTTAACGCCATCACGGCTTCGTTGTTGGTCAGGGTCGAACCGCTGGTGGCCACCATCACAGGATCAACGACAATATTTCCCGCTTGATAAAAGGCAAGCTGCTCCGCAATGACCGTAGCGATTTCAGGTGACGAAATCATACCGACTTTGACCGCGTCGGGACGAATATCCTCGAAGACGGCATCGATTTGCTGTTTGACAAACGCCGGTGGCGCATCGAAGATTGCGTGAACGCCTGTGGTGTTTTGTGCCGTGAGGGCGGTGATGGCCGTCATGGCGTAAACCCCGTTCATCGTCATGGTTTTGATGTCTGCCTGAATACCGGCGCCTCCGCCGGAATCACTGCCGGCGATTGATAATGCTGTTCTCACTTAAGTTCTCCTCTCTATTTTTTAGCATTATTTTTGTAGTGCGACAAAGAGTGGTGCCCCCGGTTTGCCGCTTAAACCGGCGCGCTTTCAGCGCGCCGTGTTGATTAATAATTAATGATGAATGATTAATGATTTTGGTGGAAACTCAGCCGAGCTGAGTTTCTGATTGGGTTTTTGCTGTTCTCAAGAGAACCCCTCAGATCAGCTTCGCGTATAGTTATTGGGCTGTCTTTTTTCACGCTGATCACGCTGATTCACTCAGATAAAAAAATAATAATTAAATCATTGATCCGCGATCATCTGCGTCATCTGCGAGAGACAATGACACAGTCATCGTTCATCCCTCTCCTGATCGTCCGTGTTTTTAATCCGCCCGTCCGCCAGGCAAATCATGTCATGCCACTTTTTCTCCGAAGAGTAGTCATAAACCGCAACGGTATAAAACCCGGCGTTTTTCGCGGTTTTAAGGGCATGAAAGGTGTCTTCGTAAACCGCTATTTCCGTTGGTTTCGCGCCAAGCATCTCCGAGGCCTTTAAATAAATCCACGGATCGCGCTTATGGGTATGATAGGTTTCGCAAGACAGGGTGAATTTAAACATATCGGAGATGTCGAGCCGCTTTAAGCATGCGTTCATGAGCGTCTCTTGTGTGACGGAGACCACACACATGGCAACGCCGCAGACAGTCAATGTCCGGAGTAAATCACGCATTCCCGGTTTTAAGGGAATATCGTATCGATAGTGGTCTGCCATCATCGTCAACATGTCGGCTTCTGCCTTTTTTGCCGTTTCATTTAATTGGAATCGGCGAACAAAAAAATCGGCGGATTCGCTTAACGTCATGGTCTCAATGTCCGAAACAATCCCTTGCAGATCTCCTGTTATTCCCTGCTTTTTCAAATATTCCGGAGCCAGTTTTTCCCAATACGGCATTGAGTCGATGAGGGTGCCGTCCAAATCAAAAATGGCGAAGGGCTTGACAAATGGCTTTTGATGATTCGTCATGATGATGCCGCGACCATTTCCCGCGACAGGGCAAGCAGTTCCGAGGCGGCCCTCTCCGGATCTTCCGCAGCGAAGATGGCGGAGACCACGGCAATTCCGTCTACACCGCTTCCGGTCAATTTGGCAACATTTTTTGCCGAAATACCGCCGATGGCGACGGTCGGGATGCTCACGGCGTCGCAAATCGACTTGAGGGTTTCGGCGGTCATGTCTTCGGCATCGCCTTTGGTATCCGTGTGAAAAACCGCTCCTAGTCCGAGATAATCCGCGCCGTCTCGCTCTGCTTTTATTGCTTCTTCGACCGTGTGAACGGATACACCGATGATCATGTCCTTTCCGACCCGGGCGCGAACATCCCCCGCGGCCATATCGTCCTGCCCGACGTGAATGCCGTCGGCGCCGCAGGCCAACGCCACGTTCACGTTATCGTTGATAATGAAAGGAACGCCGTATTGCCCGCACAATTGACCGATTGTTTTGGCCTCCGCCAAAAAAGCATCGTCGCTTAAATGTTTTTCCCGAAGCTGAAGACAGGTAATGCCTCCTTTAAGCGCAGCTTCAACCTGCTCAGATAAAGTCATTTTGCCCGTCCATGCGCGATCGGTGACGGCATAAAGGCGCATGTTTTGTTTATCGCATGTCATATTTGGCCCCTTTGTCCAGTTCTTCACCGGTTAAGGTGCAGACTGCGTCAATGATATAGCCGCGATAACTTAGGTTACCATCCTTTTCGCACATCCGTTCGCGAGCACGTTCTCCGCAAAGACCCATGACACACACGGCTGCCGCGGCAGCTTCCAGGGGATGGTCGGGATTAGCCGTAACATAGGCCGCGGTCATGGCGGAAAGCTGACAACCGGTGCCGGTAATCTGGCTCATTGCGGGATGTCCGTTGAAAATACAATAGGCTTTTTCACCGTCTGCGACAATATCGATGGCGCCGGTGACGGCGATGACGGATCCGGTTTTTTTCGCAAAGGTTTTGGCAAAGGCCACGGCCTCATCCAGATTATCTTCGGTCACGGTATCGGCCACATCGGCATCGACCCCTTTGGTGGTGCCGCTTCCCAAGGCGAGGGTTTTGATTTCAGAAATGTTTCCGCGTATGACGGCAAAATTGATATCACGCAGCAACGACAAGGCCGTTTGGGTCCTGAGATCGGAAGCGCCGGCTCCCACGGGATCGAGCACGACAGGATGTCCCAAGGCATTGGCCTTTTTCCCGGCGAGATGCATCGCCGGAATGGTCAGGCGGTTTAAGGTTCCGATGTTGATGTTGAGACCGCCGCAAACCGTAGTGATTTGCTCGACTTCGTCGGCGTCATCGGACATAATCGGAGACCCGCCGCAGGCCAATAGAATGTTGGCGCAATCATTGACGGTCACATAGTTGGTGATGTTGTGGATGAGCGGGGTTTTTTCCCGTACATTTTTCATCATGTCGGATAGCATTTGATACCTCTTTCTTTTAATATGGATAAATTTAAAGGAGACAGCCAACGGCATGCCTCCTTAAAAATCACGAATTGATCATGAATTGATTCCTACGACGGCATTATCCGCATCAGGTTCTCGGGTCGAAGCCTCGTCTGGGGCAGATGCCTGTACAAAAATTTCTTTCGCTGCAAGCATTTGTCCGCAACCATCTTCCTCTCAGCCTGTTTCGCAAGCTCCCCGTCTATATTTTATTATGATTTATAATTCAGGAAGAAATCCAGCCGAGCCGGATTTCTATTTTGGTATTTTTGCTGTATGCTGTCTTTTGCTTTTCGGTAGTGCCCATTATTCTTTCTTGGGCAGATTGCTCGCTGCGCTCACAATCATCCGTATCTGCGTAAATCAGCGTTATCAGCGAGAAAAAATTTGGGTCGAGCTTTATCGCTTACTCCATTGGTATTTCGCTGCCTTTCGGCACGATTTTGATCTCGATCGCTTCAATCCGGCGGGACTCTCCTGTTGTGCCGGCGGTCTCACCGTTTTTGACCCAACCGCCCCAAGCTGTATCTTTCATGTGAACCCGATAGGTGATGTCATAGGCTTCGGCTTTCTCACCGGTAAGTTTGATTTCGGCAGCTTCGATTCTGGTACTTTTGCCAACGGTTCCGGCTTGTAGACCACCATCAGTCCAAGATCCCCAGCCGATATCTTTGATATGGACACGATAGGTCACGTCCAATCCCTCGATATCGTTACCGGAAGCGTCTTTGACGGATACGCGAAGCGCTTCAAGACGCAAGGATTGTCCGGTGGTGCCGGCTTCAGCGCCGTTGCGTTTTTCTCCCTGCTCCCAACCGTAATCGCGACCGTGGACTTCATAAATCACGGACGGCAAAGCGCTGTCGGCGGCTGAATTTTGTGCCGGCGGTGCTTGGGTATCGGGTGACACGGGCAACATCTCCGCGGTCGGCGGCGCGGATTGCGGGTTGGCCTCACCCGAGTTTGGCGTTTGTGTCCCGGGCACAGTGCCAGTCTCTTGCGCCATGACCAACGCAGGCATGGTCAACAATAATAACAACGTGAATATGCAAAAGCTGATGCGTTTGATGTTCATGGCTCTCTCCTTCGTTTCTTTTTTCTATTATAACACGTTTCGTGAAAGAGAGGAACAACAAAAAATCATTCTTTTTCGAAATCATAACCGCCGGCATAGCCGACGGTTATGATTTTAAGGGGTTTAAGATTGAGCAAAACGATGGAAAATCGCTTATTCCGTCGGCATCTCACCACCCTTGGGAATAATTTTGATCTCGATCGCCTCGATGCGGCGGCATTCTCCTGTTGTGCCGGCCATTTCACCGTTTTTGACCCATTTACCCCATCCGTTGTTTTTCATGTGAACCCGGTATGTGATGTCATAGGCTTCGGCTTTCTCGCCGGTGAGTTTGATCTCAGCAGCCTCAATTCTGGTGCTTTTGCCAACGGTTCCGGCTTGCAAGCCGTCATCGGTCCAGGAGCCCCAGCCGATATCCTTCATGTGGACCCGATAGGTCACACCCAAGCCGTCAATGTCTTGGCCATTATCGTCTTTGATGGATACGCGAAGCGCTTCTAAGCGCAGCGACTGACCGGTCGTACCGGCCATATCGCCGTCGCGTTTTTCGCCCTGCTCCCAACCGTAATTGCGGCCGTGGACTTCATAGGCAATCGACGGTGCGTAATGATCACCAGCGTTGTTGCTTCCCGAAACGGGATAGTCGGTGAAGACGCGACTCGTCATGTCATTATCGGTGAATCCCAAGGTATAGAAGTGATTGTCGTACACGGTGCCGGTGATCGCTGAAACCTTGGTATCGCTGACCCGTTTGTCAATGGGCTCGAGCTTGATATCCCCACCGTCCGCGGCGGTACTAACGGCGCCCGTGTTGAGCTTGAAGGTGTCGGCCACCACATGGCCGGCTTCATCGGTTTTCACCAATCCGCTGATGATGGCGCCGCCTTCCACCGGCTCCGCAGCGATGGGGGTCATTTCTTGATCTTCGGGGAACCCTTCCCCAAAGACATCGTCCGTGACGACGCGCATTCTGTTTTTGAGGTCGGCGTCGGGGTTGACGGCGCCAAGCCCTGTCAGATAGATTGGGAAGTTGGGTAAATCTACTTTTCCGCAGATGGTCATGAGATGTCCGTTATCATCGAAAAACATGTTGGCCGTACCAGGTAAGTTTTTGAAATCCGTCTTCTCGGTCATGTCGATGATGTCGCGATCTTGAAACGTCAGGTTTCTGGCGTCGACGATGCCGAGCATCGGCAGATCAAATATGCCGAGGGCGGATATGCAGTAGTAGGCATAGACGCGATCTCCCGTATTCAACAGGGTGAACGCGCTTAATTTCCCGCCTTCCGGCACGTCGATATACCGGGTATCCCCGGTTTTGGGGTCATACACGGCGATGTTTTCGGTGGAATGATTGTTTAACGACGTGGATGATTCGCTTTTCAAGCAGGGAACGAGCAGTTTATGGTTCCACGCGCAGATTTTTCCCTTTATCATATCAAAGGGCAGTTTGGACGAGACCATTGCCCAGCCGCCGTCTCCCGGTGTGTAGGTCCAAAGTGACGAAATCCTTTTTGCGTCGTCATGCATGACAAAATAGATTTTGCCGTCAAGACCGCAGGACGATGTAACCAAGCTGTTTTTAAACAGCTCATCATCGGGCGTCGGCAGACGATCCATGAGGTCATCACTGTTTTGAAGGGTGAAATATTGTCTGCCGCTGCCAACCGATGATGAGACTTCATAAATATGTTCGCCTTTCATTAAGCTGTCATTATATGCAAAAGTGATGGCCGTATCGCTCCAGCTTGTCGGCTGAACCGCTTGTCCGTCAACCGTTAATGTTCCGCTCTGGCCGCCGAAGAAATAACCGGTCAAGGTGCAGGTGCCGTCATCGGTTTTCAGACAATCATTCAGCACGGGGACGGTTTCTCCGGCCAGGGCTTTGGCCGTACTGGCGATGCCGTCGGACGTACATAACCCGGTCAGGGTCTCTTTCGGATTGACCGATCCTTTGATGCGGGCGGCAATCTCATCCGCACTATCGTCGGGATAGGCCGCAGAAAGAATGGCCGCTTCGCCGGCAACGGCCGGTGTCGCCATGGACGTGCCGCTTTTCATGCCGTAATCGGGTTTATCACTGCTGAAATAGATGCCGTCCATGGCCAATTCATATGGTGTGCCTTCGGTTTTTGGATGAAATAAAAAGATGGTCGTATCGTCTATGTTTTTCGCTTCGCTGTTCCAATCGGTCCATTGACCGGCCTTTAGCCGGGTATGATTCAACAGCGCGCCATGTTGATCGAGCAGATAAAGTTCGCCGTCGGTTGTCATCTTGATTTTCGTCAAAAATGTGCTCGTTTTTGCTCCCGCCCCGGTGATGTGAATCGCGGTGTTTTTCCCTTCGGCGCTTGTCACCACCATCGCTCCGGTGTCCTTCCATCCTTTTCCCGCTTCCACGGCGACCGCGGCATCCTCGGCTTTGGCGACATAGGTTTGCGGCTGTTCCCCGCTGCGGTCGGTGAAGGATGCGTCGGTTGGCGCTGCGGTATATAAGCGTTTTTGAGCGGGATCAAAGCTGTCTTCGGTGCCTTCCTCGGGTTTGCTTACGCCATAACCCAGCGTACCTCCGCCGGGCAAAATCGTCGAAAAGATGTTAACCCCCGGGGCAAAGACATGGGTCGTTCGACTGCCGGAATTGGAAAAATCCGCCGGGTTGCCGGCAGCGTCCGATGCGCCCACAATGACGGTTTCCGGCGCTGTCTTAAAGGTGCTGCTGTCGCGCATGGAAAAGTCAATGTCCGTTGCCTCATTTCCCGCCGCTTTAACCGAGACGATGCCAAGTTTGCCGGCTTCTTTGATCACATCGTTGTAGGCTAGGGAAAGATCCGTACCGCCGTAAGAATTGCTCGTGACTTTCACGTTAACGCCGGCCTTTTTGGCCGCGATGACGTAATGAAAGCCTTTGATGATATTCGCCAACGGCGTGTTGCCGTCATCCAAAGCGATTTTGACCGACATGATTTTGACGCCGTTCGCGGCACCACTGACGCCTTTACCGTTCCAAGCGGCGCCGATACTGCCGGCGCAATGCGACCCGTGACTATGATCGTCCATCGGATCGGCACTGTCATACGGCACGCCTTTACTGTTTTCCTTCAGCGTATTAAAGCCGTATTTTCCGCCGCCCATGGCCGTGAGCTCGGGATAATCCAGGCCTTTGTCCCACATCACGGGAGCCAGGTCTTCATGGTTATAATTAATGCCGGAATCAAGCAGCGCGACGACAATCCCATCGGCGTTGACCTTGGCGGGATTGTTCCAGTCCGGCACGTCGATGCTGTTTTCCCCGGCGTTGGCGTATTGCAAAAAGGTAAAATCACCGGTATATACACTGTCGGAAGCATCAGCCTGTGTTTGCGTTCCGGCCGCATGGTTCACATCGAACGCGGCGGGAGCGCTGTCCGCGGTCTGCTCAATATTAAAAATATAATTGGGCTCGGCATAGCGCACACCGGGCTTGGCTCTCAGCTGTTTGATCAGCTCCTCCGTTGAAAGCGAAGCGGAACGCACCAGACGCCATTCGGTGATGCTGCCGTCACCGGCGGTTTTAATGCCGTCCGATGTCCCGGACAAGGTGAGCAGGCTCTCTGCTGAACCCAGTAATTCATCATCTGCCATCGACTGCGTCGGGGAGCGCGTGAGACAGACGATGGCTTCCCCCGGTTGATATTGGGTTTTTTCGGAAACGCTGTCGGATGCCTGCGCCATGACGACACCGGGAATGGACAACAGCATCAGCAGCATGGTCAAAAATAATGAAAAGCGTTTGATCCTCATCACGATTCTCCTAAAGCTTTTTTAATCATTATATCACATTTTGAAACATATCGAAAGGAACAAAATAGTAAACAAAAAGGAGACCGCTAATGCATGTCTCCTGTATTTCTTTTATTCAGTGGGAGCCGCTCCGCCTTTGGGCACAATCTTCATCTCGATTGCTTCAATTCGGCGGCATTCTCCTGTTGTGCCGGCCATCTCGCCGTTTTTGACCCAATCACCCCAGCCTTTATAAGCCATATGCACACGGTAATAGATGTCATAATTGCCGGCTTTTTCGCCGGTGAGTTTGATCTCTGCGGCTTCGAGTCTCGTGCATTTGCCCACGGTTCCGGCTTGCAAGCCGTCATCGGTCCAGGAGCCCCAGCCGATATCCTTCATGTGGACCCGATAGGTCACACCCAAGCCGTCAATCGGATCGCCGGCATCATCTTTGACGGAAATCCGCATCGCTTCCAGGCGCAGGGCTTTTCCTGTGGTGCCGGCCATCTGTCCGTCGCGTTTTTCTCCTTGCTCCCAACCATAATCGCGGCCGTGGACTTCATAGGCCATCGATGGCGCATTGCTGTCGCCCGCATTGTTGCTTCCCGAAACGGGATAGTCAGTGAAGACACGACTCGTCATGTCATTATCGGTGAATCCCAGGGTGTAGAAGTGATTGTCGTACACGGTGCCGGTGATCGCGGAAACCTTGGTATCGCTGACCCGTTTGTCAATGGGTTCGAGCTTGATATCCCCGCCGTCCGCGGCGGTATTCACGGCGCCCGTGTTGAGCTTGAAGGTGTCGGCCACCACATGGCCGGATTCATCGGTTTTAACCAATCCGCTGATGATGGCGCCGCCTTCCACCGGCTCCGCAGCGATGGGGCTTACGTCCTGGTTCGAGGGGAAGCCGTCACCGAAGACATCGTCGGTCAAGGCGGTCATTCTGTCTTTGACATCGGCGTCGGGATTGACCAGGTCAAGGCGTGTGGTAAAGCGGGTGTGATAATAGTCGCCGAAGAAGCCGCCGATGGCGAAGAGATGGCCCGCGTCGTCGGCGAACAGGCCTGCCGTCGGTGTCGCGTCGGTTTGCGTTGGGACGCCCGACGGGGTCAGCGCGTAGGGTTGGAAGGTCAGGTTGCGGGGGTCGACAATCCCCAGCATCGGTTGTTTGACCGAACCCGCAGCGTCAACGCAATAGTAGGCGTAGACCCGATCTCCCGTGTTGATCAGCGAGAAATTGTAATTCCCGGTGTCGGTCACGTCGATATACCGGGCATCGCCGGTTTTGGGATCATAGACGGCAATGTCTAAGGTTCCCTCAGTCTCCGATTCCATTTTCACGCAGGGAATGAGGAGTTTGTGATTCCAGGCGCACATTTTGCCGTCCATATACTCAAAAGGCAATTTCGCCGAGAGTTTTTCCCAGCCGCCGCCGTCTCCCGGTGTATATGACCAGAGGGAGCTGGTTTTTTCAGGGAGTTCCTGATACATGATAAAATAGATTTTGCCGTCAAGACCGCAAGAGGACTTGTTCATGCTGTTTTTAAACAGGGGGTCATCGGGGGTCGGCAGCCGGTCCATGAGGTGATCGCTGTTTTGCAGGGTAAAATATTGTCTGCCCGTTTTGCCGGAAGAGGCGGTGACGGCGTAAACATGCTCGCCTTTCATCGCGCCGTCATCATAGGCGAAGGTGATGGCGGTGTCGCTCCAGCTTGACGGTTGGATTGTTTTGCCGTCAACGGTGAGGGTGCCGCTATCGCCGAAGAAATAACCGCTTAAGACGCAGGTGTTATCACCAGCTTTCAGGCAATCGTTTAGCACGGGCATGGTGTCGCCTTCCAGGGCTTTTCGCGCGCTGGCGATGCCGCCGGAGACGCAGGCGTCCGCCAGATTGTCTTTCGGGTTGACCGAGCCTTTGATCCGGGCGGCAATTTTGCCGGGATTGTCATCGGGATAGCGCGCGCAGAGAATGGCCGCTTCTCCCGCCACGGCGGGGGTTGCCATGGAGGTGCCGCTCATCATGCCGTAATCCGGTTTGTCATCGCTTAAGTACATGCCGTCCACTGCCACTTCGTAAGCGGTGCCCTCGTCTTTCGGTTGGAAGAAAAACACGCTTTCGTCGGTGAAATACTTGGCGTCCACGGCGAAGTCGGTCCATTTATTTTCCGGCAATTGAACAGTGCCCACCGACCGGCCGTCCGGATCCGCCCAATGGAGGGTGCCGCTGGCCGTCGCGCGGACGGCCGAAAGCAGCTGACCGGATTTGGATTGCGGTGTTCCCGTGACGTGAATGGCGGCGTTGGTGCCCTTGGCGTTGGCCACGACCATGGCGCCGCTGTTTTTCAGGCCTTTGCCCCCTTCCACGCTGACCGCGCTGTCCTCGGCCTTGGCGGTGAGGGTTTCGATGATTTCGCCCTGTTTCACTTTACACGCCGCGTCGGTGGGAACGCCGGTGTACAGGCGTTGTTTGTCGGGATTGAAGGTGTCTTCGGTGCCGTCCGTGGGTTTGCTGATCGTGTATTGGATGTCTCCGCCATCGGTCAGGATTGTTGAAAAAATCTGAAAGCCGGGGGCGAACACATCGGTGGTCCGCTGGCCGAAATTGGAAAAGAACGCTTTTTCCCCGTTATGATCCGACGCGCCGACCACCACCGTTTCCGGCGTTTTCTTTAAAACGCTGCTGTCGTTGACGCCGTAATCGATCTCTGTCCACTCATTGCCCGCGGATTTGACGGTCACAACCCCTTTTTCCGCCGCCGCTTTCACTGCGTCATGACCGGCCAGCGTTGGCGGTCCGTTGTAGGAATTGCTGGTCACTTTGACGTTGACGCCGGCGTCGACGGCGGCAATGACGTATTGAAACCCTTTGATGATATTCGCCATCTCGATGGCGCCGTTGTTATTGGCGATTTTCACGGACATGACGCTGACACCGTTGGCCGCGCCGCTGACGCCTTTGCCGTTCCAGGCGGCGCCGATACTGCCGGCGCAGTGGGAGCCGTGGCTGTGGTCGTCCATGGGATCTTCACTGTCATAGGGTTTGCCCTCGCTGTTTCTCTTGACGATGGTGACGCCGTATTTTCCGCCGCCAAGGGCCGTGAGGGCCGGATAATCCAGGCCCTTGTCCCACATGACCGGGGCTAAATCCTCATGATTGTAATTGACGCCGGAATCCAACACCGCCACGACAATCCCGTCGGCGTTGTGGTTCTCGGGGTTGTTCCAGTCGGGCACGTCGATGCTGTTGTCACCCGTATTGGCGTACTGCATCGAGGTGAAATCCCCGGTATAGGCGCTGTCGGAGGAATCGCTTTGGGCGACTTCCGACGCGGGCCGGCCGCTTTGCTCGACGCTGAAGAGGTAGTTGGGCTCGGCGTAGCGCACGCCGGGTTTGGCTTTAAGCTGTTTGATGATCTCTTCCGTTGACAACGCATTCGAGCGCACCAACCGCAATTCGGTGATATCCCCTTCCCCGGCAGTTTGGATGTCGCCGGCATTTCCCGAAAGGGTCAACAGGCTTTCCGACGCTCCGAGCAGCTCATCGTCCGCCATAGACCGCGCGGCGGAGCGCGTGATACAGACAATGGCCTCGCCCGGTTGATATGGATTTTCTTTCGAAACGCTGTCGGAGGACTGCGCCATGACGACACTGGAAATGGACAACAGCATCAGCAGCATGGTCAAAAATAATGAAAAGCGTTTGATCCTCATCACGATTCTCCTATAACTTTTTTAATCATTATATCAAATTTTAAAGCATATCGAAAGGAGCAAAATAGTAAACAAAAAGGAGACCGCAAATGCAAGTCTCCTGTATTTCTTTTATTCAGTGGGAGCCGCTCCGCCTTTGGGCACAATCTTCATCTCGATTGCTTCAATTCGGCGGCATTCTCCGGTTGTGCCGGCCATCTCGCCGTTTTTGACCCAATCGCCCCAGCCTTTATAAGCCATATGCACACGGTAATAGATGTCATAATTGCCGGCTTTTTCGCCGGTGAGTTTGATCTCTGCGGCTTCGAGTCTCGTGCATTTTCCCACGGTTCCGGCCTGCAAGCCGTCATCGGTCCAGGAGCCCCAGCCGATATCTTTCATGTGGACCCGATAGGTCACCCCCAAGCCGTCTATCGGACCGCCGGCATCATCTTTGACGGAAATCCGCATCGCTTCAAGGCGCAGGGCTTTTCCTGTGGTGCCGGCCATCTGTCCGTCGCGTTTTTCTCCTTGCTCCCAACCGTAATCGCGGCCGTGGACTTCATAGGCCATCGATGGCGCATTGCTGTCGCCCGCATTGTTGCTTCCCGAAACGGGATAGTCGGTGAAGACACGATTGGTCATGTCATTATCGGTGAATCCCAGGGTGTAAAAATGATTGTCGTACACGGTTCCGGTGATCGCGGAAACCTTGGTATCGCTGACCCGTTTGTCAATGGGCTCTAGCTTGATATCCCCGCCGTCCGCGGCGGTATTCACGGCGCCCGTGTTGAGCTTGAAGGTGTCGGCCACCACATGGCCGGCTTCATCGGTTTTCACAAATCCGCTGATGATGGCGCCGCCTTCCACCGGTTCAGCCGCGATGGGACTCATTTCCTGCTTTTCGGGGAAGCCTTCCCCAAAGACATCATCGGAAACCGTGCGCATCCTGTCCGCGAGATCAGCGTCGGGATTCACCGCGGCAAGCTGAGGCACAAATAGATACGTATCTAAAATATTGACCGCGCCGCCAATGACGAACAGATTACCGCCGTCATCGAAAAACATATTGGCAGTCGGCGTATTTCTAACATTCATATTTTGGGGGTTTTTGATCTGGCAGACATTGAATGTCAAATTTCGCGGATCGACAATACCCAAAGTCGGCAATTTTAAAAGTCCGATAATGTCGGCAGCGTAGTAGGCATAAACCCGATCGCCCGTATTGTGAAGCGAAAAGACGTTTGGACGAGCGGCCTCCGGCACATCGATATACCGCGTATCCCCGGTTTTGGGGTCGTAAACGGCGATGTTCTCCGTCATATTGGTATTGGTGCCCACCGATGCTTCGGCTTTCAAACACGGCACCAAAAGCTTGTGATTCCACGCGCACATTTTGCCGTCAACGAAGTCAAAGGGCAGCTTGGCCGAGAGCATTTCCCAGCCGCCGCCGTCTCCCGGCGTATACGACCAAAGCGACGACAGTCTTTGCGGTTCTTCCTGATGCATGATAAAATAGATTTTGCCGTCCAGACCGCAGGATGAGGTGACCAAGCTGTTGTCAAACAGCACGTCATCGGGCGTCGGCAGACGATCCATGAGGTCATCACTGTTTTGAAGGGTGAAATATTGTCTGCCGCTGCCAACCGATGAAGCAACCTCGTAGATGTGTTCGCCTTTCATCAGGCTGTCATTATAAGCGAAGGTGATCGTTGTATCGCTCCAGCTTGACGGCTGAACCGTTTGCCCGTCAACCTTTAAAGTTCCACCTGTTTCGCCAAAGAAATAACCGGTCAGCGTGCAGGTGCCGTCATCGGTTTTGAGGCAGTCGCTAAGCACCGGAATCGTCTCGCCGGCGAGGGCTTTACGCGTGCTGACGATGCCGCCGGATACGCTTTTATCCGCCAAAGCGTCTTTGGCGTTGACCGAGCCTTTGATGCGCGCCGCGATTTTTTCGGCACTGTCGCTCGGATATTTCGCACAGAGAATGGCCGCTTCCCCGGCAACCACGGGTGTCGCCATAGATGTGCCGCTCTGCTGATCATAATCGGGCTTATCGTCGCTGAAATACATGCCGTTAACGGCCAATTCATAACCGGTGCCTTCCGCCGAGGGGTGGAAGAAAAGCGCGCTCTTATCCGTAAAATATTTGCCGTCGACCACAAAGTCGGTCCATTTATCAGCACTCACATTGCATGTCACAACGTTTTTGGATTGATCATCCAGCCAAAAGAGGATTCCGTCGACCGGTGTGCGTACACTCATCAAAAGGCTGCCTGATTTGGTCCGCGGCGCACCCGTGACGTGAATCGCGGCGTTTTTCCCATTTCCGCTTTTGATGACCATGGCACCGGAACCATTCCAACCTTTTTCCGCTTCGACACCCACAGCGGTATCCTCCGCCTTGGCGGAATAGGTCACGCCGCCATGTCCGCTATCAAAAACGAATGACGCGTCAGTGGAAGCACCGGTGTACAATCGGCTCTTTTCGGGATTAAACGTGTCTTCCGTGCCTTCAGCCGGTTGGCTTACAGCGTATCTCTGCGGACCGCCGTTGTCAAGAACCGTTGAAAAGATGTCCTCACCGGGGGCGAAAACATTGGTCGTCCGCCTGCCGAAATCAGAAAAGCCCGTGGCATCTCCGGCCATGTTTGACGCGCCGACCAAGACCATTTCCGGAGCTGTCTTGTAAGTGCCGTAATCCAAAGAACCCAAATCGACATCCTGTGATATATTGCCTGCGGCTTTAATCGACACAATGCCGTAATTCGCGGCTTCTTTCACCACGTCGGAGTACGCGAGGGACAGATCCTTTCCGCCGTAGGAATTGCTGGTCACCTTGACGTTGACACCGGCATTCTTGGCGGCAATGACATACCGATAGCCCGTGATGATATTGGATAACGAAAAGACTTTGGATCCCAGTTTAATCCCCATGATTTTAACACCGTTGGCCACTCCGCTAATGCCTTTTCCGTTCCAGGCGGCACCGATATTTCCGGCGCAGTGGGTGCCGTGTCCAAACGTATCCATCGGCTCTGCCCCGTTTTTTTCTTCGGTGTTAAAGCCGTATTTTCCGCCGCCCATAGCAGTGAGCTCCGGATAATCGAGGCCTTTGTCCCACATCACGGGAGCCAGGTCTTCATGGGTATAATTGACGCCGGTATCGAGAACCGCGACGACGATATCTTTCGCGTTGACATTGTCGGGATTGTTCCAATCCGGCACGTCGATGCTGTTTTCCCCGGTGCTGGCGTATTGCAAAAAGGTAAAATCACCAGTATAAACACTGTCGGAAGCATCAACCTGCGATTGCGCCTGCGGCACGTTGACCGAGGCGGCCGCGGAAGCTGTGTTGTCCGAAACCTGTTCGACCGTGTAAATATAGTTGGGCTCAGCGTAAAGCACGCCGGGCTTGCCCTTCAGCTGTTTGACCAGCTCCTCCGTTGAAAGCGAACTGGAACGCACCAGCCGCAATTCCGTGATATCGCCGTCACTTGCGGTTTTGATGTCACCGTTATTTCCCGAGAGCGTCAACAGGCTCTCAGAAGATGCCAGCAGCTCATCATCGGCCATCGATGTGACTGCCGAACGCGTGAGGCAGACAATGGCCTCTCCCGGCTGATATTGATTTTCGTCGGAAGCGCTGCCTGTATCCTGCGCCATAACAGCGACGGGAATCGACATCAACACAAATAGCGCCGATAAAAATAAAGCAAAGCGTTTGATTCTCATAGCGGTTCTCCTTGAATGGATTTGGATTTATTATAACACGTTTTCATTAATATAAAAATATTCAGTTTCATTAATTTCGTGAAAAATCGCTTTATTACTGGGCTTTTTCAGCCCAGGTGTACCATTTAGTGTACCATTTTCTCTGTTTTTCGCCGCTTTAAATACTAAAATATTTTTCCATATTTGCCATTTCTCTTTCCTTTGTTTCTTCGTTAACGTGAATGTATAAATTCATCGTGATGGTAACATTGGAATGGCCAAGTATGATTTGCAATGTTTTAGGCGTCATTCCAGATTCTATACATCGCGTCGCAAACGTATGTCTGAGTGAGTGCATGGTGATTTTTGGTATGTGATTCTCTTTACATATTTCATTGATCACAGCGTTAAATGTATTATTATCAGTCGGCTTTCCGTTTTTATTTAAGAACACTGTTTGTTTAAATTCTTCCGGTCATGGATTATCTCCTTTCAAATTTTGAGATTAAACTGTTACTAACGGCTCCTTTTTCCCATAAATAACCGGAGTGTTTTGCCTGGATTAGACGAAATCTTTGCCGGCGGATATTGACGCCGGCAAAATTAACTTTTATTAAAACTCACACTCCAAAACCGTTGAAACCGCATGGTCGTCAATCAGGCGCATGCGATTCTGACTCCCATAAATCAATACATTTGTACA
>JAFRBB010000007.1 GCA_017405085.1 Eubacteriaceae bacterium
CATGCGAACTTACAGTAGCTTGCAGCCAATCACGCTTCGCCCATGGCTTGCGTTCTTGGGCAAGCCTTGCATGGCACACACATCGGCTCTGTCTTCGCTTACGCTCGTCAATCACCGTGTCGTGTGCGCAATCGAGCGAAGCGGGTGGACAAGCGCCCCTCGTCCCGCTCCGTTAGGTTTTGACCTGCCTTTCTTGGGCAGTTTTCTCGCTTTGCTCGAAAACATCCGTTCGGGACAGCTGTCCCGAACTCAAGCGCCCCTCGTCCCGCTCGGGGCTTACCCAGGCCATTGAAAGGTTGACGAGAGATATCCTTGAGCAAAACGTTTATGCGTTTTTGTCTTGACCTTGCCAGTAGAGCTAATCCTCAAAGGCTTTTTCGGTAAATATGATCTTATTCATCGGCAAGCGCCTTTAATTCCTCAAAGGTTTTGGTGACAGTCCTGCTGTCCTTCATCTTCTGAATGCTTTCATTTAACGCGCTCATGTTTGATTCGCTATAAAAAGGATCGACAGACACTTCAAAAGGCAGGCGATGCTCTCTTGTCATTTTTTTCGCGAGTATGGTGACCGCGGTTGACATATTCATCCCCAATTCATTGCAGACATGATCAAAATCAGCTTTGAGTCTTTCGTCCATTCTGATACTTACAGTGGTTTGTGCCATAAAAATCAACTCCTTTTGGAATGATTATAATACATTGTTACTACGCAATCAATATATTATATTAAATCTTTGGTTCTTTATTCAAAGGAATTTCCTCCTATTCGATTGAAACAATTTTTATGCTTTAATCCTTGACGTGACTTTCGATATTATAATACAATTAATTTGTTATTTAATAATGACTTATTGGATTCAAACATCATTCCAGAAATAGAGCATAAGCCGGGCTATCCAACGGTCCGAAAATTGGAGAGTAACGGACAACTGGAAATCAAAAAAAGTCATTTTCGAGAAATGCTTCGAAAACTGATTGATGAAAACCACATAAAAGTGGGTTGAACACGACACAAAAAACTAGAACAAAATCTTTATATCTCATTCGTAAAATGATGATTTACCTTCATCATATGGTCGGATGACCAGCGTGTTAAAATCGGTGGATGACCGCTATAACCGGCTCTCGCCGGATCAGCGCTATCAATTTTGACGTCTATGCCGCGCCATGATTAAATGGTATGGCTATATCGCGCAGGTGGCGCGGATGTTCGATAAAGATTTGCACAAAGAATATGTGTTCTTAAGCGATTTGATCGGGTTGCTCCCCGTTGACAAAACGGCGATGATTGACCTGGAGGGCAAGCTGAAGCTGGAATATTATAAATTGGAAAAGACCTTTGAGGGCGCCATCCAAGTGAAAGCGTTAAAGGACAGAGAGATGGGTGAATATGACATCAACTATTATTTTAAAAACATAGAATACGATGACGGATTTTATGGGGGCGAATTTTCATCTCCCGACTCAGATGTATATTGTAAGTTTTTATACGATAGAAAAACAAAGGCGTTCATCGAAATCTGGGATAATAGCAAACCGATTGAGGACATCATGCCCATCCCCAAATGGTGGCTTGACAGAAGACTTGAAAAAAACGGCAGCCTTCGTCAAAACGAGTGCAAAATCAGCTATTAAAACACAATAGGGTTTTTAATGACATGAGGATAGGAAAGGATATTTAGCATGTGTGGCCGATACTGGATGGAGGAATCCCTGGAATTAAGAGAAATCGTAGAAGAAATGAACCGGTCCTCGCTGTTATTGAAATGGCAGCGGACGACCGACGTGAAGGCATGCGGTGAAAGTCGTCCGACGGATGTGGTTCCCGTCATCGCGCCGAATCGTTTTGGCAAAAGAGCGGTGTTTCCCATGCGATGGGGCTATTCGGGAAAGTCTCTGCTGATTAACGCGAGAGTGGAGACCGCCGCGGAAAAGCCGACTTTCAAAGAGGATTGGCAGAAGCATCGCTGCGCCGTGCCCGCGTCTTGGTATTATGAATGGGAGCGTCATCTCGGCCATGACGGAAAGCGGCGTACCGGCGACAAATATAAGATTCAGCCCAAAGGCAGCACGGTTACATGGCTTTGCGGATTATACAGGATTGAAAAGGGACTGCCTCATTTCGTCATCCTGACGAGGGAGCCCGGCGAAGACATTCGGTTGATTCATGACCGTATGCCGCTGATCATGCCGGAGAAGATGATCACCAGATGGATCACGCCGGAAGAAAAGCCGGAGGACTTGTTGGCTTACGCGCTGACCGATATGATTGTTGAGAAAGCGCTTTGAAGGATGAAACACCTGTCAAAACACGCCGGAGATGTCAGTCAAAGTTCGAAACGAAGGAAAATTTAAGGCGCATCGACACGCCAAAATATGATCCGGAGGTGAAAGCAAATGCCATTTAAGATCATCAGAAACGATATAACACGGGTTAAGGCCGATGCCATTGTGAATACCGCGAATCCGGAGCCAAGGGTCGCGAGCGGTACAGACGCGGCGATCTACAAGGCCGCGGGGGCAGATGAGCTACTTGCGGAGAGAAAGAAAATCGGCAGGATCGCGCCGGGCGAGGCAGCGGTCACTTCCGCCTTTCAGCTTCCGGCAAAATATATCATTCACACGGTAGGACCGGCATGGATCGACGGACAGCACGGGGAGTTTGATATTCTGAAGTCTTGCTATCGGAAATCGCTTCTGCTTGCTGATCAACTTGGGTGCGAAAGTATTGCCTTTCCTCTGATCGCGGCAGGGATTCACGGCTTCCCGAAGGATCAGGCGCTGGAGATTGCGCTGCCCGTCATCCGGGAGCATCTGGAGGATTCCGATTTGCGTGTGATTCTGGTCGTCTTTGGACGCGGCGCCTATCAGATTGCGGCAGGCCTCACAGAGCAGATTGAAGCATACATAGACGAAAACTATGTCTCTGTTCAAACACCAGAAGAATATGGAGAGCCGTTAGAAAAGCTTTCCGAAGCAAGACGCGGACGCATGCTATGGGAAGAGCCGCAATTCATCGGAAACGTCACCGGGGACGCCGCTTCCGACGAGATGGCTGCTCCGCCGGAGTCGCCTGATGAGGAAGCGGAAGAAGCAATCCCTTTTGCAGACGCGAAAGCAGCGCGAAGCATCGCTCCTAAAAAGAAAAAGCTTTCTCTTGAGGATGTGGTCAACAATCTCGGTGAAAGCTTTCAAGCTAAGTTATTTCGCATGATCGATGAACGCGGGATGAGCGATCCGGAGGTTTATAAGCGGGCAAATGTCGATCGGAAGCTCTTTTCCAAGATCCGATGCAGTGAAGACTACATACCAAAAAAGAAAACCATCGTCGCCCTCGCGATTGCGCTTCGTCTAAATCTGGATGACACCAAAGATCTGTTGGCCAGTGCCGGTTTGATGCTGACCAACAACAGCAAAGCAGACGTGATTGTGTGTTTTTGCATAGAGAACGGTATCTACGATATCTTTGAGGTCAACGCATTGCTCTTCAAATATCAGCAGCCGATTCTGGGCTGATCACTGTCGCTTTGAAAGCGACCCCTTCATTTTATAAAAAAGCTATCCTTACATCATCAGCTAAAGCGCGTGAAACAGCCAATCGCCGACCGTCTGTTGGCTTCGGTTCTTGGGGTTTCATCGTGAAAAACAAGGAGGGCTTATAAAATGAAGAAGAATTTAACGGAACTGGTGATGATTCTGGACAGAAGCGGCTCCATGGCCGGGTTGGAAAGCGACACGATTGGCGGCTATAACAACATGCTAAAAAAACAACGCGAAACAGAAGGAGACGTGTTGGTATCCACGGTACTCTTCGATGACGACAGTGAAGTGCTCTATGACCGTGTGCCGCTTTCTGTTAAAGCCACTCTCTTATGACGGACTACCAACGAAGTTGCCTGTCCGGAAACAGACGGCTATAATGACCATGTAATATTTCTAAGGAGAAAAAGAAAGGACATCCCCATAGCGATATCGTGCACCACCACGTTACCGG